>NZ_JAMQON010000001.1:0-362754 GCF_031624395.1 Halomicroarcula saliterrae
GTCCCGCTCGACTCGAAAAACATGGGTGAAAAAGGCCGGCCGCTCGTTCCACTCGCGGCCGGTCGATCACTGGAGGCCACGCGATGACCGACCACGACATCGACGCCATCGAACTCGAAATCCTCAGGAACCAACTGGAGAGCGTCGCCGAGGAGATGGGCGAGGTGCTCGTCCGGGGCGCGTTCTCGCCGAACATCACCGAGCGCCGGGACTGCTCGACGGCGCTGTTCGACTCCGAGGGCCGACTGGTCGCCCAGGCCGAGCACATCCCGGTGCATCTGGGCGCGATGCCGGAGGCCGTCGACGCCGTGCTCGACTGCGACCCCCGGCCCGGCGACGTGTTCGTCCTCAACGACCCCTTCGCCGGCGGGACCCATCTCCCCGACGTGACGCTGGTCTCGCCGATCAGCGAGGCGCCCCGCGCCTCGGCGCCGCGAGACCGCCGGGACGACATCCTCGGCTACGCCGTCTCGCGGGCTCACCACGCCGACGTGGGCGGGATGGCGCCCGGGAGCATGCCGGCCGGCGCCCGGGACATCCAGCAGGAGGGGTTGCGTATCCCGCCGACGCGGCTGGTGGCCGGCGGCGAGCGCGTCGACGCCGTCTGGGACCTCCTCGAAGCGAACGTCCGGAACCCGGCACAGCGCCGGGCGGACCTCCGGGCGCAACTCGGGGCCAACGAGCGGGGCGCCGAGCGCGTCGGCGAACTGCTCGAGGACCACGGGGAACGCCTGCTGGCCGCGTTCGACGCCGTCCGGGACTACTCCCGCGAGCGCGTCGCGGCCGAACTGGCCGACTTCCCGGACGGCAGCTACACCGCGACGGACCGGCTGGAGGGTGACGGCGTCACCGACGCCGACATCCCCATCGAGGTCACGGTGACCGTCGACGGCCGGGAACTCGCCGTGGACTTCTCGGGGACCGCGCCACAGGTCGCGGGCAACGTCAACGCGCCGCTGTCGGTCGCAAAGAGCGCGGTGTACTTCGCGGTCCGTTCGGTGACCGACCCCGACGTGCCGCCCAACGGGGGGTGTTATGACCCCATCAGCGTCCACGCGCCGGCGGGGTCGCTGCTCAACCCCGAACTGCCGGCGGCCGTCGTCGGCGGGAACGTCGAGACGAGCCAGCGCGTCGCCGACGTCGTGTTCCGAGCGCTCGCCGAGGCGGTGCCCGACCGCGTCCCCGCGGCGGGTCAGGGGACGATGAACAATCTCGTCGTCGGCGGGTCCGGCTTCAGCTACTACGAGACCATCGGCGGCGGGATGGGTGCGAGCCGGGACGCCGACGGCCCCTCGGGCGTGCAGGTCGGCATGACGAACACGCTGAACACGCCGGTCGAAGCACTGGAAGTCGCGTATCCGCTCCGGGTCGAGCAGTACGGCCTCCGCGGTGGCAGCGGTGGGGCGGGGCGCCACCGCGGCGGCGACGGTATCGTCCGGGAACTCACTATCGAGACCGACGCGACCGTCTCCCTGCTGACCGAGCGGCGCCGGACGGCGCCGTGGGGACTGGCCGGGGGACTGGACGGCGCCTGCGGGACGAACGCCATCGACGGCGAAGCGGTCCCGGCGAAGGTCACCCGCGAGGTCGAGGCCGGCACGACGGTCCGCATCGAGACGCCGGGGGGCGGCGGCTACGGTGACCCGGACGAGTAAGCGGTAGCGTCGTCCCGACTTCGCGGTGGTCGGCGACGGACGGGGCCCGCGGACGGCAGTGTCGATGGGTTCTGAGACGTGCTACCGAGTCACTCGACCAATCGAAACGCCTAAACACCAGACGGCGGAACTGAGAAACGAGCCGAGGTAGCCTAGCCTGGCCAAGGCGGTTGCCTCGAAAGCAACTGTCCTCACGGACTCAGGAGTTCAAATCTCCTCCTCGGCGCTTCTGTGCAGCACAAATGACGAGCGCAGCGACCGACCCGCTGTGATAATTCCCGCGGCAGACAGATTTAATAAACGCCGGCGGGGACTGACTTGCAGTCATGCATAGGCGTCTGTCCGCACTCGCGCTCGGACTGCTCTGTCTCGTCGTCGTCGCTGCGCCGGTCGTCGGGCAGTCGGCCGCGGTCGCGTTCTCGGCGACGGGCGACGACGCCCGGGCCGGTGGCACTGCCACTGTCACGTTCACGCTGGAAAACACCGCCGACGAGGACGTCTCCGGCATCGTCACCGTCACCGAACTCCCCGCGGACTGGACAGTCGAAGGCCGGACCGACGACGGTGGGTTCTGGAACGACGGCGAACGGAAGTGGCTGTTTCAGACCGTCACGGCCGGGTCGACCGTCACGCCGTCGCTGACGCTTTCGGTTCCGGCGGGCGCGAGCGGGAGCTACGACGTGGTGGCGACCGCCGACGACGGGGACACCGTGACCCGCGCGACGGCGACGGTGGCCGTCGGGCCGGCGACCGGGGCGTCAGGTGAGGCGACCGCCACCGGACAGTCGACAACCGGCGCCAGCGGGCCGGGCCTCGGCGTCGCTGGCGCAGTAGTCACACTGGTGGTCGCGGTGGCTCTTCTGGGACGGTCCTGAGAACTCGGTGCGGGGCGACGATTTCGGCGCTGTTACTCCTCGTCGATTTCGGGTTTGAACCCGGTTATATCGGACACCGTCGTCTCGCGGTCGGGCAGCGTGGGGAAGTTCGGCTTCCCGTAGACCCCGTTCCCCTCGACGGTCTCGACGGTCTCCTCGTCGAGCGGGAAGGCGGCCAGCGCGTCGATACCACGCTGTTCGAGGAAGACGTTCTTCTTCCGGCCGGCCTTCTCGACGCGGACGTAGCCCCCGTCGGTGAGCGGGTCGATGATGTGCGATTCGAGGAGCCGGTAGCGACCCTCGTCTGATTTGGCCTCGGTGGTCGCGATGAAGGGGAGCTCCCTCTCCTCCGCAAAGCGGATGAGCTCCTTCTTCGTAACGCCGTCCTTGTTCAAGAGGAAACCCATGATCTGGAGCTGCTCCGCGGAGGGCCCCTGGAGCTCGAACACCGGTAGCTCCGATATCTCGCCGGCCTGGTCGAAGATAGGTCGGTCGGGCGTCCAGACCTCTTCTCCGTCCTCGATGTCCTCGCTGTCGGTGAGCGTGGGCGTGACGTAGTACGGCGTCGCGTCCGAGGTCTGGGCGGCCATCATGCCGGCGATGGCCGCGATGTTGGTCCCCGTGGAGATGTTGATGTACACCTCGTCGCCCTCGTGGTCCTTGACCGCCTGGGTAAAGGCCTGTACGCTGCTGTCGAGGTCGTAGAAGTTCGCCTGACGGAGCTCGACTTCCAGGCGTTCCATCGACTCCAGGTCCGCGATCATCTCGTGCTCGAAGTCGGCCAGATAGGCGTCGTCCATCGGACAGATGAGGACCAGCTTGTCCCCCTTGAGCTCGAACAGGGGTTCGACCAGCCGCGCCACTTCCCAGCCGTGGGCGGCGACGTGAACCCGGTCCGTTACCTCCATTGCTTGGCTACAGGACGTGATCGGGTTTGTAACTGTCGTCTGTTCGCGTCGGGGACCGACCGACAGCGATGCCCTGTGGCGCCGGGCCGGCTGTGTCACCCCCGTTCCACCGGTTCTATAACTATCTGGCGTTACCGAATCTGACTTACTTTTGCTCCCCAACTGACCTACTTTTTAACGATACTAACACTAGCGCCCTAGAGTCAAGTCACTAACGCGAGGCCGGTAGCGTATGCGACGCAGACAACTGCTGACCGCGACTGCGATCGGCGCGGCTGGTATCGCTGGCTGTTCGAGTGACTCCGGTGGAGACGGAACCGAGACGTCGACTGGGACGCCGGCCGGAACTCCATCCGGGAGTACGAACGAGAGTGGGGACGGCGACCTCGCCACGCCGGAGGCCACGGTCCGGCGGTTCTACGACACGCTGTACGGGAACGACGACATCGAAGGGGCCAACGAACTGTACCATCCGGAGAGCCAGGCGCCCCCGATACGGGAAGCGAACTTCTCGGATTTCGGCGCGGTCTCCGCGATAAGCGCGGCGATCGAGTCGACGGCGGTCATCTCCCAGTCGGACAGCGAGGCGGAGGTCCACGCGGACGTCGCCTACGCCTCGCCCGCTGGGTCGGCCGTCCAGACGGACTGGTTCACGCTCGCACCGTCCGACGGCGAATGGCTGGTGCTATCCTGGGTTCCGGAGTCCGTCCGGAACCAGGGTACCCGGACACCGACCGCGAGTAATTGAACGCTCGGCGGTCCCCGTCTGCGCTGCTCCCGATAGTTCCAGGTGAACGATAGCCGGCGGTCAGCCCGCCGTTCGGTGGCCAGCGATGCTGCGCTGGTTCGACGGCTCGGGCGCCCGAACTCGACGACAATCGCAGTTACAGTGCTGTCTCGTGGATGTGGTCGGCCGCTTTCAACGAGAGGGCCATGATCGTCAGCGTCGGATTCGCGGCGCCACCGGTGACGAAGACGCCGCCACTGGAGATGTAGAGGTTCTCCAGGTCGTGTGTCCGTAGATTGGGGTCGACGACGCTCTCGTCCGGGTCGGTCCCCATCCGCGTCCCGCCCATCGGGTGGTAGCCACCCTTCCCGAGCGGACCCAACTCGTCGTGCTCGGCGGTCATGGTCCCCTCGGCGTAGACGACGTTACCGCCCAGTTCCTCGATGAGCGAGCTCGCGGCTTCGATGCCCGTCTCCTGGCCGTTCCGGGCGTACTCTCCGGGTTCGACCTGCACGTCCGGGACCGGGTTCCCGTAGCTGTCCGTCTTGGACCGGTCGAGGGTGATGCGGTTGCGCTCGCGTGGGAGCATCTCGGTGCTCATGTTTACGCCCACCGTACTCCCGTACTGACTGTCGACCGTCTCCAGGAGTTCGTCACCGATTGTGTCCTGTCCCATGGCGATGGTCGCCGGCGAGGGGCCGGCGGTGTTCAGCGGGAACATGTTGACACAGCCGTTCTCCGGCGGGTTGTCGTCGTAAAACTGGTGGATAGCCGTCGTTACCTGTGGGCCGAACGCGCCCTGGAGGGTGTCTTCCCCGGGGATGAAGCCGAGGACGCCGGCGGGCGGGTGGCCCATGAAGTACTTCCCGACCGTTCCACTGGAGTTGGCGAGGCCGTCGGGATACTGGGGCGAGTCCGAGAGCAAGAGGAGTCGGGGCGTCTCGTAGGCGCCGGCTGCGGCGACGAACACGTCCGCAGTCTGGCGGTGGGTCTCCCCCTCCGGGGTCTCGTAGACGGCCTCGGTGATCTCCTCGCCGTCGGGCCCGTGTTCGAGGCGCTGGACCGGTACCCGGTCGATAACTGTGGCGCCTTCGGCCTCGGCCTTGTCGACGTGGATGTCGGCGCTGTACTTCCCGCCGGAGGGACAGACGAACTGGCAGGTACCGTACCCCTGGCACGCGTTGCGGTCGTAGTCGCCTTTGTTGATCGCCATCGGCATGTCCTGGACCGTGATGTCGAGGGCCTCGCCGGCCGCCTCGAACAGCGCTCTGGGACGGCTCTTCTCGAACGGGTCCATCGGGAACGGCTCCTCTCGGGGCGGCTGGTAGGGAGCGTCCTCGTCGCCGGAGACGCCGATTTCCCGTTCCGCTCGCGCGTAGTACGGGCGGAGGTCCTCGTAGCTGATGGGCCAGTCCCGGCCGATCCCGTAGCGGCTCTGCATCTCGAAGTCCTTCTCGAACAGCCGCGGGACGACGGCTCCCCAGTGGAGGCTGGTTCCACCGACACCCTTCACCCGGCGCTGGTTCAGCGGCCAGGAGTGGGCCCCGGACGCGGAGTACTCGTCGCGCTCCCCGCCCATGTCCCAGATCTCGTCGTGGCTCGGACCCGGCCGGAGCTGGGTCTTCATCCGGTCGACCCGTTCGGCCTTGTCGAAACGCGGGCCGGCTTCGAGGACTACCACGTCGTGACCGCGTCTCGCCAGCGAGTGCGAGAGCAACGCCCCCGCCGGCCCCGCACCGATCACGCAGACGTCGGCGCCCTCTACCGGTGTCCAGTCCGTGCCGTCGGACTGTGCGTCACTCATGGTGACCCAGCCCCGTTGTAGCCGTAGCCGCCGGGCCAGCCTCGCGGGTTGGGGTTGCCGACCCGCTCGCCGCCGGTCGGGGAGGCGTAGAACGCGAACAGCAACTCGTCGACGAGGTAGTAGTTCGCCCGCTGGATATCGGTGCCGTCAGGCACGGAGTCGCCGGTCCGCAGGTCGGTGTCCTCGATGAGTCCGACGCGCTCGCCGCCGCTCAGTTCGGCGAACCGGCTCTCGTGGGCGTCCCGTGCCAATCTATCGAGCGTGTCGACCCCTGCCTGTACCTCGGTCCGGTAGGACTCCTCGTCCACCATCCGGCCGTACAGATACGTCCCGAGGTACTCCTCGGTCACCTCGGCATCGGAGGGGTACAGCGCCTCGGCGAGTGCCATCATCGCCCCCGAGTCGCTGCCCATCTCGCCGTCGCCGGGCGTCCCCGCCGCCGTTTTGGTCCCCGATTCCGTGTCGGTCCGGTCGCCGCCGAGCGACTCACAGCCCGCCACCGCCGCGATGCCGGCCGTGCTAAGCGCCCCGATGGCGTCACGTCGAGTCAGTTTCATGTTGTGTGAATGTCAAGCGGACGCCACCGATATAAATATTTTCACTACTAACTTTTCTCCGTTAGTAATGTGGTGGTCACGGGAGACCCCCTCCACAGACGGCTCTCCGGGGCGGTCTCGACCGGGGAGATCGGCGGCCGGCTACACGCCGGCGGCGAGGAAGATGAGGACGCTGACGGCCATCACCGCGAGCACGAACGCCGCCGCGAGCGCGCCGCCCAGCGACACCATCGCGTTGGCCGTCGAGGCGAGCGTCTCGGTGCGGTCGTTGCCGAAGACGGTGACCTCGGCCGTCTCGCTCTCCATCCCGGCCTCGACCGGTTCGAGGTCGTCGATGGCCTCCGCGACCAGCGCCTCGATGCGTTCGACCACCTCGGCTTCGGGGATGACCTGGCCGACCTGGTTCTCGGCGTCCATCGTGTTGACGATGTGGGTGTCGCTGGTCATCACCTCCACCGTATCGACGCCCTCGACGGCGTCGAGAATCGCCTCTCGCAGGCCGGGCTCCATGTTGTTGCCGTCGACGAGGACGTAGGCCGTCCGCTCGTCTTCCACCTCGAAGACGGCGACCCGCATGCCGAGCGGGCCGATGCCCTCCTCGGGGACCCACGGCGTCTCCGCCCAGGCGACGCCACAGCGGAGCGTCCCCGTCTCCGCCGCGGCGAGTCGCTCGCCGAGCTTGCCGGCGCCGTGTATCATATCGAAGGAGCGCTGGCTCCCGGGGACGACGTGGCCGAGGTCCTCGCCCGCCAGCCCGTCGTTGCAGTTGTGGGCGTCGACCAGCAACACGTCCTCCAGCCCGCCGGTCCGGGCCTCGGCCATCGCCGAGAGGCCGACCGCGTAGTCCACGTCGTCGGCACAGCCCGGCGCGTAGGTGGTGACGACCATGGCGTCGTCGCCGAACGCCTGGCCCAGCAGCGTCGCCTCGCCTTCGACGTGGCGTTTGCCCGCGGTGGCCTCGGCGCTGTACTCGATGTTCTCGAAGGCAGTCTCGGCGGCGTCGAGGATAGTCTCGACCTCGCTCTCCGTGACGAGATTGAAGTCGTGACCGGCGGTCGCGTGCGGGGGGAACGCCACCCCGTCGGCGACTTCGGCGACCCGCTTTGGGAGGTTCCCGCCGCCGATTTCCCCCATGGGTCCGGGGTGTATCATCGGCAGGACGAACCGGGCTTTCTCCTCGCCGTCGGGCCGGCGAACCGCGAGCACGGTGACGGGGACGATGGCCTCCTCGCCGATGTCCTCGAAGAACGTCTCCAGCTCGTCGGACCCCTCGGCGAGATAGCCGACGAAGCCACGGAGGAAATCGAGCGCGGAGACCCCGAGCGAGGAGCGCCACGGCCGGTCGATAGCGACCAGAAACACCCAGACGGCCAGCGCGTACAGCAGGCAGATAGCGGCGAGCAGGACGAAGTCCGCCGGAATGAATCCCTGGAGCGCCGGCGGCGCCTGCTCCGAGCGGGCCAGCATGTCCTGTAGCATCGGGTCGTCCAGAAGGTAGGTGGTCGCCCCGCTGTAGACTGCGAGCATGCCCGCTGCGGCGACGGTCTGGACGCTGGCCGGGACCGTCGCCTTCAGGAAGCTGTACCGGGAGACGGCGAGCAGGATGAGCAGCCGGAAGGCGAACACCGACGCTAACGCGACCAGCAACACGTCGAAGACGAAGTTCGACCCGAGCGTCGAACTCACGAGGGCGATGACGCCCGCGACCGTCAGGAAGGCGATGGTGACGAGCTCACAGATGAGCGCGAGCAGGGAGGCCCGGTTGGGGGTCAACTGGCCGCCCATTCGGCGGTCGACCCACGGCGTCACCGCGCCGGCGATAGCCGTCGGCAGTCCGATAAAGAAGACGCCCTGCCAGGCGTCGTCGAGCACGAACCGCGAGTCGAAGGCCGCGATGCCGGTCAGCGCGGCGATAAACAGGGCGAAACCGATACTGGCGTACCAGTTCGGCGCCCGGAAAATGAACCGGGAGAGGCCCGCAAGATTTCCCTGTGTCGTCGTCATTTATCTATCACATCCAGCCGCACTACATAAATCCAGCCGCTCGTCGTCGCGCCTACTGTCGCGGTGCCGACTGCTGGTCACAGACTGCGAGGAAGTTCTCGAAGACGGCCTCGCCCTCCTCGGTGTGGGCCACTTCCGGGTGCCACTGGACGCCGTAGAGCCCGCGTTCGGTGTCGCTCATGGCCTCGACGCCACACACGTCGGAAGTCGCGGTGCGGGCGAAGCCGTCGGGGACCTCTTTCACTTCGTCCGCGTGACTCGCCCACACGCGGGTCTCCGGTGCGAGCGAGCCGATGAGGGGGTCGTCCTCGTCGAGAATCTCGACGGTCACGTCGGCGTAGCCGCCGTACTCGCCGCCGCCGACCTCGCCGCCCAGCTGGTCGGCGATGAGCTGCATCCCCAGACAGATACCCAGCACGGGGACGTCGAGGTCGAGATAGTCGGCGCAGTTGCCGATGTCGTCCATGTCCGGACCGCCCGAGAGGACGATACCGTCCGCGTCGATCTCCTCCGGCGGCGTGTCGTTGTCCAGCAGCTCCACGTCTACGCCCATGTCACGGAGCGCACGCTGCTCCAGATGCGTGAACTGGCCGTGGTTGTCGATGACGACGATGTGGGTCATTGGTAGGCGAGACGCTATCTGGGCCTATATATCTCCTGATAGCACACCGCCCTGTCAGGGCAGACGCTGTGGTCGCCTCGTCAGCCACGTCGCCGTCCGGAACGAGAGCGTGACGACGTTGCCGCCGTCGGCCGTCCGCTCGAACGCTACCGCTCCCCCGTAGCTCTCGACGACCCAGATGACGAGCCAGAGCCCGACGCCTCTGGAGTGACACAGCGGCGTCTCGCTTCGCGACGAGAAGACGTCGAGCTCCGTCTGGGGAATCGACGGGCAGTCGTCCACGAGGCGCAGCCGCGTGGTCCGCCCGTCGACCTCGACGGCGACGGAGAGCGACGGCGCCGTCTCGCTGTGGACGAGGGTGTTCTCGACGACGTTGTCGAGCACGGAGTCGAGCAGCCAGTCGGCCCGGACCATCGCCCGCTCGGGGAGGTCCCGTTCGACGGTCGCGTCCGGGGCCGTCTGTTCGAGGGCGTCGAGGCGACTCTCGACGGCCGACACGAGGTCGACCGCGTGTTGCTCGCGGTCGGCGGCGCCCAGTGCCACGTCGATCTGGCGTGCCTTCTCCGTGGTCGAGAGCAGTTCCTCGACGGTGTGGCGAAGCTCCTCGGTGTGTGTCGCGGCCTCGCCCGACGTCGTCCGTTCGAGTTCGCTCAGGTGGCCGAGCACGACGTTGAGTCTGTTGCGCAGGTCGTGTCTGAGCACCCGGTTGAGCACGTCGTTGCTCTGGGCGAGGCGCCGCTTGGTCCGTCGCAGTTCGAGCACCGTCCCCACGAGGAGGCCGACGAACCCGCCGAGAGCGACGCTGCTGGCGAGTAGCGCTGTCCGCGGCGTCGCGACCGGCGTCCCGGCGAGCACCACGCCGACGTGCAGCAGCGTCAGCAGGCCGATACCCAGTCCGGCCCACTCCGCGACCCGCCAGACCTGCTCACCTTCGAGCCCGCTCCGTGGGAGCCACTGGTTCGCCGCCACCAGCCAGAGGGCCGGCCCGAGCCCCGCCAGGACGACCAGCGTCGCCGTCGGACCGACCGCCATCGCCGTCGCTGCGTGGGCCACGAGCGCCAGTGACAGCGCGGCGCCTGCCCCGACCACGTAGCCAGTGCCCAGCGACTGCTTCGAGAGCTCCGGCCGGTTCACAATACGGGAGATTCCGGGGCGGTCTACTTAGAACCCGGTCGCCTGATTATCACGGCTGATACCTTTCGCGGCAGCGCGGCTACACGTCTTCGGTTCCGTCGCCGTACCGGTCGGCGGCGGACTGGAAACCGAGCTCCGACCGCTCCGTGGTCTTGCGGCCCTCCCGTGTGGCGATTGCCTCGGGGTCGGGGCTGGCGTCGTCGTCGATGGCGGCCCACGAGTTGTGGACCTTCGCGTGACACCACCGACAGAGGAAGACGGTTATCTCGTGGCTCAGTTCGTCGTCGTCGGCGTACGAGAGATGGTGTTCCTCCAGCAGCGGCCGCGAGTCGTCGTGGGCGATACGGCGCTCTTCGAGCCCGCAGCGGACGCACTCGCGGTCGTGGTTCTGACAGCGGAAATGCGGGCACTCCGCCCACGCCCAGTCCGAATCGTCGGGGTCACCGTCCTCCCCGACGGCGGCCGGACAGCGAAACGCCTCGGCGCTACGGGCGTTCGCGAACTCCGGGTCGTGGTGGCCGTGTTCGCGCGCCCAGCGGCACTTCCCCTCGCTCGTGACGAAATCGCACCGGTCGACGTGGTCGTACGGGTCCTCCACGCCGACGCTCGTCCCGCCCGGTGCCTTCTCCATACCCGCTGTCGGGCGTCCGGCCACCTGAATCTGTCCGTCCGGACCGACCCCGGGGTCGGCGCGTACCGGTAAATCGCTACAAGGGGCCGAGACACGATGAACTACCCCGGGCTCGGCTGGGCTCTGGCACTCGTCGTGTTTTTCCCTCGACTCGACGACGGTCCCGCCCGACGGAACGCTTTTTTCACCCCGTCCCGTCGCCCGGCGTATGCGCGTCGTTCACGACCCCGAGGGCTCTCCCAGCGTTCTCGCCACCGAGGTCGACGTGGCCGAGACGATGCTGGAGCAGTCCCGCGGGTTGATGTTCCGGCGGTCGATTCCGGACGACTACGCGCTCGCGTTCATTTTCGAGCCGGCGTGGCCCTTCGGCGCGGTTCGCCGGCGGCTCATCCACATGCTGTTCGTCGGGATGCCCATCGACGTGGTCTGGCTGGCGGGCGAGGAGGTCCGAAAGGCCAGGACGATGTATCCGTGGCGCTCGGTCGACTACGCGAAGGCCGATACGGTGCTGGAACTCCCGGCGGGAGCCGCCGACGGCGTCGAGGTGGGCGATACGGTCGTCGTGGAGTCCTGACGCCGGTTCGCTTCCAACAGACTAAAGACCATGAACGTCCCAGTACCGGTTACTATGTCGGACTACCCGACGGAGGATAGAGGAAGTCGCCGCGAGGCGACTGGGTGTGAAATTCGTCCAGCTGTGTGATGGAAGTGGATCTTCTGTGAGTCAGAACACATTGTTCGGAGGGCACCCAGCGACGCGTGCGCTCTCAGACGTCGGTGAGGTACAGTTCCTGGATACGACACTGCGCGACGGCGAGCAGGCCCCCGGCGTCTCGCTGACGCCCGACGACAAGGCCGCTATCGCTCGGAAACTCGACACCGCGGCTATCGACGTCATCGAGGCCGGCAGCGCCTGCACCGGGCCGGGCGAGCGCGAGACCATCTCGCGGGTCGCCGGGCTCGACCTGTCGGCGACGGTGACCAGCTTCTGCCGTGGCATCCAGAACGACATCGACCTCGCACTGGAGTGTGGCGTCGACGGCATCGACCTCGTCGTCCCGGCCAGCGACCGCCACGTGGAGGACAAGGTCGGCACCTCGCGCGAGGACAACGTCCAGTCGACGGTCGAACTCGTCGAGTACGCGAAAGACCACGGGCTGTGGGTCGAGGTCATCGGCGAGGACGGCTCCCGGGCGGACCTGGACTACCTCGAAGAGCTACTGGCGGCCGCTCTGGAGGCCGGCGCGGACCGCATCTGCTGGGCCGACACCGTCGGTCACGCGACGCCGGACCGCGCCCTCGAATGCGTCTCCCGGCTCTCGGAGCTGGGGCCGGTGAGCGCCCACACCCACGACGACCTCGGGCTGGCCGTGATGAACGCCCTCGTCTCGGTCGCGGCGGGGGCCGACCTCGTCCACGGCACCATCAACGGTATCGGGGAGCGCGCGGGCAACGTCGCCCTCGAAGAGGTCGCCATCGCCTTAGACCACGGCTACGGCGTCGACTCGATGGACCTGACCGAGGTGTACGACCTCGCGAAGCTCATCGCCAACCGGACCGGCATCCAGCTCGCGCCGAACAAGGCCGTGGTGGGTCAGAACGCCTTCACCCACGAGTCGGGCATCCACACCGACGGCACGCTGAAAGACGACGCGATGTACGAGCCCTACGCCCCCGAGAAGGTGGGCCGGGAGCGACGGCTCGCGCTGGGCAAACACGCCGGCCGTGCGGGCGTCGAGGCCGCGCTGGACGAACACGACGTCGCGGTCACCGACGACCAGCTCTCCGAAATCGTCGGCCGCGTCAAGGAACTGGGCGACCGCGGCAAGCGCGTCACCGACGCCGACCTGCTGACCATCGCCGACGAGGTCACGGGCCAGGAGCAGGACCGCCGGGTCGAGCTGCTCGGCCTGACCGCCGTCTCCGGTTCGGACACGCCGACCGCGAGCGTGCGGCTCTCGGTCGACGGCGAGGAGCGCAAGGCCGCGGCGGTCGGCTCCGGCCCCGTCGACGCCGCGATGAACGCCACCGAAGACGCGCTCTCCCACACCGCCAACGCCACGCTCGAAGATTACCACGTCGACGCTATCACCGGCGGTACGGACGCCATCGTCACCGTCGAAATCGAGATGTCCCGCGGGGACGACCACGTCGCCGTCTCGGCCAGTGACTCCGACATCACGCGGGCCTCGGTGCGGGCGATGGTCGACGCGATGGACCGGCTCGTCTCCGACGAGGGCGAGCAGCTCGTCGCCGACGACTAGCGGGCTGGAACACTGGATACGGGAGACGCTGTGTGGCGCGCTATACGCGCGCTTCGGCCGTCGCCGCGCCGTCGTGGAGCCGATGGACGCTGACAGTTCTGTCCGCGGAGACCTCCACGTGACAACCCGCCATCGTGAACTGCACGGCCCCACAGGCGCCGCCACCCGAGAACAGCTTATCGAGGGCGTCCGGGTCGATGCAATCGAAGAGGCGCTCGTTCAGGTCGAGGGGGTCGACGTTGTTCAGTTCCGCGACAGCGTAGACGACAGCGTGACTCAGCGGCTCAGTCTCCGGGACGGTTGTTTCGGTGGAATTACCTGTCATTATCTCGACTCGCTGTTTCTCAGTTACAAGGGAGCCGAAAAACTAGTTGTGGCTACGTGGATAGCCACGCCGAAGCGCCGACACTACGTGTATACCCCTTGCCGTCTCAGTCGTCGAACACCAGTTCCAGCAGTTTCCGCTGGCTGACCCGGAGATGTCTGTTCACCGTCGGCTGGGACACGTCTAACATCTCGGCGACGCCCTCGCCGGTCGTGGTCCGTGGCCACTCGAAGAAGCCGCTACTGTAGGCCGTCCGGAGCACTTCGAGCTGGCGGTCGGTCAACTGGGCTTCGAGCGAGTCGCGGACCCCGCCCCGATGGGTCGGCGAGGGCCGCTCGCGCCGGGCGGTCAACTGCACGCCCTCGCAGAACTCCGCCGTCTGGTCGATGAACGTCCGCACGTCGGTCTCGGCCGCGAGTACGACCGTCAGCTCCATCTCGTCGTCCGCGACGCGCACCTCGCCCAGGCGCGCGCCGTGTCGCATCAGCCGGCCGACGACGGTCGGCTCCCGGGCGAGCAGTTCGTACCGGTCATCGTCGGCGACGGTGACCACCGAGTCGACGTGTTGGACCGTCGTCACCGCGTCCGCGACCGTCTCCGCGTCGGTGTCTGGGACGTGCAGAAAGAGCCGTGTCGCGGTCCCGTCGACCGGAATCACCGCCTCGCCGTGTACCGTCGTATCGAGGACGGCAGCGAGCCGCCCCAGCGGCGAGTCGGGGACAGCGATGGTCAGTGAGAGTTCGACGGCGCTGTCGCTGGCGTAGCGGGTCCGAAGCTCGTGTTCGCGGACGGCGTTTGCGACGCTGTCCCCGAGGTCGGCAAACACCGACGTGAGCGGCTCCCGGAACTCCACGGGGCGGTTCGCGTAGACGCTCAGGACGCCGTAGCTGACGCCGTCGACGCGAAGCGGCACGCTGATGACCGCCTGGAAGTCCCGCGCGATGGCCGCGGTTCGCCAGCGCTGCTCTCGGATGTCCTCGGCGATGGCGTCGACGGTCGTCAGCTCGTTCGACCGCGCCGTCCGGACGGCCGGCGGCCCGTCCGGGTCGGCCGTCGAGAGCGAGACGGCCTCCAGATAGTTCGACCCCCGCCCGGCCCACGTCCGCGGGTCGACGCCGTCCGCGTCGACACGACCGATCCACGCGAACGATACCCAGTCGGACTCCGTGAGCGCCGCGCAGACGCCCTGCTCGACCGCCTCGACGCTGTCGGCGTCGACGAGCGACCGGGTGGTCCGCCGGAGGACCGCAAGCACCCGTTCCAGCTCGGCGACGCGCTCGGCCTGCCGGCGGTGGGTCGCCTCGCGCTCCCGGAGCGTCGCCTCGCGGCCCACGCGTTCCAGAGCGGCCCGGGCGCTCCGCGCGAGCAGTTCGACCAGTTCGTGCGTCCGGTCGTCGGGCTCGGCCGCCACCGTGTGGAACACGCCGTGGTCGCCCAGTGGCTGGTACCGGTCGCCGCTGTCCACCGAGCGCTCGGTTCCCTCGAGGAACACGTCGCGTACGACGCCCTCGTCCTCGCCACAGAGGGCCTGTCGCTCGTCGGTGCCCGCCACTCCGGCGGCGCCGGCCGGCCACAGGACGTTCCGCCGGGCGTCGAACAGGTAGAGCGTGGCGCCCGACAGCGAGAGCACTTCGGTCGCCGTCCCGACGATGTGTTCGGCGACGGCCTCGCTGGTCTCGGCGTAGAGCAGTTCCCGGGTCGCCCGCTGGACCGACGCCAGCGTCTCGGCGAACGCCTGCCGGTCGGCGATGTCTCTGACGACACCGACGTGCCGGTCGGGGCCGTTCTCCCGGGGCGCGGTCGCGAACTGCGTCTCGATGGGGACGGTCTCCCCGTCGGCGGTCGTGAGTTCGCTCGAAAGCGTCGCCACGTCCCGCTCACCGTCGCGCAGCGCTCGGGTGAGTTCCTGTCCCCGCTCGACGGTCGCCTCGTCGACCAGTAACGAGACGTCCGCCCCGACCAGCTCCTCGGCGTCGTAGCCGGTCAGCGTCTCCACCGCGCCGTTGACCGACCTGATAGTCGCCTCGTGGTCCAGCGTGTAGACCGCGTCGTGGATGGTGTCGAGGACGCGTTCGTGCTCTTCGAGACGGTGTTCCTTCGCCCGATAGCCGGTGACATCGTGGCCTACACAGAGGACGTATGCCCCGTGGCGGTCGAACCCGAACTCGACCCAGCGCTCGGGTTCGTCGCCGGTCCGGACGGTCACGTACTCGCCGGGACGCTCGATGTTTCTCTCGATGGCATCGCCCGTGAGCGCCGGGAAGACGGCCGTGAGCGACTCGTCGACGAGTTCCCCGTCTCCGCCTGCGAGCGTCGACAGCGCTTCGTTGGCCGCGACTACGGTGGCCGACTCATCGAGCACCGCCGCCGGTTCGGCGAGCCGGGGTATCAGGAGGGTAAGTAGCGTGAGGGGAACGGCCGAGACATCGGCGGCGCGATTCACACGCCGCTCCTCGCTGGGATGCTCCATGGGAGGGGTCAGCACCTGAACGCCGAAAGCATAGTCCCGGCATAGCTACCAGCTACCTGCGGGTGTTCCCTCGCCAGTCGGACTACAGCTCCTCGTCGACGTCGAACTCCTCCGGCGACCGGCCGGCCGCGTCGACCACCTCGTCGGAGACGACGAGCGGGCAGTCCACCCGCAGCGCGATGGCGATGCCGTCGGAGGGTCTGGCGTCGAACACCATCTCCTTGCGCCGGTCTTCGAGATACTGCTCGGTGTCGACTTTCGCGTAGAAGGTGCCGTCAGTGAGGTCGTCGATGCGCACACGGTCGATTGCCCCGCCGAACTCCGCGACCATCTCGACCAGCAGGTCGTGTGTCAGCGGCCGCTCGAAGGGCTCGCCGTCGATGGCCAGCTGCATCGACTGGGCCTGGTCGGAGCTGACGAATATCGGGACGATTTCCTCGCGCACGCGAAGGAGAACCACCGGCGTCCCCGCCCCTTCCTCGCTTACCCCCACACCGACCCCCTCGACCGTGGCCTCGTGTTCCATATAAAACGGTTCGGTGTGTGGGTATGAAAAACTAGCCCGCTGTCGTTTTACCGGGCGGGCGCGTGAGTGTCCGCTGTGACCGATTCGGGCTATCTCGTGGCCGTGAAACCCTCCGCGCGGCGAGTGAGCGCTCGCGTCGGCCGGTGGGTCAACCGCGAGGGGACCACTAGAGCGTTCGACTCGAAACCCCTCGCCCGCGAGTGGGCGCGGGCCTGCTGTAGCGCCTCGGCGACGGTGTGGGTGCAGGACGCCCCCGCGTGGGCCGACGACGGCGCCGACGGCTATCTGGTCGGGCGTCGCTGGCGAGACGCGGCGGCCGAACGCCCCGGACAGCAGGCGACCGTCACCGATATCGACGGCTGATACTGTCGGCTGTCATCACGTGGAAAATATCGCCACCCCGGGGTGGCGGATATCTCCACGAAGTTACAGCCACCAGTATGACGAACGCGATGTTTTTCACCGTGGCGACCCGAGCGCCTGTATGGACGACACCGCTGAGTCCGGACTCGGCCGCGACGAGCCCACCGAGCGGACGACGGCGGACCTGCTGGAGGACGACGACGACGAGGGGCTCGTCGAGGGGATGACCCGCAAGAAGGCCACGCTGTTCATCGCGCCGTTCGTGGCCATCGGTCTCTTCGACCTCGTCCTCCTGCTCGGGTGGGGACTGGACCCGCTGTGGGGCTTCATGATTCTCCCACCGATTCTCTTCGTCAGCGTGCTGGGCTGGATCGCGTTTCGGACCGGCTTCGCGAGTAACCGGACCTGACGCTCGGGCGCGGGCCGTTTCCGGCTTGCGGCTCCCCGTTCCGCTTCGAGGCACTTCGCTGCGCTCAGTGCCTCGCTACTGCTCGCGGGTCACATCGCTCCCCGCTCGCCTATTCGAGGACTCTCTTCGGTCGGGTCCTCGCTACTGCTCCACGGCTCCCAGCGGTCGCCGTGTCGCTTCGAGGCACTTCGCTGCGCTCAGTGCCTCGCTACTCCCCAAACAGCTCGTCGACAGCACCCCGCGCCGCCAGCGCCGCGTCGTCCGCGAGCCGCCCTTCGTCGGCCGAGCTATCCGGAGCGTTGACGTACACGTCCACGTCGAGCACGCCGTCCTCGAACGTGACCGTCACGTCGTAGTCCTCGACTTCGCTCACGCCAAGCCGAGAGAAAATGACGTTTTCGGCCGCTTCAGCGGCCGTCTGAACGACTTCGTCGTCGGTCGGCATCGCCTTACGCGCCTGCGCCGGGGCCGCCGGCCGGGCCGCCGCCGAGCATCTGCTGAAGCTCGCTCTGGAGCTCCTCGAACTGCTCTTGGACGCGTTCTTCCTGTTTTTCGAGGGTCTCGACGCGGACTTCGAGGTTGCTGACCTTCTCTTCGAGGTCCTCGCGGGCCTCGTCGAGGTCCGTCTTCACGAGGAGCTCGCCGACTTCTCGGTACATCGTGGTGTCCGCGTCCACGTCGTCGAGCTCGTCGAGTGCGGTCTTGGACTCCTGTAGCGTCGACTCGGCCTGCTGTTTCTGTGTCGCGACCTGCTGTGCGGTCTCCTGAAGGTCCTGTAGCTCCTCGAGCTTCTCCTGTGCTTCCGGCGGAAGATTACCCTGCATACTCGCCCGGTCGGGGTCCGGACTGTTAAACCCACGCATCTATGTCCGGTCGGGATGTCCGGAGCCTCGCCGTCCCGCTGCTGTGTCGGACTCCGGGCGCGGTTGACTGTGGCCTACAGACGCCACTTGGCGGCTATATCAGACGTGAACTGCACGCGAATTTCGTTTGCGGACGCGCTCTCGGGCACCCTGAACAGGAGTAACCCCCGCTCCTCCTCCCCTGGGGTTATCGTCCCGCTCTTGTACTCCTCGGCATCGCCGCTGTAATCGCCCCTCAGATAATTGTCTTCGTCGGTCAGGAGCTTGATATCGAACACTGACGGGACGGCGACGAACTTCTCACCGATATTTTTCGTCGAGAGCGTGACGAGGACGAATTTCTCTCCCTCCGGAGCCTCCGCTCGGTCTCCGTCCGCCCTGTCCTTGTCCAGATACGACTGGGTCTCTTCGGTCGAGAGGACGCTGACGGATATCTGCTGTGTGTCGGTGCCGAAGGCCTGGCGCTCGCCGAGGTCCAGCGTGTCGAAGTCGTACTGCTCTCGGTCCAGTTGCTGGACGTCGATGGGCCACTCGGCTGTCGACTCCCCCTCGCTCCCCTCGTACTCCAGACGGAGGCGGCCGCCTGCCGTCGACGGCGCGAGTTCGTACACCAGCCAGCCGGTCGTCGACTCACCCGCCGCGAGCCGAGCGTACCGCGGGAAGACATCCTCGTACGTGTTCGTGTAGGTGTTTTCGTGCTCCTCCCCATCGTACTCGAATACGGGGGTATCGGGGACTTTGAGGTCCTCGGTTCCCGTGTTCTCCACCTCGGTCGCTATCGTGAGGTACGTTTGCTCGGACCCCTCGGGAGACTCCGAATACAGATTCTCCATCACCCCGTACACCAGCGCGTCTTGGAGGCTGGCGCTGGTCGGGGTGACGGTCAACTCCGTCTCGCTTCCCAGGCTGAGTGCCGTCGATTCCCCGAGCGCGACTGTGGGCTCCCCGTCGCTCCCACCGCCGGGGTTCGCGTCCGTCGGTTGCGCCTCGCCACCCGTGTCTCCGCCACAGCCAGCCACAGCGCCGAGTAATCCGGCGGAAGAGAGCTGTAGCAATCGCCGCCTTCCGAGGTTCATACCTTGCGATTCAGGACAAAATACTTGTCTCTTTCGGCTGTAAAATACCTCCCGCTGTGCTGTCACGGCCACGGCCTCGACGGCGGCGTCGCACTCACCCCTCGTCGGCCCGCTCGACCACGGCTGTCAGACTCACTCTCCGACCTCACCGACAGCACGCTCACGCAACTCCCCGGTCAGGTGCATCCCGTGCTGGTCGATGCGCCGGACGATGCGCTTTGCCTGGGCCGGACTGAGATACTTGTCCTCGATGGCGGCCCGGACGACGACGCCGAAGCTGCTGGTGATCTCCGCGCCCAGACCCTGTGCGGTGCGTCGGACGGTGCGGTCCTCCGAGACGACCGCGACCGCTGTACGGTCCGCCGGGTCACAGTGGGCGAGCACGCCCGCGATGACAGTCTCACCGGCGCCGATGTCTTTCGCCCCCAGCACGGACCGCGCTGCTCCGAGTCGCCCCTCGTCGACACCTGTCTCGACTCCGCCGTCGAGGAACGCCGCGAGGTTCGTGGCGGCGGGTTCGACGTCCACGGAGTCGATGACGGGCTCCGGAACGACGATGTCGCCGTCGAAGGCGTCGAGCAGCGAGAGCTCGCCGACCTGACCGAGGCTGTACAGCGAGGTCGGGCCGACGTAGATGCGCGTCATAGCTCGGCGGCCGTGTCGGCGTCCAGCTCCAGGTCCGACAGCTTGAGCTGGGTCGTGAGGTTCCGCTCGCGGGCCACGTCCAGCCACTCGGCGATAGAGCAGTCCGCTATCTGTGCGGCCTCGGCCGCGGACACGTCCCCCGACTGGTACCGCTCGACTGCGACCCGCAGGCGCAGCGTCTCCAGCCCCTCCCGCAGCGCCTTCCGAATGGTCGTCGACCGGTCCTCCGAGAGCAACTCGGCCACGTCGTCGAGCTCGGCCTTCTCGTCGTCGGCGAGTCGTGCACTGATAGTCGGCATCGTATACGCAGCGCGTTAGCGTAAACACACATCAAGGTAAGGGTGACGGCGGACGCGTCGGCAGAGCGGGGGACGACTTCGCGAACGGAACGTCGTCCATTCTCGTTCCGATGCCGCGACGGTCGTCGCTTCGCGAACCGTCAACCGTTAACCGCACCGCCACCCACGAACTGGCAATGAGCGACGACGCACGAGCGTTCGTCCCGGGCCACGTGACCGGCTTCTTCACGGTCGACCGGGACGACGACCCGACGAAGGCGGGCTCCCGCGGCGGCGGTATCGCGCTGTCAGACGGCGTCTCGGTGACGGTCGAGCAGGCGGCGGAGACGACGGTCGAACTGGACGGCGAGGCGGTCGAGATGGAGGCCGTCGAGCGGGTGCTCTCGGCGCTGCGCGCCGAGGCGCGGGTCACGGCCGAGACGCCGCTCCCGCTCGGTTCGGGCTTCGGTGTCTCCGGCGCGCTGGCGCTGGGGACGGCGCTGGCCGCGAACGCCGCGTTCGACCGCGGGCTCTCCTACAACGAACTGGTGACTATCGCCCACGGCGCGGAGGTTCAGGCCGGTACCGGTCTCGGCGACGTCGTCGCACAGGCGCGCGGCGGCATCCCGCTGCGGCTGGAGCCCGGCGGACCGCAGTACAACTACGTCGACGCAGTCCCCGAGCGCGCCCGCGTGGAGTACTACACGCTGGGGGAGCTGTCGACGCCGGAGGTCGTCGGCGGCGACACCGAGGCCCTGACGACCGCCGGCGAGCGAGCCCTCTCGGCCGTGGTGAAGGAACCGACGCTCCCGACGGTGACACGGGCGTCCCGGCAGTTCTCCCGGGAGGCGGGGCTGCTGACCGACGACGTGCGCGAGGTGGTGGCGGACGTGACCGACGCGGGCGGCGACGCGGCGATGGCGATGCTGGGCGAGACGGTGTTCGCGCTGGGCACCGGGCTGACGGACGCAGGCTACGACGCCCGCTCGTGTGCGGTGTACCCCGCCGGCGGCACGCTGGACGAGTAGGCGCCGCCGGGGAATGTGACCCTGTCACGCACGTACCGAGGACTTTTGTACGCGTGATATCGAACGAAGCCTATGAGCGACGACGTAGACGTGCCGGAGAGTCACCCGCGGTACGAGTCACTGTTGACTCGGCACCGAATCGAGGCGGGTGTCGACGCGGGTATCACCTCACGACAGGGGCTTATCGCACAGGGGCGGGGCGAGGCGTACGACTATCTGCTGGGCGAGGCGACCATCGACAGCGCCGACCGGGCCGAACGAGCGGCCGCCGCGTATCTGCTGGGGGCGGACCACGCGGTCGTCTCGGTCAACGGGAACGCCGCGGCGCTCGTCCCCGGCGAGCTCGTCGAACTCGCCGCGGCGACCGGGGCCGACCTCGAAGTGAACCTCTTCAACCGCACCGAGGAACGCATAGAACGCATCGCCGACTACCTCCGCGAACACGGGGCGGACGAGGTCAAGGGCCTGACGGCCGACGGGCGGATTCCGGGGCTGGACCACGAGCGCGCGAAGGTCGACGCCGACGGCATCGGCGACGCCGACGTGGTGCTCGTCCCGCTCGAAGACGGCGACCGCGCCGAAGCGCTCGGCGAGCTGGGCAAGACCGAGCTGGTCGTCGACCTGAATCCGCTCTCGCGGTCGGCACGGGCCGCGACGGTCCCCATCGTGGACAACATCATCCGGGCGATTCCGGGCATTACCGCCCACGCTCGCGACCTCGCGGACGACGCCGACGCACAGCGAGCTGCCATCGAGCGTTTCGACGCCGACGCGGCGCTTTCGGACGCCGAAGCGGCGATTCGCGGGGGTGTCTGAGCGTGGGTCTCGCCCCATACATCTACGCGGACCGCCGGCTCCCGGACGAGGCGACGGTACGTGAGACGCTGGCCGAGCGCACCCTGACGAAGTTCGGTGACGACGAACGGCTCGAACGGCTCCACCGGGTGTTTTACCCCGTCTTCCGCGTCACGTACCGCTACGAGACCGGCGAGGGGAAGCTGTTCGGGACTGAGGAGCAGACGGCGACGGCGCTACTGGACGGGCTGTGGGCCGACAACGACGCTGCGTTAGCCCAGTACACCGACGGCACCGCCGAACTGGTCCGCCGGGCGACCAACGACTACGACTTCGGCGTCGACACGCCACAGCTCGGCCGCTCCGTCCTCATGCAGTTCCAGGTCCCCACCGGCGAGGCCGAGTCGCTGCTCCCCCGTCGCATCGAGGAGTACCGCGAGCAACAGAACGGCACGGCGAACGTCTTCCTCCGGAAGCTCCGGGAGTCCTACGGGCTGCCGGGCGATTTCGACCCCGACGGGTTCGACACTGTCACCGAGGTCGAGCGCTGTTACCTCCCGTTCTGGCTCGCGGAGTTCCACTCGCCACACTCGGAAGACATCGCGCTGGTGGCCTTTCGCGACCCGGACGCGTCGGCGGAAGCGATGCGCCAGCACGGCTGGCTCTCTGCGTTCATCAGCGAACAGCCCCGGCGGCTGGCCACCTACAGCTACGAGGCCGACCCCGACCGCGTCGAACGCGCGATTCGGGAACGGGTGGGCCGCTCCCGCGAGGAAGCCGACGGCTCCCGCGACGACGGCGGGCCGACACCGACCGAATCCGAGGGCGCCCCGACCGTCAACCGCGAGCGCCCGAGCGACGACGAACCGGAGGTCGTCCAGCCCGACGGCGTCGAGATGCAGGCCGAGAGCGTCGTCGACCCGGACCCCGACCGGAGCTTCGCCGACGTGGGCGGGATGAGCGAGCTACTGGAGACGCTCAACCACAAGGTGGTCCGGCCGCTGGCGGACCCCGAGGCCTTCGAGGAGTACGGCATCGGCGTCGTCAACGGCGTCTTGCTCCACGGCCCGCCCGGCTGTGGGAAGACTCACGTCGCCGGCGCGCTGGCCGGCGAGGTAGACCACGCCTTCATCGAGGTGAGCCCCGCCGACGTGACGAGCAAGTACATGGGCGAACCGGCCCAGAAAGTCGAGGAGCTGTTCGCCGTCGCCCGGGCCAACGCGCCCTGTGTCCTCTTCATCGACGAGATAGACGGTATCGCCGGCGACCGGGACGGCGACTCGAACATGAACTCCAGCGAGCAGCAACTGGTCAACCAGCTGCTGACCGAACTGGAGGGCATCGCCGAGGAGGACGTCGTCGTGGTGGGCGCGACGAACCTCGTCGACGACGTGGACGGGGCCATCCGCCGGTCGGGTCGGTTCGACGAACGCGTCGAGGTGCCACCGCCCGACGCCGCGGCCCGCCGGGCGATTCTCGACCTCCATCTGGCCGGTCGGCCGACCGCCGAGGACCTGGACCTCGGCCCCATCGTCGAGGCGACGGCGGGCTATGCGGCCAGTGACCTCGAACTGCTGGCGGAGAACGCGGCCCGACAGGCGCTCCGGGAAGACGCGCCCATCGGGGCCGGCCACCTGCAGGCGGCGGCCGACGACTCCGCGACGAGCATCCCGGACTGGATAGACCCCGCGGACGCCGCCGAGGGCGGGGTGGTCCAGCCCAACGGCGTCGACCTGCAGGCGACGAACCTCGTGGAGCCCGAGCCGGGCCGGGATTTCACCTCCGTCGGCGGGATGGAAGAGCTGAAAGAGCGGTTGCAAAACACCGTCATCGACCCGGTCCAGAACAGCGAGGCCTACGACGAGTACGGCATCGACGTGCTCTCGGGGCTGCTGCTCTACGGGCCGCCGGGCTGTGGGAAGACCCATCTGGCCGGCGCGCTCGCGGGGGAGTTGGGCCACAGCTTCATCGAAGTGACGCCGGCGGACCTCTCCAGCAAGTGGATGGGCGAGCCCGCGAGCAACGTCGCCGACCTGTTCGAGATAGCCCGGGCGAACGCCCCCTGTATCCTCTTTATCGACGAGATAGACGGCGTCGCGGGCTCGCGTCGCGGGTCGACCAGCGACAATCAGCAACAGCTGGTCAACCAGCTCCTCACCGAGGTCGAGGGGGCCGCCGAACACGACGTGGTCACCGTCGGCGCGACCAACTTCGTCGAGGACGTCGACAGCGCCTTACGGCGCTCGGGCCGGTTCGACGAACGCGTCGAGGTGCCACCGCCCGACGCCCGGGCCCGCGAGGCGATTCTCAAGATTCACCTCCGGGACCGCCCGGTGGCCGACGCGGTCGACTGGGACGCCGTCGTCGAACCGACCGCCGGCTACGCGGCGAGCGACATCGAGTTGCTGGCCGAGGACGCAGCCCGGCAGGCCCTCCGGGCCGATTCCGAGATACGGCAGGAGCATCTCGAAACGGCGGTGTGGGAGACCCGCTCCAGTATCGAGGACTGGGCCGAAAAGGAGCGCTACGCCGAGGACGAACGGAGCTCGTACAGTAGCCGTTGAACAGCCACCCAACCCCACGACGGTCGGCTGTGTAACCGCGCTCGACTGTCACTACCGCTCGGGAGCCAGTGATGTGCCCTACTTGGCGAAGTAGCTGGTGAACAGCCCCGAGAAGAACCCGGAGATGCCGGCGGTCAGGGCCATGTCCGACAGGTCCCACGGACCGTCGTCGTCGTCGGCGAGCCAGACCGTGATAGCGACGCTGAGTACGAGCGAGACGACACCGTTGACGAAGTGTTTCTTCCACTGACCCATACTCGCACAGTAGGCCCCGGACCCTATAGATACTTCCGCCGGCTCGACCCGAAGTAGCTGGCACAGACCCCGGAGAGAAACGCCGAGATGCCGGCCGTCACCACCATATCCGTCCGGTCCCACGTGGGGTCGGAGTCGTCCGACGACGGTTGCCCTGCACCGCTTGGCTCACCCCCGCCGTTCCCCGCCAGTGTGAGTACCACCGTGACGCTGATGGCGAACGAGAGCGCGCCGTTGAGGAGGTGTCTGATGAGCATCCGTGTCGTCGCAGTACCGAGCGGCGCTGTAAATGTCTACGTTCGAGATAGTTATCCGTCCGCATGGCCAGCGGGGGCCAGCTGGCTCCGATTGGTAACCCCGGGCGCCGACTCGCTCTTGTCCGTGGCGCCCCTGGCCTCGGGTATGGTCCTCTCGGAGCGCGAGCGCTCGAAGCTCGACTCGGGCGACGACGACGCGTTTTACGACAGCCCCCGGTTCGTCACGCACGCCGACGACGCCTTCCTCGCGCGGCTGACCGAACTGTACGCGGACGTGCTTGCGCCCGGCGACCGCGTCCTCGACGCGATGAGCAGCTGGGTGTCACATCTCCCCGACTACCCCTTCGCCCGCGTCGTCGGTCACGGCCTCAACGAAGCGGAACTGGCCGAGAACGACGCGCTGACCGAGTGGTTCGTTCAGGACTTCAACGCCGACCAGTCGCTCCCGCTGGCCGACGACAGCGTCGACGCGGTGCTGTGTGCGCTGTCGGTCCAGTATCTCCAGTATCCCGAGGCGGTGTTCACCGAGTTCGCCCGCGTCCTCGCACCCGAGGGGGTCCTCGCGGTGACGTTTACGAATCGTATGTTCCCGACGAAAGCGGTCCGCGCGTGGCGCGCGGCGTCGATGGACGAGCGGGCCGAACTGGTCGAGTCCTACTGTCGCGCCGCGGGGCTGGCCGTCGTCGACGTGGTCCGGGAGCGGCCGGGCGCCGACCCGTTCTACGCCGTCCTCGCGCGGCCGAGCCGCTGACCACGCCGTCGTGTCCGCCGTGGGGTGCCTTCATTGCGTCTCGGCCCCTCAGTTCGGACGAATGCCCGTCTATCCCTCGGTTCGTGACCACGCCGTCGGGCTGTGCGAGCGGGCCGGCTACGACGTGACGGTCCGACCCGACCGGAGCCTCGACGGCCCGCCCGCGCTCGCCGAACCGACCGACGACGCCGTGGGGCTCGTCGCGCCCGAACGCCCTCGCCCGGTCGCCATCGAGCCACTGACCGAGGCCGACATCGGCCCTTCCGGGCTCGTCCCGCGCTTTGCCGACGCGTTGCGGGCGGACCGCGACTGCCTCTTCGTCGTCCCCTCGACCGAGGACACAGGGACGACGCTCACGCAGGTCGCCGCCACGGTGCTCGGCGAGCCGGCCTGTGTCGCCGCCGACGGCCCGGACGGCCGGCAGTTCTACAAGGGGCCCGACCGGGTGCCGCTCTCGGACGGCAGCTACGCCTGTGCCCGCGCGCCGGCCTCGGACCTCCAGTGGCGCGAGGTCCGCGTCGACGAGGAGCGGCCCCGGCTCGAACTGAGCGTCGGCACCGAAATCGTGGCGGTCTTCGAGCACGTCGACGCGCTGGCCGCCGCCGGTCGCCACGCGTTCCAGTACGCCTATCGCCGGGCCGACGACGGCCGCTTCGAGGTGACCGAGAGCGGCGAGGTCGTCGACCGGTTCCCCGGGCCGACGGCGATGCGTCGCGGCGGGTACGCCCCGGTCCCGATGCCGCTCGTCCCGGAACATCTTCTCCCCGACGGCGCGGACCGCTCGCGGTGGGCCGTCTGCCAGCCCGACGGCGGCGCCGACGTGCTCACCGAGGGCGGCCTGCACGCCTGGGCATAGAAAATCGGGGGCCACGACGCAGCCCGGCGGTTATTTGCACCTCTCACCGGATGATTTTTGTCTGCAGTGACCGACACATGCAGTCGAGTGCCCCTTCCATGAAACGCCGGGAGTTCATTGTCGGTGGGACGACCGCTGGCATCAGTGGGATAGCGGGATGTAGCGACTCGGCGACTCCTGTCATGGAGTTTCAGAATTTCGTCGTTCCCGACCCGCGTATGGTCTCCCAGGACGCCGATGGTGAAGAGTACGTAGCGACGATACAGAACACGAGAGACGGCGGAGAGATAGCCGTCGAACTGTGGTATTACCGGTCCCCTGATACACCGAGGCCAGGCGCAGCCGCGACGTACCTGAACGGTGAGTACCAGGACCGACATTTCGAGTCGGCGAAAGCGCGCTATTTTGCCGGCGGAGAACGGCGGGACATAGCGGTCACGGGGGACGACCATCCACTTATGGAGTCGGATTCGTTCGACTACGGCTTTGCCTTGTGGCCGGCGTCACACGGTGCCGTGTTCGAGAACACGGGTGGCAGCGGCGAAATCGAGTTCAGGTTCGAGTATCAGGATACGCAAGGATACAACCCGAGAGAACCACCGAACAAACTGGACAGTGTTGGCCGCGGCAAAACAATCGAAATAGTGTTTAACACGGTCATCCCGCCGTTAGCGAAGTACGATATCGTCGCTGAACCGGTCTAAATCGGCTCGAACGCTTCTCTTTGCCCTCTTCACCCGTGGTCCCGGCGTCGACAGTGCCGGAGACTGTTCCGTAGATTCGTAGTCACCACACCAAAACGACTATTTACCACTCTAGAATATCACTAGGTGGTATGCGAGATTTCGACCAGTTCAGCGACGTCGGCGAGGCGGAAGTGACCCGAGCGATAGGCAAGGAGTGGTCCGAGGAGTTCATGGACTTCTCGGAGACCGAGGTCATCATCATCGGCGGCGGCCCCTCGGGGCTGATGGCCGCGAAGGAACTCTCCGAGCGCGGCGTCGAGGTCATGGTCGTCGAGAAGAACAACTATCTCGGCGGGGGCTTCTGGCTCGGCGGCTTCCTGATGAACAAGGTCACCGTGCGCGACCCGGCCCAGGAGATTCTGGAGGACCTCGACGTCGATTACCTCCAGTCCGACGAGAGCGAGGGTCTCTACGTCGCCAACGGGCCCGAGGCCTGTTCGGGGCTCATCAAGGCCGCCTGCGACGCGGGCGCGAAGATGCAGAACATGACGGAGTTTACGGACATCGTCATCCGCGAGGACCACCGCGTCGGCGGCATCGTGATGAACTGGACGCCGGTTCACGCGCTGCCCCGCGAGATAACCTGCGTCGATCCGATCGCCGTGGAGTCCGACATCGTCATCGACGCGACGGGCCACGACGCGATGGCGGTCAAGAAGCTCGACGAGCGCGGCGTCCTCGAAGGCGAGGGCCCCGAGGCGGGCGACACCGGGATGGACCAGACCGGCGGCGACACCTACGGCGCGCCGGGCCACGACTCGCCGGGCCACGACTCGATGTGGGTCGGCGAGAGCGAGGACGCCGTCGTCGAACACACCGGGAAGGTCCACGACGGACTCATCGCCACGGGGATGGCGACGGCGACGACCCACGGCCTCCCGCGGATGGGCCCGACCTTCGGCGCCATGCTCGTCTCCGGGAAGAAGGCCGCACAGGCCGCTCTGGACGAGTTGCAGGTGGACGCGCCCGACGTGACGCTGTCGACGAGTGGGCCCGCGCCCGCGGACGACTAGCGGGGTTTCGACCGGAGTGGGACCCTCGGTGCAGTCGAGCGGAGAGTGGAACGACCCGCGAGACGAGCGAGTCGGCCCCGGATGCCATTATTCCTGTTGAAACAGTTATATTACGTTAATACATAGGGTTTTCAGTTTCGCACCGGCTTTAGCTAGTGATTATCACACTATGTCGAAGGAAACGGGACAGACGGACGAAAGCGACGCTCCCGGCGGCGCCCTGGAGGTCGACCTCTGGGTCAGACGGCCGGTGTGTGGGCCCCGGACGACGGTCATCGACCGCCTGAGCGGTCTCCGGGCGTCGGGGTCCCTCGCTGATTTCTCGGTGACGACCTGGCCGGAGGAGCTCGTGCTCACCGGGGCGAACAGACAGGCGGAGCTACTCGACACCATCGAGCGCTTCGAGGACTGGGCCGCCGACCGCGGGCTGAGCCTGCGCCCGCCGTTCGAGACGCGCACGGCGTCGATGCTGGTCGGTGACAGCGAGGACGTGCTGACGACGCCGATGTTGCTGGCGGCCGCCTACGAGGACGGCGAACTGGTCGGCGTCTACCCCTGTACTGACGGGACGACGACCTGGACCGTTCCGGAGTTTCTGAACGCGCTGGAGGCCGGGGCCAGGGGACCGGACGCCGGCCTCGGCGACCACCCGCTGCTGGCGCCGACCGAACGCGGAACGAGTTGAGACAGTCTCAGGACTCGTCGACGCTGACGCTCACGTCGTCGTCCGTGGCCCGTACGTCGGCGCGGGCGGTGAATCCGGGGTCACCGAACACGACCGCGACGGTCGTGTCGTCGAGCTTTCGGTAGCCAAACGCCGCGTCGCTGTTCTGTCCCCGAACGTACGTGTAATCGAGCAGCGCCGCCCGGAGTTCGTCGGTCTCGCTCTCGTTGTCCCAGCGCATGACCCACACCCAGCCGTAGCGGCTCTCGTCGGTCGCGTTCCGGAAGATGGTCAGCCGGTCGTCGCCCCACCCACTCGCCGCGGCGGCCGCCCGCTCGCGGTCGAGTTCGGTGTCGAGCGCGGCGCGCGTGGCCAGCTCGCCGAGGGTGTTGTTACCCAGATACGTCCAGCTGTCACTCCCGCTCGCCCGCACCGACAGGTTCGCCGGCGGTTCCTCGGCCGGCGTCTCGTTGTGAACGACCTGCTCGGTCGTTCGCGGATACGTCTCGTAGGCCGCGGAGAGATTCGCCGGGTCGTCGATGCGATGGGCGACGTACTGGCTCCCGAACACGTACGGCGCCAGCGCCGACCGGTAGGTCGCGGAGCCGTTGCGGTAGAGCCCGCGGGCGTACGCGGAGTTGCTCTGCACGCCGAGATACCGGTCGGCGTAGGCGTCCGCGACGAACACCGCGCCGCCCTCGCTCAGCGCGCGCCGGGTGTTGCGCCAGTCGGTCGTCGGCCGCGGCTGGGAGAGCCGGCCCTGCCACGGTAGCATCGTCGTCCGGTACTGGACGAGGTGGGCGAACTCGTGGGCGAGGACGCGCTCGGTCTTTTCGGGCGACCCGTCACCGGGGTGGACGTACACCGCCCCGTTCACGGTGACGCCGGTCGGCTCGCTCCAGTCCGTCGAGACGTTCTCGAAGCCGAGCGCCCGGTTCAGCGGCGAGGCGCCCACCCGCTGTACGCTCGCGCGCCACTCGCTCAGGTTCCGCACCCGGACCGGCCAGGGGTCGGTATCGCTCCCCATCAGCGCCTGCACGCGGGCGTAGGTCAGCGTCGCGTTCACCGGTAACGTCCCGTTCTCGACGGCGACGGTGTTCTCGACCGGCGCCGACGGTGAGCCGTCAGGGGTCCCCGGGTCGTCGGCCCCGGTCGGCGATGCTGTCGTGTCGCCCGACCCCCCCAGCGGAACGCCGGCACACCCCGCGAGTACGAGGAGAGCAGCGACCGCGACGGTCGGTCCCACCCTGTCTCTCGACATGTAAATTCCGACCTACAGGGGCTACAAAATTGTTGCTATCCGTCAGTGGCTGGCACGGTGCCCGACACCAGCCCGAGATACCCGCCGCCGAACGTCTCGTAGCGGCGGTCGACCGTCCGCTCGGTGAGCCGTCGCCGCGCGGCAGCGACTCGCTGCTCGAAGCTGTCGGCGTGTGACCGCGTCGAGAGGCGTGTTCCCGGCGCCGAGAGCCGGACGAACCCCTCGAAGGCGAGGTCCAGCGGCGCCGCGACCGGGCGGCCGCTGCGCTGGAAGTTCAGCAGCGCCACCCGCCCCCCCGGCACCACGCAGTCACACCACGAATCAACGGCCGCCGCCGGGTCGGGGAAGACGCCGGCCACGAAGCTCCCGAGGACGGCGTCGACACCCCGTACCGGCGGCCGGGTCGCGTCGGCCCGGAGATAGTCGACGCCGGGGCCGGTTCGCTCGGCGTGTCGCCGCGCCGCACGGAGCATCTCGCGGGTGATGTCCAGCCCGACCACGCGTCCCGAGGGCCCGACCCGCTCGCGGAGTTCGGGGACGTTCGCGCCCGTCCCACACCCCATCTCGACGGCGGTGTCGCCCGGGGCGAGGTCCAGCGCGTCGACGGCGCCCGCCCGCCAGGACCGCAGGAGGGGGACTCTGGCCACGCGGTCGTACAGCGACGCCCACCGCTCGTAGAACTGTCCGCTCACAGGATATCGCGGGCCCATTCGGCGACCGTTACCGCGTCGGGACCGAGCAGATAGACGACCGGTTCGACGCCCATCCCCCCGGTCTGGTAGATGACGTCGGCGTCGCCGTCGGCGAGCGCTTCGGCGATGCCCGGCTCGATGGACGCCTCGGCGTCGAACTCGACGGCGGTGTGGCCCGCCGACTCCAGCGCCGTGACGACTGACTCGTCGTAGCGGACGTTCAGCCCGGCCCGCGCCCCACTGCCGGCCGCGCGGGCGGCGAGCACCACCGACGCGACGTGCTCGCTCACGCCGAACTCCGGGTCGGCGGGAATCGTCGCCCGTCCCTTCACGTCGAGAATCCGGCCCGGAACGGCGGCCACGTCGTCGATACCGTCCCCTTCGGGGAGCGCCTGCACGAGGTTCGACCCGACCGCCGGGATGAGCGTCGCGAAGCCGCTGGTGTTTTCGAGCACCCGGAGCCCCCGCCGGACCGACGACAGCGTCCGCTCGGCGGCCCGGAGCTGGGAGTCCGGGTCGTGGACGGCGAACTCGCTGTCGTAGTCGGCCAGCCCCGGTACGGCGTCCTCGTGGAGCATGGCGAGCACCCCGCCCTGTTCGAGCTCGCGGATCAACACTTCCGTCTCGACGAGCGCCTGCACGGAGCTCATCTCGCCGCTCGCCAGCCCCTCGGCGACACGGTCGACGAGTTCGCTCAGCCCGCGGTGGTTCAGTAGCTGTTCGTTGCGCTCTACCTCGCCGTGGACGTACTTCGAGACGGCGCTCTGGCTGATGCCCAGCAGGTCGGCGACCGCCGACTGGGTGAGGCCGTGCTCCCGGAGCTCCTCGGCCAGCATCGAGCGAAAGGTCGGGAGGAACTCGTCGACGACGATCTCCTCGATGAAGCGCATCTTACTGATCGCCTCCGAACTCCACCGAGTTTCTCACCGATACCGTGATGACACGCACAGCGGTCATCACTGATCGCCTCCGAACTCACTCGCTCGCAGCCGAGACGCGGACACGACGCCGCCGGCGTCGGTCATCACTGATCGCCTCCGAACTCGCGATCCCCCTGTATCTTGCTCGCTTGGGGCCCGGACTGGTCCTGGTACTTCGAGCCGCGCTCGGCGCCGTAGGGGCGGTCGGCAGGGGTCTTCAGCTCGGTGAAGGTGAGCTGTGAGATGCGCATGCCCGGCGTGAGCGCCACGGGTGCGGTGCCGAGATTCGACAGTTCGAGGGTTATCTGGCCCTTGTAGCCGGGGTCGCACAGTCCAGCGGTCGCGTGGACCACGATGGCCAGCCGGCCCAGCGACGAGCGGCCCTCGACGTGGGCGATGAGGTCGTCGGGAATCTCGACGCGCTCGTGGGTCGTGCCGAGCACGAAGTCGCCGGGATGCAGGATGTACTCGCCGCCCTCGTCGACCTCGGTCAGGTCGACGTACTCGTCGACCTCGTTCTCGGTGTTCGGGTGGATACAGGGGATGTTGGCGTGCTGGAACTCCAGGAACTCGCGGCCGAGCCGCAGGTCCACGCTGGCGGGCTGTATCTGTATGTCTGGGTCGTCGAGCGGTTCGACGACGAGGTCGCCGTCCTCCAGACGGCGCAGGATATCGGCGTCCGAGAGTATCATTACCCGACTTACCGGTGTGGGGCACCTAAAGTATCGTGTCTCGGCGGCGGCCTGTGACCCCGGCGCAGGACCCGGCGTGAGTACTTGGGTTCTCTCGCTGTCGTCGCGTCCGAACTGGAACCCGCTGGGCTCGTCCCTCCGGGGTCGTGGACTGTCGACGTCCGTCTCCGCTGCGGTGACTGAGGTTCTGACAGAAAGTATTTAGTTCAACCCGATAATTACCGCAACGATGCGACGACGAGAATACGTCTCCGCGTCCGCCGCCCTCCTCACCGTCGGCGCAGCCGGCTGTAGCCAACTGACCGGTCAAGAGGGCGAGACGAACGATTCGACGAGTACAGCCACATCGAGTTCCACTGCCGATGGCGGGACGCCGACCGACGGCGAGTCCCCAAGCGCTCAGTTGCAGTACGAGGGCGACGCCCTCACGCTCGATAACGCCTCCGAGCAGCAGATTCGGGGGACCTCCAATCTGGACCCCGGTACGGGCCTCGAAATCCAGCTCGACAGCGAGACGGCGAGTGACCCCTTCGTCAAGCTGCCAGAGACGACCGTCCAGGACGGCGGGGAGTTCTCGGCGACGGTCGATATGTCCAACAACGACGAGGGGTCGGAGTTCACCGTCGAGGTCATCCACGACGGCGAGACGCTGACCGAGGCCGACGGCCAGGTCGTCTGAGTCCCGAGCAGCCCCACTGATTGCTCACCCAGGGCGTAAGTGCCCTGTGGTACGTGCAACCGCGGCGGGACTCCGACGGGGGTTTATGTACGGGTCGCTATATCGAGGTATGAAGCAGGCCATCGTCGCGCGGGCCGACATCGGGATGGGCGAGGGGAAACTCGCCGCCCAGGTCGCCCACGCCTCGCTGTCGGCCTACGAGGACACCGGTCGGCAGGTCCGCAAAGCCTGGAAGGGCTCGGGCCAGAAGAAGGTCGTCCTCAAAGCGACCGGCGAGTCCGAACTGTTCGAGCTCGCCGACGCGGCCGAGCGAGCTGGTCTGCCACATGCCGTCGTCAGGGACGCCGGCCACACCCAACTGGAGCCCGGCACTGTCACCGCACTCGCGGTGGGGCCGGGCGAGGAGGACGTGGTCGACCGGATCACTGGCGACCTCTCGCTGTACTGAGGGCACCGAGATGGCCGATGTGGTTATATACTAGAGACACTAACCTCAGGTGAACACCAGAGAGCACCTACAATGCAAGGAAACGAACAGCAGGCCTACGACCGCGGGATAACCATCTTCTCCCCGGACGGACGCCTCTATCAGGTCGAGTACGCGCGCGAGGCAGTCAAACGCGGCACCGCGAGTGTCGGTGTGCGGACCGCCGACGGCGTGGTGCTGGCGGCGGACCGCCACGCGCGCTCCCCGCTCATCGAACGGGACAGCATCGAGAAGATACACGAGATAGACGACCACGTCGGCGTCGCGAGCGCCGGTCACGTCGCCGACGCCCGACAGCTCATCGACGTGGCGCGTCGCCAGGCCCAGGTCAACCGCCTGCGCTACGACGAGCCCGCGAGCGTCGAGTCGCTGACCAAGGAGGTCACCGACTACATCCAGCAGTACACCCAGACCGGCGGCGCACGCCCGTTCGGTGTCGCGCTGCTGGTCGCCGGTATCGAGGACGGCGAACCCCGCCTCTTCGAGACGGACCCGTCGGGGACGCCCTACGAGTGGCAGGCCGTCGCTATCGGCGGCTCCCGCGAGGAGATACAGAACTACCTCGAAGAGGAGTACACAGAGGAGATGGACCTCGAAGGCGGCCTCGAACTCGCGCTCCGCGCGCTGGCGTCGGTCAACGACGAGGGCCTCGACGCGACGGGCGTCGACATCGCCACCATCGACGTCGAGAGCGAACAGTTCAGCAAGGTCACGGAGGAGGAAATCGCCGAGCGGCTCGCCGAGTTCGACATCGGAGGTGAGGAGTGATGTACGACCCCGAAAACCGACTCACTGACGCCTACGAGCCGGACGTCGGTACGATCCCCTCGGACGACGGCGGTCGCGACGAGGAGAACGTCACCAAGACCGGAACGACGACCGTCGGCCTCTCCACCGAGGACGGCGTCGTCATCGCGACGGACCGCCGCGCCTCGCTGGGCGGCCGTTTCGTCTCGAACAAAAATGTCCAGAAGGTCGAGCAGATTCACCCGACTGCGGCCATGACGCTGGTCGGTAGCGTCGGCGGCGCCCAGTCGTTCATCCGCTCGCTGCGTTCCGAGGCGAACCTCTACGAGGTCCGCCGCGACGAACCGCTCAGCATCCACGCGCTGGCGACGCTCGCGGGTAACTTCGCCCGCGGTGGTCCCTTCTTCGCCATCAACCCCATCATCGGCGGGGTGGACGACGAGGGCAGCCACGTCTACAGCGTCGACCCGGCCGGCGGCGTCCTGCAGGACGACTACACCGTCACCGGCTCCGGGACGATGGTCGCCACCGGGACCATCGAGGGCAACTACGACCCAGAGATGAGCATCGAGGACGCCCGCGCGCTGGCTATCCGCGCGGTCAACGCGGCCGCCGAGCGCGACACCGGCTCCGGCAACGGTATCGTCTTGGCGGAAATCACCGCCGACGGCGTCGACATCGACCGCTTCGACGACTACGAGTCGGCGGAGTAGGTCATCGCGGCACCTCGACCCAGCCGGATATCCACGCGTCGTCGGTCTCCGGGAGGTGCGCGACCGTGAGACCGCTACACTCCTCTATTTCGACTTCGGTGCGTTGCCACCAGTCGGTCGGTCCGCCCTCGCCGTACTGTGTTCCGTCGTGTTCGACCACGTGACGACACCTGTCCGGCAGTCGCTCCGGAGCCGTCCTCGTTATCGTCCGCCTACCGGCCACTCGGTACCCCGCAATAGCCCTCTATAGCTGTGTGAGCGGCGTCATTGATGGATATAAATGCGAGGGAGCACTCCCTCCGGTAATGGCAGCCGACAGCGCCGACGAGGCGGTCGACCCGCTCGACTCGTTCCGGCAGTTCTTCGCGCTGGAACGGGACGTGCTGGTCCTCTCGCTGTCGATGCTCGCGTTCTCCCTCTCCTTCCAGATGACGAGCCGCTACCTGCCGGAGTACATGCGCGTGCTGGGAGCGAGCGCCGGCGTCATCGGGCTGTACGGTAGCGTCGGGAACCTCATCAGCGCCGTCTACCCCTACCCCGGCGGCGCCGTCTCGGACCGACTCGGCTCCCGGTTCGCGCTGACCGCTTTCGGCGTGCTCGCCACGCTGGGCTTTGGCGTCTGGTATCTCGCCGCCGCCGTCGGCTCGCTCACTGTGGGGCCGCTGACCCTGCCCGCCTGGACGTTCGTCTTCGTCGGCCTCTTCCTGGCACAGGCGTGGAAATCCTTCGGGCTGGGCGCGACCTTCGCCATCGTGAAACAGGCCGTCCCGCCCGAGCGCCTGGCGATGGGGTTTGCCAGTACCGAAGTCTTTCGCCGGCTGGGGTTTCTCGTCGGCCCGCTGCTGGCGGCGGGACTGCTCGCCGCGACGGCCTCCTTCGTCGGCGGCTTTCAGGCCGTGTTGCTCGTGGCCATCGGCTTCGGCGCGGTGGCGACCGTGGCCCAGCATTTCCTCTACGACGCGAGCGAGGACACGCTCGGGAAGTCCTTCGAAGGCGTGGGACAGGTCGTCACCGACCTGCGTGAACTCCCCGCCCCCCTTCGCCCGCTGCTGGTCGCGGACACGCTCGTCCGCTTCGCCAACGGGATGGTGTACGTCTTCTTCGTCATCGTGGTCACTGACTTCCTCTCGGTGGGGTTCACCGGCTTCGGCCTCTCCCTGCGACCGGACGCCTTCTTCGGCGTCCTCCTCGGCGTGGAGATGGTGGTCGCCATCCTCTCGATGGCGCCCGTCTCGAAGCTCGCGGAGTACGCCGGCCTCAAGCCCGCCGTCGCGCTGGGCTTTTCGGTGTACGCCCTGTTCCCGCTGCTGCTCATCTTCGCGCCGGCGAACCAGTGGGTGCTAGTGCTGCTCTTTGCCTATTCGGGCCTGCGCTTTGCCGGCCTGCCGGCCCACAAGGCGCTCATCGTCGGCCCCGCCGAGCGCGACTCCGGCGGCCGCGTCACCGGGAGCTACTACCTCGTCAGGAACACGCTCGTCATCCCGAGCGCCGCGCTGGGCGGCTGGCTCTACGGCGCCGACTGGGCGCTCGATGTCGGGAGTGTGACGCTCCAGGGCGGCCCACAGCTGGCCTTCGCCGTGGCGACCGCCGTCGGTGTCCTCGGCGTCGTCTACTTCGCCGTCTTCGGCCGGGAGTTCGACCCGTACGAGTGAGCCGGCCGACCCGTCAGCCGTAGTACTGTCCCAGTACGGCGAGGACCCAGATACCGACGTGGGCCCCGACCACCGGGAAAAGCGTCCGCCGCCGGAGGTAGACAGCCGTCAGCACGACCGACACCGCCGCGACGAGGAGTACGGAGCCGACCGGCCAGGTCACGAGATGGGCGAGCGTGAAGACCGCGACCGTGAGGCTCCCGGCGACCGCGGCGCTGTCGGTGTACTCTAGCAGCCGTTCGAGCGGGTAGCCCCGATAGAGTATCTCCTCGACGACGCCGGTCGTCACCGCGCTCAGGAGGGCGACCCCGATGCCGGGGGTGGACTCCAGACTTCCGAGGCCGTCCGCGACGGGTAGTCCGACCGCCGCCAGCACCGTCGGCCCGACGATGAAGACGGCCATGACGACGGCGGCCGTCCCGACGAGATAGGCGAGGTCCCGCCACGCCGGCCGGCGGACGCCGACCGAGGCGAGGGGCCGGTCTTCGACGCTGACGACGACACCGAGGACAGCGAGCGCGACGGCCCACTGGAGCGCCACCTCGGCCAACGGCCCGGGCGTCAGCCCCAGCGCGTCGACGAGTGCCACCAGCACCGGCAACGCGAGCAGCGCCACCACGACGGTGAGCTGGGTCACCGTGGGTATCCCCGCGAGCGCCGTGGAGAGACGGGCCTGCTCCTGGGGCTGTGTGTCGGTCGCCGTTCGGTTCGGGGTGTCGGTGGGGGAGCCGTCTTCGCTCATCTGTCCTGAGAGTATTCAGCCCGTCTCACCACATGTTCGGGCGAGCCACAGCGGCGAAGCTGCGCGGACGGGGTCGCCGAGTGGAGGGCAAGCGGAACGCGGGCAGGGGTACGGGCGCTTTCGTGTCGACTATCTGTAGGGTATTACATAAAACGTGGGCCCGCTGCGTCGGTGGCGAGGACCGAACGCCAACGCTAAAGCCGGCCCGGCGAACATTCGGACAATGCGCGAGGGCCATCCCATCGAGCGAACGGTCGGCATGGAGTACTACGTCAGCGACGCCGACGGCGTGGGCGGGCACCTCCGGGCGAGCCCCGAGGACTTCCGGGTCACCGAACTGGAGTCGTTCGACACCGCGCCGGTCGACGCCGACACCGGCGGCTACCCCCACCTCGTCTGCCGGGTCGAACTCCGCAACTGGGACACGAACGACTTCGCCAGCGCCCTCTCGGACCGACTCGGCGTCTCCCGCGAGCGGGTCTCCTGGGCCGGGACGAAGGACAAGCGAGCGGTCACCCGCCAGCTGTTCTCGGTGAAAGGCATCGAGCCGGCGGCCCTCCCCGACCTCGACGGCGCCGACATCGAGGTCGTCGGCCGCGCCGGTCGCCCGATTCTGTTCGGGGACCTGGCCGGCAACGGCTTCGAAATCGTCGTTCGGGACACCGACGCGCCCGAGAACGCGGCGTCAGTGGTCGCGGACCTGCGGGAGTTTGCCGGCGAGGAGAGCGCCGACGACTCGGCGGACGGCGGGGCGACGGTCGCCGTCCCGAACTACTTCGGCCAGCAGCGCTTTGGCTCGCGCCGGCCGGTCACCCACGAGGTCGGCCTCGCTATCGTCCGCGAGCAGTGGAAAGAGGCCGTCCTCGCCTACGTGGGGAACCCACACGAGCGCGAGCCCGAGGACACACAGGCCGCCCGCGCGTACGTCGACGAGACCGAGGACTGGGCGGGCGCGCTCGACCGCCTCCCGCGGGCGCTCGGGTTCGAGCGGTCGATGTGTCACAAACTGGTCGAAAACAGCGAGGCGCGAAGCGCCTCGAACCAGTCGAGCGAACGGGGTCCGCGAGACAGCGGCCTGACGCCCGAAGACTTCCGCGAGGCCGTCGAGACGCTCCCGACGAACCTCCAGACGCTCTTTGTCAACGCCGGCCAGTCGTACGTCTTCAACCGGATTCTCTCGGAACGGCTGGAGCGAGGCCTGCCCTTCGACCGGCCGGTCGAGGGTGACGTGGTCTGCTTTGCCGACTCGGACGCTCCCGGCGACCTCCCACTGCCCGACACCGACCGCATCCAGCGGGTCACCGGGAAGCGGCTGCCGACGGTCGAGCGCCACTGCGAGCGCGGTCGCGCGTTCGTCACTGCGCCGCTGGTCGGGACGGGGACGGAGCTGGCCGACGGCGAGCCGGGCGAGATAGCGCGCGAGGTCCTGGCGGACGTGGGGCTGGAACCCGGCGACTTCGCGCTGCCGGGCGAGTTCGACAGCGAGGGCACGCGGCGGGCGATACAGGTCCGGACGGAGCTGGGTGTCTCGCGTGACGGCGACGACCTGACGTTCGACTTCGCACTGCCGAAAGGGAGCTACGCCACCGTCCTGCTGCGGGAGTTCCGCAAGAACGACCCTGCGGCATAATCCGAAGCCGTTTTCGAGAGCGCTCTCTTGGCTACTGTCCGCGAGAGCCAGAAAGCCCCCGCAGTCTCGACTCGCGCGGCTCGCTGCGCGCTTCGCTCACTGCGTTCGCTACAGTGCTTACTTCGCCGTGCTTCGCCGAGACCGCGGCCCCTTTCAGTCCCACCCATGCCGGCTGGCCAACCGGTTACGGGTGGACTGAAAGGGGCGACTGGCTGTTTGTGGCGGAGTCGCTGTGAATCGCTAGCAGGGATCTCCGGCTGTCCACGCTCGCGTTCCGATATCCAAGCGCAACGTTACCGACGGAGAACCGCCTCGCTTATCCACGCCAGCCGCCCTACGACTCGGTATGGACTGTCGGCAGTGTGCCACGCCGCTCGATAGACCGGGCGACTACTGTCTGGTCTGTCACACTGCCAACGCCGACGCCGTCGTCCTCGAACTCGAACGCGACCGAGCGACGGTCACCTGTCTGCTCGACGGGTCGGTCGTCGGCGAGCGAGCGGTGACGACGACCCCGGAGGGCGAGGGCAGCGACGAGCTGGTCGTCGTCGAACTGCGGAACTTCGCCGGCCTCGTCGCCGACGAGGTGCGACGCAAGCGCCCCGAGGAAGTGTACGTCACCGGCGAGTACGAGGTTATCAGCGCGGTGCGGGGCCAGCTCCACCACGAGTTCTTCCGGGTGAAAGGCGACGACCCCGTCGGTCGGGTCATCGACCGGCAGGGCGAGCCCGCGCTCGAAGTGGTCGACGCCCCGCCGGAGTCGAAACTCGGCGGGAGCCACTCGACGCTCATCGGCGGTCGGGCGGGCCAGCGGGTCGTCTACACCGTCGCCGGCCACCCGCACGTCAAGAAAGTGATTCCGGGGCCGATCGACGCCGGCGGGGCCTCCTCGCCGACCGGCGTCCGGGCGAAGGCCACCCGCGCCGACGCCAACGGGAACGTCCGCGTGCTCATCCGGGACGGCTCCAGCGTCCAGGAGAACCGCGTCGTGACGACGGCGGGCGACCGCGAACTCGGCGAGCACGTCCGCGCGGACCTGAACGAGGCGCTGATAGAGGCCGAGTTACAGGACGAGTGAGTCAGACTGCACGCGGCGCGTCTTCCAGCCGCCGGAAGGTGAGCAGGGCGAGGGTCGCGGTCAGGACAGAGAGGCCCGCTTGGAGCGGCCGCCCGCCGTAGAGCCAGTAGCCACACAGCAGCAGGGAGAGCACCGCGACGGCGAGCACCGCGATTTGACTGTGACGCATCCGTCCCGGAGCGTAGACGAGCCTGTGATAAATCCGTTTTGCCGACTGTCGCCAGATAGCTCTCAGGCCAGCAACCCCGTGCCGACGATGACACCGACGACCAGCGCCACGACGGCCCCGCGAGCCACCGGCGAGAACTCCGTTTTCGCGTCCAGCACCAGCGGCACGGCGTGTAACGCTGCGAGCAGGAGGAACGCCACCGGCGCGATGGTCTCGAAGGCGACTGCCCCGAGCGCGAGCACCGCGAGCGCGACACCGCCCGAAGCGAGGTAGCTCCGGCCCCGTTCGGCCGCCCCCGCCCGCACGAGCAGCCCGCCGGTCCACAGATACCCGAGCGCGGCCGCCCCGACCCACGCGAACCAGAACGCGACCCGGGGCGGGACCAGACCGCTGACACCGGCCACGGTCAGCGCCGTCGCGGTCCCGTTGACCGTCCCCCAGCCGAACATGGCGTCCGAAAAGCGCACGTCGTCGGGACCGTGTAGGACGGTGAGGCCGGCGAAGCCACAGACGAGGACGACCCACAGCGCCGTCGCGAGGAGTGCGCTGTCGGGTACGGCGACCCAGGCAAGCACCTGTGTCCCGCCCCAGCCCAGCAGGCCGGCCGTCCCGCCGGCGAGCAGGAATCCCGATTCGTCGAGGCGGCCGCTGGTGGCGGGTGCGACGTGCCGGAGACGCGCTCGGAGGCCGTCGGTCACAGCCATCGACTCGGCTGTTGGACCGCGGACGGCAAGTGGCTGTTCACGCGAACTCGGCGGCCAGCAGGAGGACGCTCGGCGCGACCACCAGCACGAGACCGCCGACGATGAGCAGTGCCGGCAACACCAGCAGTCCTATCTCGGTGAACAGCCACAGTCCCAGCCCCGCGAGTATCGCGACCAACCCGACGAGGCGGAGCAACCACGCGACGATACCTTCGAAGCCGGAGTCCGCGACCACGTCGACGACTTCCAGTACTTCGTCCATGGCGTCGCGTGGGTTCGCCGCGGAGATGTTTAACGGCTGTGGCTGTGAAAAAATCGCCTCGCGAACCGTATCTCGAAGGGCTTATGTGGCCGCTGGGCCGACGAAAGAGTACTATGGCTAGCAAGAGCGGAAAGACCGGGAGCTCCGGCCGATTCGGCGCTCGCTACGGTCGCGTCTCGCGTCGCCGCGTCGCCGAAATCGAGTCGGAGATGAACGAGGACCACACCTGTCCGAACTGCGGCGAGGACAAGGTCGACCGACAGGGCACCGGCATCTGGCAGTGTAGCTACTGCGATTACAAGTACACCGGCGGGAGCTACAAGCCCGAGACGCCCGGTGGCAAGACCGTCCGCCGCTCCATCCGCGCCGCCCTCGCCGAAGACGAGGAGTAAAGTCTCGAACCCCCATTCCCAGTTATGAGCTACAAGTGTTCACGCTGTAAGCGCGACGTAACACTCGACGAGTACGGTGGCGTCCGCTGTCCGTACTGTGGTCACCGCGTGCTCCTGAAGGAGCGCTCGCCCGACGTGAAAGAAGTCGACGTCAAGTGAGGCGGGCCGTTGTAGCGCAGTTCACGACGGCGCCCGCCGGGTCGGCACACACCGGTACACCACGCTACCAATCCGTATGACGCCGCCACACCGGACCGTTCTCACCTTCGATTTTCCCGACAGCGCGCGGGCACGCCGCGTCGAGCGGAGCCTCCGTCCCGAAGTGGGCGACATCGACGGCGACCGGACGACCGCCACGCTGGCCCGAGAGGGCCCGACGCTTCGCATCACCGTCGAGGCCGACGACCTCGTCGCGCTCCGCGCCGGGTGTAATACGTGGTTGACACTTTCTTCGGTCGCCGAAACCGCGGGGGTCCGGCTGGACGGCGAGGGATAGTTCCGGGCCCTGTCATCGATAGTATATAGTCGCCCGGGCCTGTTGGTATCGGTAGCACGCGCCAGTATGACGAAGGAATCCCCCAGTCACGAACTCATCGTGAGTGGCGCGGACGTGCCGGCACCGAGTGGCACTATCGAGGTGTTGTACGTCGACGCCCACGCGGCCGTCCGCGAGACGACGCGCTCCGCCATGGCCGCCCATCGGGCTGACATCTCCGTGGCGGGAGTCGGAACCGTCGACGCGGCGCTCGACGTGGCCGCGACCACGCCGCCGTCGTGTCTCGTTATCGACCCCGTCGACATCACGGACATCGAGTCCCTGCTGGCGGCGGTGGACGCGCCGATGATACTGTACAGCGACCGCACCGCGGCCGAACTGAACAGCGACCTCACGGAGATGGCGGCCACCATCGTCGAGAAGGGGCCGACAAACCGCGGCGCCTTCCTCGCGGAGAAGGTCATCAGCGCCGCCGACAGCCCGGCCGACCGGAGCGAGTACGCGCTCCAGCAGGCGCTCAACGACGTGACCCGGCGGACCGAGACCGGGCAGGCCGTCTTCCTCGTCGACGACGAGGGCGGCGTGGTCTGGTCGAGTCAGCCTCTGGCGGCGCTCGTCGGGACGACGCCCGACGACACGGCGGGGAACCTCTACGACGCGCTGGCCGCCCTCTGTGCCAACACGCCCGACGTGAAGACGGTCGAGCGGTTCCGCGAGCGCCCCACGAACCCGGTCACCGTCCGGACCGCGCTGGAGGCGGCCGACCAGCATCTCCTCTTGCAGGGGTATCGGTTGCCGGCCGTCGCCGACAGCCACACGCTGGTCATCGTCAGAGACGTGACGACGACGGCCGGCCGCGCGGCCCGGCTCGCGCTGCTCGAACTGCTGACCGAGCGGGCACAGGACGGGCTGTACACGCTCGACGAACGCGGCATCATCGACTTCTGCAACGAGTCGTTCGCGACGAATCTGGGGTACGAACCGGCGGACCTGCGGGGCGAACACGCCGAAGTGACGCTCGCACCGGGGGAACTGGAGAAGGGCCAGCGGACCATCAGCGAGCTGCTGGCGGCCGAGGAGGACAGCACGACGGTCGACCTGACCTTCCGCCGGAGAGACGGCATCGACCGGGAGATGTCCATCCACTACACGCTGTTGCGCGACGAGAACGGCTCCTACAGCGGCCTGATGGGCGTCGTCCGCGATATCACGGAGCGAAAGGAGCGCGAACGCGAGATCGAGAGCCAGCGCGACGAACTGGCGACGCTCGCACAGGTCCACGTCCTCATTCAGGATGTCATCCGCGCGCTGGGGTCGGCGGCGACCCGCGCGGAGATAAAGGAGACCGTCTGCGAGGAGCTCGTCGAGTCCGACCTCTACCAGTTCGCCTGGATCGGCGAGCGAGAGGGGTGTAGCACGCAGCTGACGCGCCAGACGGTCGCCGGTGACGACGACAGCTATCTGGATATCGTCGCCGAGCGGTCCACGCCCGAGACCGTGAGTCCGGGGACGACGGCCATCCGAACCGGCGAGGTGCAGGTCGTCCACGACGTCGAGACCGACGACCGGATGGCCTCGTGGCGCGGCGCGGCCCTGGAGCGGGAGTTCCGGTCGGCCGTGGTCGTGCCGCTCCGGCACGACGAGGCCGTCCACGGTGTCCTCGCGGTGTACGCCAACCGGCCCGAGGCGTTCAGCCAGCGGGCTATCGAGGCGTTCACCGTGCTCGGTGAGATGGTCGGGTTCGCCTTCACCGCTGTCCAGAACCGGCAGCTGCTGGCCCACGACCGGGTCGTCGAGATGGAGTTCCAGTCCTCGTCGGCGGACGCCTACTTCCTCGGGGCCGCGTCGGCACACGACTGTCGAATCCAGCGGGCCGGTAGCGTGGACGTCGGCGACGAGGCGCTGGAGTACGTCACGGTCGAGGGCGCGGCGCCCGACCGCGTCCTCGAAAGCCTCCGCGACCACGAACTCGTCCGCGGCGCGCGGGTCATCCGGGCGGAGAACGACGGCGGCGTCATCGAGCTCCGAGCGGCCGAGTCCTACCAGTCTATCCTCCTCGACGTCGGCGTCAGGGCCGTCGACGTCGTCGCCGACGGGACCCAGCTCACCGTCACTGTCGAGGCCCCGACCGACGCCGACGCGCGAACGATACAGGAGACGCTGACGGAGTACGCGCCGGGCTTCGAGCTCGTCGCCAAGCAGGAACGCGAGCGGCGCCCGACGCCCGAGGACGACGAGTCCCTCCTCACGGAGGAGCTGACCGAACGGCAACTGGAGGTCCTGCGGGCGGCCTACCTCGCCGGATACTACGAGTGGCCCCGCGACACGACGGCCGAGGAGCTGGCGGAGACACTCGATATCGCCTCGTCGACGCTCCACCAGCATCTCCGGCGGGCCGAACGGAACCTGTTCCAAGAGATGCTTGATATATAATGCCAATTGAAGCATAGTTGGTAGGCAAAATCGGGATGAACCTAGACGACTAGGTGTCCTGTTGATGTCCCCTACGCCCGTGATTTGTGGTAGGCGAGCATGAACGACCAGCAAAACGGACCGCGCGGTGAACAGTGGCGTGGGATGACCCCCCAGAACCGCGGACTCACGGCGCCGATGATAGACGACGTGTTCGAGGCGCTGTCCGACTGGCGACGGCGAGCCGTCTGCCAGTACCTCGTGAACTGTGAGGACACCGGCGTCGAGGTCGAGACGCTGGCCGCCGCTGTCGCCCAGCGCGGACAGGCGAGCGAGGTCTCCGGGTCGGAGACGACCGTCGAGGCCGTCGAGCGCGAGCTGGTCGAGACGCATCTGCCAGCGCTCGACCGCATCGGCCTGCTGGACTTCGACGAGCGGAGCAACGCCGTCCACTACTGGGGGTTGCCCACCGTCGAGAAGTGGGCCGAACACGCCGACGCAGTCACCCAGCGCAGCGAGTTCTGACCGACAGCCGTAGGTCCCCGCCGGCCCTCCACCGCGTATGGACCTCCCCCCGGTCGGCCTCGGCACGATGGGTATCGACGACCCGGACGTCGTCGAGACCGCCATCGATGCCGGCTACCGGCATTTCGACACCGCACAGATTTACGAGAACGAACGCGTCGTGGGCGACGGCCTCGCCGGCGCCGACCGAGCCGAACTGACCGTCGCGACGAAGCTGTGGACCGACAGCCTCGCCGCCGACGACGTCCGGACCGGCACCGAACGGAGCCTCGACCGCCTCGGTCTGGACCTGGTGGACCTGCTGTACGTCCACCGGCCCCGCGGCGACTACGACCCCGCGACGACGCTGCCCGCGCTCGACGCCGTCCGGGCGGCGGGCCTCACCGACCACGTGGGCCTCTCGAACTTCTCGCTCGGTCAGTTGGAGACCGCCGCCGAATACGTCGATATCGCCGTCCACCAGGTCGAGTTTCACCCGTTCTTCCGGCAGCGATCGCTGCTCGACCACGCACAGCGCCACGGCTACCCGCTGGTCGCGTACGCGCCGCTTGCGGGCGGGCTGGTGTCCGAAGCGCCCACCCTCCGGGCGATAGCGGCGGACCACGACGCGACGCCCGCCGCCGTCGCCATCGCCTGGGCGACGAGCTACGAGAACGTCGTGACGATTCCCAAGGCCTCTTCGCGGGCGCATCTGGACGCGAACCGCGCGGCCGCGGGGCTCGAACTGGGCGACGACGACATCGCCCGAATCGAAGCCATCGAGCGCGAGGAAGAGCTCTTCCCTGAGTGAGCAGCGTCGGCGGCCCCGGCACAAAAGCTGTTGGGAAATAGACATTTAACGCGCACCCTCCTACAGTGGGTCGTATGTCAGTTCCCAGTACCACGCCCCTTCAGGCGACGCAGTCGGGGGTCCTTCGAGAGATACAGTCCGACGTGCTGTTCAACGCCTCGCTATGGGTGAACATCGCGCTCGCCGGCGCCGCGATACTCCTGTTCGTGTACATGGGGCGAGACATCGAGTCTCCGCGGGCGCGGCTCATCTGGGTCGCGACACTGCTGGTCCCGCTGGTCTCGCTGTCGAGCTACGTCGGCCTGGCCTCCGGACTGACTGTCAGCTTCTTGCCGATGCCGCCGGGCCATCCGCTGGCCGGCGAGGCGGTCCTCACACCGTGGGGGCGCTATCTCACGTGGACGCTCTCGACGCCGATGATACTGCTGGCGCTCGGTCTGCTCGCGAACACGGACCTGGCGACGCTGTTTACCGCGATCACGATGGACATCGCGATGTGTGTCACCGGGCTGGCCGCCGCGCTCATCACGTCCTCGTACGCGCTGCGCTGGGTGTTTTTCGGCATTAGCTCGGCCTTCTTCCTCGCGGTCCTGTACGTCCTGCTCGTCGAGTGGCCCGACGACGCCGCGGCCGCCGGGACGGGCGATATCTTCGGCACGCTGAAACTGCTGACGGTGGTGCTGTGGCTGGGCTACCCGCTGTTCTGGGCGCTTGGCACCTCGGGCATCGCGGTGCTTTCCACCGCGTTCACCTCCTGGGGCTACTCCGCCCTCGACATCGTCGCGAAGTACGTCTTCGCGTACCTGCTGTTGAGCTGGGTGGCCGACAACGAGGGCGCAGTGGCCGACGTCGGCGTCCGGCTCGGCGGTCCCGAGAGCGCGGCGCCAGTCGACGACTGACGCTGCCGCGCTCGACTGATTCGCCGTCGCCGCGGGCGGGCGGCGCTGGATGGCGTTCGCCTGCGCTACTGTCGTGCGACGGCTACCACTACTGAGACTCCGAGCGCCGTGGCGTCTCCCGGACGCAGGTCACCCGGCCTACGCGTCCGGCAGTCCGTCACACGAGCCGACGGTCACTCCCGAACCAACAGATACGCGACGAAGCCCGGGATATTGCCGAAAACGACGATTAGGGCCCACAGTTCCGGGCTATCCATCCTTCGCCTCGTCGCGTCCTTGTACGTCCAGTACACGAGATAAACCGATAGCAGAAACGAGAACAGACCAAAGAGCAGTACGAATATCAGGAAACCGAACGCCATCACACCGGAAAATATCTGGAGCCCGGGGGGCGCATTGTTACTGCCAATAGATTTGCGAAATATAAAGATTGCGGGTGTATCGGCTGCCGTCCTCGAACCGCTGTGACACCGGACGGTGCTCGCGGTTCCTTCCGCTCACCGCTCCTTCGTGCGGCCTCGCGCTCTACGGAGAGAGCCGCTGGCGGTCACGCGGGAAGAGCACGGCCTCGCGGATGTTCTCCAGCCCGAGCATCGTCATGACCAGCCGCTCGCCACCGAGACCCCAGCCGGCGTGGGGCGGCATGCCGTACCTGAACATCTTGGTGTAGTACTCGAAGGCTTCCGGGTCGAGTCCCTGCTGCTCGAAACCGGCGACGAGCCGGTCGTAGCGGTGCTCACGCTGGCCGCCCGAGACCAGTTCCATCGACGGGTGCATCATGTCGAAGCCGGTCGAGACGTCCTCGTCGTCGTCGTGGTCCTTGATGTAGAACGGCTTGATTTCGCTCGGCCAGTCGGTGATGAAGTAGTGTTCGCCGACCTCCTCCCCGAGAACGTGTTCGGCCTCCGTCGAGAGGTCGTCGCCCCAGACCAGCGGCTCGTCGAGTTCGCCCGCGGCGTTGATCTTGTCGATGGCCTCCTGGTAGGTCAGCCGCGGGAACTCGCCCTCGGGAGCCGAGAAGTCGTCTTCGAGCCCGAGCGCTTCGAGTTCCTCGGCGCAGTTCTGTGCGACGCCCTCGTAGGCCGCCTTGACGACGTGTTCACAGGCGTCCATCGCCTCGGTGTGGTCGTAGAAGGCCGACTCGAAGTCGATGCTGGTGGCCTCGTTGAGGTGTCGCGGCGTGTTGTGCTCCTCCGCGCGGAAGATCGGGCCGATCTCGAAGACCCGCTCCAGCCCGGAGCCGACCATCAGCTGCTTGAACAGCTGCGGGCTCTGGTTCATGAACGCCTCGCGGCCGAAGTAGGTGATGGGGAACAGCTCGGTGCCGCCCTCGGTCCCCGTGGCGACGATTTTCGGCGTGTTGATCTCCGTGCTACCGAGCTCGCGGAAGGCCTCGCGCACCGAGCGCAGGACCTCGGCGCGGATCTCGAAGATGGCCTTGACCTCGTCTTTCCGGAGGTCGAGCGTCCGGTTGTCGAGCCGGGTCGGGAGCTCGGCGTCGACCTTGCCGGAGGGGTCGAGCGGGAGCTCCGGGTCGGCCTCGGAGACGACGTCGACCGACTCGGGCGTGACCTCGACGCCGGTGGGCGCGCGGGGCTCTTCCTCGACGTCACCGGTCACGGAGATGACCGACTCGCGCTGGACGTCTAGACCTGTGTCGACGAGGTCCTCGTCCATCTCGTCTTTCTCGAACTTGACCTGGATCTTCCCGGTGGTGTCCCGGAGGATGAGGAAGGCGATACCACCGAGGTCGCGGATCTCGTGGACCCAGCCGGCGACGGTGACGGTGTCGCCCGGCTCGGCGTCTGCGGTGTAGGTGCGGTCGTCCATGGGGGCAGCTATTGATGGGTGGGACTTAAGGACAGTCTTTCTGTGCGAGACGCCGAACGTAGTGAGGCGTCTCGGAAATGCGAACGGCGACCTAGGGGAGCCGTGAGCAGCGAGTCACCTCGAAGCCGACACGGCGAACGAAGTGAGCCGTGGAGGAGCGGCGAGACGCCTCTTTCCGTTCCGCGTCTCGGGAACGTGAGCGCGGAGCGCAGCGAGCCGCGCTTCTCACGCGGTGTACTGCGCGGCGCGCCTGTGTGCCCACCCGGCGAGTGCCAGTGTGAGGACGATGTAGCCGCCCCACAACAGGCCGCGCTCGGGGGCGGGAACCAGCGGGTGGACCAGCCCGACCGAGACGGTCAGGGCGCCGGTCGCGATGGTCGCGGTCCCGACCAGCGCCGTCAGCCCCGCGGCGTCGGTGACCGTCTCCCCGCGGGCTCCGGCGACGAGCGAGAGGTCCCGGGTCCGCCGAACGTACAGCCCGAACCCGACCAGCGACAGCCCTGTCACCGCCATGATTGCGACGAGAAACAACGACTCCGCTGTCAGCTGGGCCATGAGACGGGTGTAGAACGACGTCGGTTACTCGGTCGGCGTCGCGGCTTTGGCGTCCTGTGCGCCCTCGACGGTCTCGCGGACCGCTTCGACGCCTTCGTCGTGGACCAGATCGCCGACGACGATGGTGTCTGCGTGGTCGGCCATCGTCCGGGCGGAGTCGTAGTCGTGGATACCGCCGCCGTAGAACAGCGTGGCCTCGTCGAGGATGTCCGCGGCCGCGGCGACCTTCCCGGTGTCGCCGAGCGTGCCGGAGTACTCGACGTAGACGATCTCCTGACCGAGCAGGTGTTCGGCGGCCTCCGCGTAGGCTGCGACCTCGTCGGCGTCCAGATCGCAGTTGGCCTGCGTGTAGGTGGCGACGGAGGCGTCGGGGTTCATCACGATGTAGGCCTCGGTGAAGGTGCGGGACCAGTCGATGTCGTCGTCGATGCGGATCCACTCCTTGTGGGCGCCGGTGATCCAGGTCACGTCGCCGGCGTTCATCACGACAGGGATGAGATAGCCGTCGTGGCGGTTGCTGTGGACGACCGATGCGGGATTAGAGGGTTCGATGTAGACGGGGATGTCGTACTTGCTACAGGCGTCGACGACTCGCTTCATCTTCGCCTCTGTCATCCCGGTGGTGCCGCCGACCTCGATGGCGTCGGTACCGGTCGCCGCCACGTCTTCGTATGTCTCCTCGGCGTACAGTGTCTTGTCGGGGTCGATTTTGGTGATGTGGTCCCAGTCCGCCCAGTCGCTCATACCGCAATGACCTTCGCCTGTCGGCATAACGGCTTCGGAAGGGTGGACCCGACAGGAAATCCCGTGTACGTGGGCTCGGCGACGGGATACCGGGCGGTATCGACGGGCCGCCGAGACAGAAAGACGCCGACCGAACACGCCCGCGGAAGTCTTTTTCACCGCGGGACCGTCCCGAGGAACATGGAGACGACCGGCGAGCGCTCGGCCACCCCGACCGCCCTCGCGGCGGACCTGCTGGTGGCGCTGCGGACCGGTGACGACCCCGGCCCGTTCCTGCGGGCGCTCGAATCGCTGTCGGAGGCCGACCTCGCGCCGGTCCGCTCGGACCGCGAGACGGCGCTCGCGTTCTGGCTGAACTGCTACAACGCCGGGACGACGCACCTGCTGGCCGAGCGGCCAGACCTCTACGAGTCGCGCTGGCGCTTCTTCCGCGCACCGGCGCTGTCGGTCGCCGGACACCCGCTGGGGCTGGACGACATCGAGCACGGCATCCTCCGGGGTTCGCGCTCGAAGTACGGGCTAGGCTACCTGCCGCGCCTGCTGCCCGACAGTTTCGAGCACCGCTACAGGCTCGACGCCGTCGACCCCCGCGTCCACTTCGCACTGCACTGCGGCGCGGCGAGCTGTCCGGCTATCCGGGCCTACGAGCCGGCCGCCGTCGACGACCAGCTCGACCTGGCGACGCGGACGTATCTCGACGCGACCGTCGAGCACGACCCCGAGGCGGGAACGGTTCGGGTACCCCGCGTCTTCCGGTGGTTCCCCGGCGACTTCGGCGGGCGGGCCGGGACGCGTGAGTTCCTGCGGCGGTACGGCCAGCTACCCGACGAGACGGCGAGCATCGACTATCTGGCGTGGGACTGGTCGCGGGAGGCGCCGACGTTCGTCTGAGAGGGCCTCCCGCGGTCGCGTGACCGCCACGGCTTAGCCCCTCGCGCCACTGCTTTCGAGCATGCACCAGCTCACCAGCGTCGAGCGGGTCCACGACGACGGTTCGTATCTGTTCACGGCCGAGGGTCCCCACGGCGCCCCGGAAGAGGTAATCGTGGTGCCCTGTGGGGAGGGCGTCGAGGCGTGGCGCAACCGCTGTACGCACGAGGACCAGCGCTTCGACACCGGACAGGGGGTGCCGATGCGCGACGGCGAGATTATCTGTCCCCGGCACGGCTCGCTGTTCGACGCCTGCGAGGGCGATTGCGACAACGGCGAGGCGGCCGGGACGACGCTGCCCGCCGTCGACCTCGCCGAGCGCCACGGCACCGTCTTCCTCGTCGACGACGACTACGAGTTCGCCCACGAGGGCGGCATCGACGACGACGAGGGGCCCAGCTCCACGTCGCATTTGGGGCTTTGACCGACGGTCACGCCGTGTGTTCCGAACTCGTGACCAGATGAGCGGAGATAGTCCAATTATTGAATCAAATGTGCAGCAAAAACAGTGGAGAAAAAGACTTTAGAGGACACGCGTCTAAGTAATAACCAGAAAGTGGCCGGTATCAAAACTCGCGGTCGGCCGCGTTCCGACGTGGACGCCCCGTGACGGTGACCGGTCATCACAGGTACAGCAATGGCCAGACACGATTACGATCTCCCGGCGGACTACGAGAAGCGGATTGCAGAGGGCACGATGAGCGACTGGTACACCCAGGAACGCGCCAAGCGACAGGCGCTGAAACAGGACACGAACTTCGAGCGGGAGTTCCTGGGGCTGCGCGACAGTATCGAGCGGCTGGTCGCGGCCGCCAGCGAGACAGTGAAGATAGAGCGCTGAGCGCGTCGCGTTCAGTCCCACCTTCGATCTGGGTCGTCCCACTGCGGCGCGTCGGTGTCGCCGGCCCAGCGGAGCGTGAGGGTCGCGGTGGTCGACACGACTGCCTTCTGACCCCGCGCCGTTATCTGTCTAGCTGCCTACATCACGTGTAGATGCCATCTCTGGTGGTCCACTACGCTTTCGTGGGACTGCTGGCGGCGACGGTACTCGGTGCCGCGTTCGACAGGCGCTCGCTGGCGCTCTCGCTCGTCGTCGTCACCATCCCGGACGTCGACGCGTTCATCGGGCTGTTCTGGTCGGTCGGCCACCGGGCGGCGACCACTAACCTCGTGATTCCGGCACTGGCGGGCGCGCTCGTCGCCGTCGACCTGTACGCGCGCGAGGAGTCGGTCATCCGCCGGCGATGGGGGGCCTACGGCGTCCGCGTCGCGTGGTTCTGTGTCGTCGTCTACGCCGTCGGCCACGTCTTCATGGACATGATAACGGGCGGTGCGAACCTCTTCTGGCCCCTCCACGACCAGTTCTATCGGGTTTCGGGCCGGCTGGAGATCTCCTCACAGCGGGGCCTCGTCCAGACGTTCGTCGATCTGGGTGAGTCGGGCCCGACGTTCGACGCCATGGGCGACTCCAGCGAGGTGCAGATGAGCACCGGCGTCGACCCCAACCCCGGCTCGGACGGGGCGAGCGACCAGCCCGTCGACCGGGTGTTCCCCGTCGTCCGGAGCGGCTGGCAGCTGTTCCTGCTGGTGTTCGGGACGCTCGGGACCGCCGCGCGCTTTGCCATCGGCTACGACCTCCCCGAGGAGTAGCGCGCTCAGGCTTCGAGTTCGGTCTGCCAGTCCCGGACCTGACTCGCGCTGACGCCCTGGACCTCGGCGGCGACGACGTCGGCGTCGGCCTCCCGGAGCGCGTCGAGCGAGTCCACGCCGGCCGCTTCCAGTTTCTCCGCGGTCGCGCCGCCGATACCGTTCAGGTCCTCGAGCTCCTCGACGGCGTTGCGCTCGCGGTACTCCTCGAAGTTACAGATGGGACAGCCGAGTTCCCACGGGTCGTCGCTGTCCGGGTCGATGACCAGCTCGGGGAGGTCGTGGTCCTCGCAGAACTCGTCGGTGACCTCGATGTCGCCGTTGCGGGGCAGCGGCAGGGAGTACTCGCAGTCGGGGTAGCGCGTACACCCCACCAGCCGGGAGCCCGACCGGAGGTGCTTGATAGCTAGCTCGCCGCCGTCCGGTTCGTGACAGTCGGGACACGGGCCGATGACCTCGTCGTCGCTCTCGTCGGCCTTCTCGGCCTCGCAGCGGGGACAGCCGTGGACGAAGGTGTCCCGGCCGGCGAGCATCTTCACGTGGTGCATCTCGTGGTCCTCGCACTCGTCGTCGAGCACGAGCGGCTCGCCGGTCGAGGGCAGCGGCAGGGTGTTGCGACAGTCGGGGAAGCCGTCACAGCCGACGAAATACGAGCCCTGCCGGGAGCGCCGGACCAGCATCACCTCGCCACACACCGGACACGGGCCGAGCGTCTTGTCGGCTTTCAGCGACTCCTGGAGGTGTTCGCCGATGTCCTCGCGGGAGTCCGCCAGTTCGTCGAACACCTTCTGGAGCATCTCCCGGGACTCGTCGGTCACGTCGTCGAGCGTCGCCTCGCCGTTGGCGATGCGGGTCATGTCCTGTTCCAGCTGAGCGGTCATGTCGTCGCTGACGACGCGGTCGGCGAACTCCTCGGCGGCCTCGACGACGGCCATCGCCAGCGTCGTCGGGCGGGGCGGGTCGCTCTCGATGTAGCCGCGCTCGTACAGCTTCTCGATGGAGTTGTGCCGGGTCGACTTCGTCCCGAGCCCCTTGGACTCCATGGTCTCGATGAGTCGGGACTGGCCGTAGCGACGGGGCGGCTGGGTCTGCTTGTCCTCCAGCCGGACATCGGACATCGCCAGCTCCTCGCCCTCCTCGACGTCGGGGACGTGGTTCTCGCTGGCGCTGGAGTAGGGGTACACCGCGTGGTAACCCGGCTCGACGAGCCGTTTGCCGTTGGCCTTCAGCGAGCGGCCGGCGGCCTCACAGACCACGCGCAGGCGCTCCCAGGTCGCGGCCTCGGCGACCGTCGCGAAGAACCGCCGGACGACGAGTTCGTACACCTCCCACTCGTCCTCGGAGAGCTCGGATTTGGGTGGTAGCTCGCCGGTCGGGTGGATGGGCGGGTGGTCGGTGGTCTCCTCGTCGCCCTCGGTGGCGACGATGTCGTCCTGTTCGAGCAGCGACTCGGCGTCCTCGCCGAAGTCGGGCGAGCTGACGAACGCGTCGAGCAGCTCGTCTTCCTCCAGGTCTTCCGGATAGACGGTGTTGTCCGTGCGCGGGTAGGTCATGTAGCCCGCGGTGTAGAGCTCCTCGGCGATGGACATCGCCCGCTGGGCGGAGTAGCCCAGCGAACTGGCCGCCGAGATGAACGCGGTCGTATTGAACGGCGTCGGCGGGCTGTCCGTTCGGGTCCGCCGGCGGACGCCGGTGACCGTCGCCGCGTCGACGCTCCGGAGGTCGGCGTAGGCGGCGTCGGCCGCGTCCTCGTCCCAGACGCGCTCGGCCTCGCTGCCGTCGTCGTCGTAGAAGTACTGGGCCTCGAAGGCCGAGTCGTCCTTCGTGATGTCGGCGAATATCTCCCAGTAGTCCTCGGGGTCGAACGCCTGGATCTCGCGTTCGCGGTCAACGATGAGCTTCAGCGTCGGCGACTGGACCCGACCCACGGAGATGAAGTCGTCGCCCAGTTGGCGCGCCGACAGCGAGAGAAAGCGGGTCAGCGCCGCGCCCCACACGAGGTCGATAATCTGGCGGGCCTCGCCCGCGGCCGCGAGGTCGAAGTCTATCTCGTCGGGGTCGGCGAAGGCCTCGCGGACCTCGCGTTCGGTGATCGAGGAGAAGCGCACCCGGGAGACGGGCACGTCGGTCACCTCGCGGATGAGCTCGTAGGCCTCCTTGCCGATGAGTTCGCCCTCGCGGTCGTAGTCTGTCGCGATGATGGCGCTCTCGGCCTTGCGAGCGAGCTGTTGCAGCGTCGTGACGATGTTCTCCTGGGTGGCCTCCTTTGTCACCTCGGCGTCGATGAGTTCGACCGGTTCCACGTCCCGCCAGTCGTTGTACTCCGGCGGGAAGTCCACGCCGACGACGTGACCCGACAGCCCGACGACGCGTTTCGTTCCCCAGCGGTAGACGTTGACCCCGTTGGCCCGCTCGGCCGACGCGCTCCCCTCGGAGAGGATTTCGGCGATGCGGCGGGCGGCGTTGTCCTTCTCCGTGATGATTAGCTCCATCGGACACCACCTGTTACTGGCATTAGGGGTCGCTACGCTCGGGGGCGTTCTAAAGACTTTCGGGAAACCGAACGACAGCGCGGGTACGGAGGCACACGCGGGCGTTCGCACCCGCGCACGCGAGAGATAGTCGGCGACGGCGCCGACTCCGATGGGCTCTTGCGTTCGTGCGCCAATCTCTCGGTATGGACAGTCGGACAGCCCGCATCCTCCGTGCGGTCGCCGCCGCCCTCGTCTTCGTCACGGCGGCGTACCACCTCTGGTGGGGGTTCCCGCGGAGCATCGTCTATCTGGCCGCGTTCGGGTCCGGCGTCCCGCCGGACCCGCGCCCGTTCCTCTTTGTCGCGCTCGGACTACTCCTACTGGCCGGTCCGTATCTCATCAGCTTCGACGTCGTGAGCCTGCGGACCGCCTACGTCGGCGGGGCGCTCCTGCTGGTCGGCTCCATCGCGGCGTGGGTGACGTGGCACGCCACCGGCCACGGGGCCTTCCTCGTCGACGGCTTCTCGGCGCCCGCGTCGGGCGGGGGCGGACACAGCCACGGGAGCCAGAACACCGTATTGCTCGTCCTCGACCACTTCAACACCGAACCGGTCGAAGCGGCTATCAAGGTGGTCGAGACCGCGGCGGTCGCTATCTTCGTGACGCTGCTACGGCTCGACCCGTCGGTCGCGTCCCGCGGTGGCGACGACCCGTCGGCTCAGGCCGACGCGAACGAGACGTAAGCCGTCCCCGGCGGACCGCTCTCCCCGTTCGTCGAACTACTCCTCCGCCAGTTCCTCGCGGAGCAGCCCGTTCACGTCACCGGGGTCCGCGCTCCCGCCCGTCTTCTGCATCACCTGACCGACGAGGAAGTTAAGTGCGCCGTCCTCGCCGTCGTAGTAGTCCTCGACGGCGTCGGGGTTCTCGTCGATGGCCTCCGCGACCGCGTCCTGCACTTCGTCGCCGGAGGTCTTGCCCAGCCCCTCGCGCTCGACGACGGTGTCGGGGTCCTCGCCCTCGTCCAGCATCTCCCGGAGGACAGTCTCGTGGGCGTTCTTGGCGGTTATCTCGTCCTCGTCGACGAGTTCCACGAGACGGGTGACCGCCTCGAAGCGGTCGTCGATATCGGTGACGGACATGTCCCGGTAGTTCAGTTCGCCGAGCAGGTTGTCGGCGACCCACGTCGAGGCGAGGTCGGCGTCGAACGCCTCGGCGACGTTCTCGAAGAAGTCCGCGACCTGCTTCGTGCTCGTCAGTTTCGAGGCCGCCTCGTCGCTGAGGCCGTACTCCGCCACGAACCGCTCGCGGCGGGCGTCGGGCAGTTCCGGGATGGCGATTTCGTCCTTCCACCCGGCGACCTGCAGCGGCGGGATGTCGGCCTCGCGGAAGTAGCGGTAGTCCTTCTCCTCCTCCTTCGACCGCATCGAGACGGTGTTGCCGTGCGTCTCGTTGAAGTGGCGGGTCTCCTGCTCGACCGCGCGGCCCGACTGGACGAGCTTGCGCTGGCGCGACTCCTCGAAGGCGAGGGCCTTCTCGGCGCCCTTGTGACTGGAGATGTTCTTGACCTCGGTGCGGTTGGCGTCTTCGAGGACCGACTCGTCGATGTGGCCGTCGTCGCCCACCTCGTCGGCGTCGACCATCGAGAGGTTCGCGTCGATGCGGAGGCTCCCGTCGCGGGTGGCGTCGAAGACACCGAGATACTCCAGTACTTCCTCCAGCTTTTCGAGGAACGCGCGGACCTCGCCCGGGGCACGGAAATCCGGCTCGGTGACGATCTCCATCAGGGGCGTCCCCGCGCGGTTGTAGTCTATCAGCGTGTAGTCGGCCCGCTCGATGGAGGTGGTCCGGGACTCGAGTGGCCCGCTGCCGTCCCGGACGTGTTTGATGGAGCCGGGGTCTTCCTCCAGGTGGGCGCGGCGGATGTCGACCGCGCGTCGCTCCCCCTCGACGGCGAACTCCAGTTCGCCCTCGGCGCAGATGGGGGCGTCGTACTGGGTTATCTGGAAGTTCTTGGGGAGGTCGGGGTAGTAGTAGTTCTTCCGGTGGAAGGTGGTCTCCTCGGGGATGTCGGCGTCGATCGCTTTCCCGACCTTGACCGCGGCCTCGACGGCGCCCTCGTTTACCACGGGCAGGGCGCCGGGCAGGCCCAGACAGACCGGACAGGTGTTGGTGTTGGGTTCCTCGCTCGGCTCGGTCGAACAGCCACAGAAGATCTTCGTCTCCGTCTCTAGCTGGACGTGGACCTCCAGCCCGATGACGGCCGCGAGTTCGCGGGACTCGGCGGCTTGTGCAGTCATTACCCCCGATTCGGCGCCCGCTGGCTAAAGCGTAACGACCCTGCCACGGGCCGGTGCCCGACGGACGACGGCGGGTCCCGTCCAAGGACCCAGAGCCCTCCCGGGACCGGTCGAGCGCCGGACGGGCCGGTCTGCTACTTCGGGAGCTCGGTAAGCACCGCCGAACCCTGCTGTGAACGCTGACCGCGAAGCGGAAAGACGGGCCGTGAGGGCGTCGGACACGATGCCGTCGTTCGCTGCCCATGGAGTATCCTCACGTTACCGACAGCGGCCGACGCCCATCCACACCGCGAGCGAGACGTGTCGGCACCGGCAGCCCACCCCCGGCGTCGCACCGCGCCCGACGGCGCTCACGGCGTCGATCGCCGGCACGAACCGACTGGAAAGCAACCGCTGACCGGACGGCCGGAGTTCCGTACCAGACTACTAACAAAGGGAGCCACTTGCCTCTCTCCGACAGCATGAACTGGGACCTGCACTGCACCGGACATAGCGCAGTCGGTACGCGAACTGATTCGACGGGGAGTCGCGTCCGATGGAACTGACGAGCGTGGCGGCGGGCCGCGCGGACGGCCGGCTCGCCACCGAGGTGTGTACGGACGACGCGGCGTGGGATGCGTTCGTCGACGCGAACGACGGCCCCGCCTACGCCCTGAGCGGGTGGCGCGAGGCCGTCGACGCCTACGGGCACGACCGCTGGCAGCTCGTGGCCCGCGACACCGAACGCGACGAACTGGTCGCCGCGCTCCCGCTGTATCACGTCGAGAGCCGTCTGTTCGGGTCGAAACTGCTGTCGCCCGCCTTCGCCGAACGGGGCGCGGTCGTCGTCGGCGAGGGCGCCGCCGAACAGGCGGTCGAACTGCTCCTCGACCAGACGATCCAGCTGGCCGACCGCCTCGACGTCGACAGTGTCAGCCTCCGGGGCGCACAGGTGGCCGGGACCGACGAGTTCGTCGAGAAGAACCGGTACGTCACGTTCCAGATAGACACGGCGGCGGGCGCCGACGCAGTCTGGGACGGCATCAAGGACAGTCGACAGCGACAGGTCGAGCAGGCCGGCGACGACGACTCGCTGCGGTTCTCGACCGGCAGCTCTCTCGACGACCTCAGGGAGTACTACGGGCTCTACCTCGAATCGATGCGAGGCCACGGGAGCCCGCCCCACTCGTTCGAGTTCTTCGAGCGGCTCTGGGAGTCGCTGTATCCGAACGGACAGCTCCGGTTGAGCACCGTCCACCGCGACGGCTCGCTCATCAACGGGATGATCGACCTCGCGGTCGGCGACACGGTCTACCAGTGGGGGGTCGTCAGCGACTACGAGTACCGCGACCTGAACGGCGGCAGCTTCCTGCTCTGGAAATCGCTCGACTGGGCCGCCCAGCAGGGGTACGACACCTACGAGTTCGGCCGAACGCGGGAAGGCTCGGGCGTCTACATGTTCAAGAAGAGCTTCGGCGGGTCGAAGACGTGGTACGACGACCTGCACTACTTCCCCGGGGGCAGCGAGACGCTGCAGGACCCCGAGGACGACAAGTACGACCGCGCGAAGGACATCTGGAAGCGCCTCCCGCTGCCAGTCACGCGGCTGGTCGGCCCGCAGGTGCGAAAGCGAATCGGCCTCTGACCGCCGGCGCGGTGACCGCAGTGAGACGGTCGCCGTCCGCTGTCACCCCCGAATTACGGGACTGTTTCGCGCCGTCACCCTCACCGCGACGGGCCGTCAGACGGGCTGTCGCGAGCGAATCTATCGGAATTCGTACCGGTGTCTGACGTACGTTTATGTGGGCGGACCGTCACTGTGTAGCATATGTGTGGTAACCGCGTCGAGGAGCTGGAAACGCGCGTCCAAGAACTCGAAGCCTCCGTCGAGGGGCTCACTGACGAACTCGTCGAGTGCAAGGTGCGCATTCGCGAACTCGAAAACACCGTCGACGAGCAGAACGGCTTCAGCCGGTCGCCGCCCGAGCAGGCCGGCGAGAAACCGGCGACCCAGCAGGCCGACGAGACGACCGACGCGGCGTCCACGGCCGACGAGGAGCAGACGACCGAGAGCGAGATTCTGGTCCCCGAATCCGGTACATCTAACACCGAGGCTCCCGAGGAAGCTGACAACACGGCCGATCCCGAGGCGGAGTCCGAGACCGAGGAGGACTCGGGCTCCGACATCATCGTCGCCTGAACGGGCGGCCACTCTACCGTATGCATATCAAAGAGCTCGTCCTCGACAACTTCAAGAGCTTCGGGCGGAAGACCCGAATCCCGTTCTACGAGGATTTTACCACGATTTCGGGCCCGAACGGCTCGGGCAAGTCCAACATCATCGACGCCGTTCTCTTCGCGCTCGGACTCGCCAGGACCTCCGGTATCCGCGCCGAGAAGCTGACCGACCTCATCTACAACCCGGGCCACGCCGACGAGGACGTGGAGCTCGCCGGCGAGCGCGAGGCCAGCGTCGAGGTCATTCTCGCCAACGACGACCGGACGGTCGAGCGGGCCCAGGTCGTCAACGCCGCCGGGACCGAGGACGTCGGCGACGTCGACGAGATATCTATCAAGCGCCGGGTCAAGGAGACCGAGGACAACTACTACTCCTACTACTACATCAACGGTCGCTCGGTCAACCTCTCGGACATCCAGAACCTGCTCGCACAGGCCGGGGTGACCCCGGAGGGGTACAACGTCGTCATGCAGGGCGACGTGACCGAGATCATCAACATGACCTCGGGCTCGCGCCGGGAGATAATCGACGAAATCGCTGGCGTCGCGCAGTTCGACGCGAAGAAGGCGGACGCCTTCGAGGAGCTCGAGGTCGTACAGGAGCGAATCGACGAGGCGGAGCTCCGTATCGAGGAGAAACAGGACCGGCTCGACCAGCTCGAAGACGAACGCGAGACCGCTCTCCAGTACCAGGAGCTGCGCGAACAGAAAGAGGAGTACGAGGGGTATCGGAAGGCCGCCGAACTCGAAGACAAACGCGAGGCGCTCGACGCGACCGAGGACGCCATCGACGAGCTCGAAAGCGAGCTGGCGGCGCTCCAGGAGGAGCTCGATAGCCGGCAGGGCAAGGTCGTCCGACTGGAGGACGAACTCCACGAGCTCAACAACGAGATAGAGCGCAAAGGCGAGGACGAACAGCTCGCCATCAAACGCGACATAGAGGAGATAAAGGGCGACATCTCGCGGCTGGAAGACAAGATCGCCAGCGCCGAGGCGGCCGTCGAGGACGCCGAGAACGAGCGCCGACAGGCGTTCGTCCAGATAGACCGCAAACAGGAGACCATCGACGAACTGGAGAGCGACATCCGCGAGACGAAAGTCGAGAAGTCGAACGTCAAAGCGGATATCGCGGGCAAGGAGAGCGAGCTGGCCGACGTCCAGGGGCGCATCGACGACATCGGCGAGGAGTTCGAGGAGATAAAGGACGAACTCGAGAGCAGACGCGAGACGCTCGAAGCGAAGAAGAGCGAGCGAAACGACCTCCAGCGCGAGCAGGACCGACTGCTGGACGAGGCCCGTCGCCGGTCCAACGAGGAAGACGAGAAGCGCACCGAAATCGAGGCTATCGAGGCCGAGATTCCGGCCCTCGAAGCCGACGTCGAGGACCTGGAGGCGGAACTGGAGAAAGCACGGAAGAACAAAGCCACTATCGGCGAGGTGGTCGACGACCTGCGGGCCGAGAAGCGCGAGCTCCAGTCCGACCTCGATTCCCTGGAAGACGAGATAAGCGCCAAACAGCAGGAGTACGCCGAGCTCGAAGCGAAGGCGGGCCAGGACGGGGACTCCTCGTACGGGCGCGCGGTGACGGCCATCCTGAACGCGGGCCGCGAGGGCGTCCACGGCACCGTCGGTCAGCTGGGCGGGGTCGACGCCGAGTACGCCACCGCCTGTGAGACCGCGGCCGGCGGTCGGCTGGCACACGTCGTCGTCGACGACGACGGCGTCGGCCAGTCGTGTATCGAGTACCTGAAATCGCGTTCGGCCGGGCGGGCGACCTTCCTGCCGATAACGCAGATGGGGAACCGGTCGCTGCCCTCGCTGCCGAACGAAGCGGGCGTCGTGGACTTCGCCTACAACCTCGTCGACTTCGACCCGGAGTACGCGGGCATCTTCTCGTACGTGCTCGGGGACACCGTCATCGTCGAGGACATGGCAACCGCCCGGGACCTGATGGGGAACTACCGCATGGTCACCCTGGAGGGCGACTTGGTCGAGAAGAGCGGCGCGATGACCGGGGGGTCGTCCTCGGGGACGCGCTACTCCTTCTCGGGCGGGGCCGGCCAGCTCGAACGGGTCGCGACGCGCATCACCGAACTGGAAGACGAGCGAGCGGACGTTCGCAGCGACCTCCGCGACGTGGAGGAGCGCCTCGACGACGCCCGGGACCGCGAGTCCGACGCCACCGAGCAGGTCCGTGACATCGAGAACGACATCGAGCAGACGGAGGGGGAGCTCGCGAGCAAGCGCGACCGAATCGAGACCCTCGAAGCGGCCATCGAGGAGATTTCCGACGACCGCGAGGCCGTGGCCGACGAGATGGACGAGCTCGAAGCCGACATCGAGACGGCCAACGAGGCTATCGCCGACATCGAGGCCGACATCGAGGAACTCGAATCGGAGGTCCAGGACTCCGAGCTACCCGCCCTCACCGACGAGCGCGAGGCGATTCGCGACGACATCGACGCGCTGGAGTCACGCGAGGACGACCTCGACGCGAAGCTGAACGAACTGCAACTGGAGAAACAGTACGCCGAGGACGCTATCGAGGAGCTTCACGACGACATCGAGGCCACGCAGAACCGCAAGGCCGAGAAGGAGGAGCGAATCGCGGAACTGGAGACGCGAGTCGCCGAGAAACGCGAGCGCAAAGCCGAGAAGGAGGCGTCCGTCGCCGACCTCGAAGAAGAGCTCGCCGAGCTCAAAGGCGAGCGCGAGGAGCTGCGCGAGGAGCTCCAGAGCGCAAAGGAGGCCCGCGACGAGCAGCAGTCACTGGTCACCGACGTCGAACGCGACCTCGAAGACGAGCGCGAAGACCGCGACCGGCTGGACTGGGAGATCGACGAACTCGAAGCCCAGGTCGGCGACTACGACCCCGAGGACGTGCCCGACCACGACACGGTCGAGTCCGAAATCGAACGGCTCACCGGCGAGATGGAGGCGCTCGAACCGGTCAACATGCGCGCGATAGAGGAGTACGACCGCGTGGCCGACGACCTCGCTGACCTAGAAGAGAAGAAGGGGACGCTCGTCGAGGAGGCCGACGGCATCCGCGAGCGCATCGACAGCTACGAACAGAAGAAGAAGGCGACGTTCATGGCGTCGTTCGACGAGATAAACGAGCAGTTCCAGGACATCTTCGAGCGGCTGTCGAACGGCACCGGCCACCTCCACCTGGAAGACGAGGACGACCCGTTCGAGGGCGGGCTGACGATGAAGGCCCAGCCCGGCGACAAGCCCATCCAGCGGCTGGCCGCGATGTCGGGCGGGGAGAAGTCACTGACCGCGCTCGCCTTCATCTTCGCCATCCAGCGCCACAACCCGGCGCCGTTCTACGCGCTCGACGAGGTCGACGCCTTCCTCGACGCGAAAAACGCCGACCTCGTGGGCGAGCTGGTCGACGAACTGGCCGGCGACGCCCAGTTCGTCGTCGTCTCCCACCGCTCGGCGCTGCTGGAACGCTCCGAGCGGGCCATCGGGGTTATGATGCAGGGCGACAACGTCTCGGCCGTGACCGGTATCGACCTCTCCGGGGACGGCCCCGACGAAGAGGACGAAGTGGTGGCAGACGACTGATGCCAGACATGACCGACGACATCCCGCTCGATATCACGGGCCACGAAGACCGCGAACGACCCGCCGAACAGTCCGACGTGGACCTGCTCACCGGTGACGCGGGTGTCGACGGGGCCGAGAGTGGCGCCGTACCCGGCTCCAGCGGAAGCGACGCCGCCACTGGGGACGGCGAGGACGACGACGCGCCCGAGCCGGTCGAGGTGCTGGTCCAGCTGGCCGACGACGGCGAGATAGACCCGTGGGACATCGACGTGGTGCAGGTGACCGACAAGTTCCTCGACGCTATCGACGGGAGCGACCTGCGCACCTCGGGTCGGGCGCTGTTTTACGCCTCCGTGCTCGTCCGGATGAAAAGCGACGCGATGCTGGGCACCGACGAGCCCGAGGAGGAGGCCGTCGAGCCGTGGGAGCGGGCGATGTCCGGCGACGACCCCATCGACGAGCCGGACCCGTTCGCGGCGCTGGAGTCGGAGATGGACCGCCGGCTGGAACGCCGCCGGGCCCGGGGGATGCCACAGACGCTCGACGAACTGGTCCGGGACCTGCGGGAGGCCGAGCGGGACAACTGGTGGAAGGAGTCCCGCGAGTACGACACCAGCGGCTCCCCGACGGGGTTCCAGCGCGGGACACAGGAGCTCGACTATCGGGGGGCCGACGACATGCGGCTGGACGACGAGCCCTCGGCGGCCGACGTGACCGGCACCGCCCACGGCGAGCAGATAGACGAGATAATCGAGGCCGTCTTCGCCGCGGTGCGAGAGCAGTACGACAAGGGCCGAGAGGAAGTGCTCTACCGCGAGGTCGAGGCCGCCGGCGGCTCGCGGGTGGAGACGTTCCTCGGCCTGCTCTTTCTGGCTCACCGCGGCCGCGTGGTCCTCCAGCAGGACGACCTCTTTGGCGACCTCTGGATACAGGACCCCGCCGCGGCGGGCGGCTCCGAGGAAGCGCTCGCGGACTGACTGTCTCCGTCGCAAACAGGTTGAAAACGCTCGGGGCCGTACGTCACGGCATGTCGCAGCAGCCGAGTCAGTCGGAGCCGCCGGGCCCCGAGCGGCTCGCCGACGCCTTCAGCGTCCGTGACATCGACCTCACCGAGGCCGGTGTCCGGTACTACGGCGACCCCGTGGCCGACACCACGGAGGTCCTCCGGCAGGTCGGGCCGCGGTTCCGGCAGGAGGGCTACCGCGTCAGGCTGCGGGCCGAGTCAGACGAGCACGTGCTCGTGGCGACCGAGCGCTCGCTGGGCGTCGACGGCGTCCCCTGGACCAACGTCGTGCTCGCGCTGGCGACGCTCGTCTCGACGCTGTACGCGGGGACCCGGTGGTACGACCTCTCGGTGGCCGCCGACCCCGGCGTCCTGTTGCGGGCGTGGCCCTTCGCGGCCGCCGTCCTGGGTATCCTCGCCGTCCACGAGTTCGGCCACTACGCGCTCTCGCGGTACCACCAGGTGCAGGCCAGCCTGCCCTACTTCATCCCGCTGCCGTTCAACGTCATCGGGACGCTGGGTGCGGTGATCAAGATGCAGGACAACATCCCCGACCGGCGGGCGCTGTTCGATATCGGCGTCGCCGGGCCGCTGGCGGGGCTGGTCGCTACCGTCGCCGTCACGGCCGTCGGCGTGACGCTGGACCCGATACGCGTCAGCGGCGGCATCATCACGAAACTCGAACTGGGCTACCCGCTGTTGATACGGGGAATCGCCGCCGCGCTGGGCGAGCCCCTTGCCTACAGCGACCCGAACCTGCTCCCGAACCCGGTGGTCATCGGCGGCTGGGTCGGCGCCTTCGTCACCTTCCTCAACCTCATTCCGGTGGGCCAGCTCGACGGGGCCCACATCAGCCGCTCGCTCGTCGGCGAGCGCATGGACGCCGTGCAGGTGGTCGTCCCGGTCCTGCTCTTTTGTCTCGCGGGCTACCTGTTCATGTTCGAGGGCGGCCGCGGCGCCCCGCTGTGGGGGTTCTGGGGCATCCTCGCGGTGGTGTTTGCCCGAGCGGGCACGGCGACGCCGCTCGTGGAGGCCCCGCTTGGCCCCCGTCGGCGCGCGCTCGGCGTCCTGACGCTCGTGCTGGGCGCGCTCTGTTTCGTTCCGGTTCCCATCGCGGTCTCGATGTGACGACGCCGGCGTCTCGGCGGGGAAACAAAGAGATAGGTGGAGCCGTAACCCGACTGTATGAGCCAGTCAACGGGGATGCCCGAACCGGACGTCGACGAACTGCAGACAGCCGTCGAACGGCTGCTCGACGAGACCGTCGACCGCGAGGACTCGCTCGACGTCGCCGTCGAGGACTTGGAGGTGGATATCCCGATTTACTTCGGCGAGGACTCCCCGCGGGCGAAGTGGCGGTTCAACGGCGACGTGACCGTCACGGTCGACGGGATTCGGGCCCCCCTCAGAGAGTGGTTCGACCTCCACGGCGAACAGCCCACCTCCTCGGGTGACGGCGACTGAGACGGCGGCTGGCATCCAGTCGGTGAGCAGACGGTCGTACGTCGTGATAGAACCTATGGGTGAGGGTGCCGTGTGTTCACACGAGACATGACACCGACGAAAATCCGCGAACGGCTGGCGGAATCCGGCGACAGCGTCGACGTCGAGCAGTTCGTCGCCGCGCTGGAGTACGTCCGCGACGACGGCCGGTCGAAAGAGCGATAGGCGCGTTCGAGCCGGCAGCTGTAGTGACCTTCTGGGTCGCCCGAAGACGCCGCGCGTCTTCCGTCCCTCGTGGAGCCTGCGGCTCCGTTCAGTCCCACCCTGCGCTGTTTGGCTACCCGGCTATGGGCGGGGCGTTCCGGCTGTCGAAACTGCTGCCGATAGCCGTCGCGCCGGTCTCTCGTCCTGCTAGCTCGGGTAACTGTTAACCGGCGGGTCCCACAACACGGTGCCATGGAAACACGGGACGTGCTGCTCGTCGACGCCTTTGCCGCGGAACCGATGGCGGGGAACCCGGCGGGGGTCGTGCTTGACGCCGACGGATTGAGCGACGACCAGATGGCGGCCATCGCCGGGGAACTGGGCGCGAGCGCGACGGCCTTCGTCTGCGAGAGCGAGACGGCCGACCGGCGCCTGCGCTTTTTCGCGCCGACCGAGGAGGTCGCCCGGAGCGACCACGCGACCGTCGCGGCCCACGCGGCGCTCGCCGAGCGCGGCGCGCTCGCGGACGGGGAGTACACGATGGAGACAATCGGACGGACCCGCGACGTGGAGGTCATGGCGGACGGGACGGTGTGGCTCGAACAGGGGACGGCGGATATCGAGGCGGTGAGTCTGGGACACGACGAGGTGGCCGACGCGCTCGGCATCGACGTGGCGACGCTGCGGGACGTGGGCGCGGACCTGCCGATGGCCGTCGCCGACACGAGCGAGCCGTGGCTGGTGGTGCCGGTCAACTACTTCGAGCACCTCAGCAACCTCGACCCGGACATGCCGGCTGTCCGGGAACTGTGTGCGCGCGTCGGCGCGGTCGGGCTGTACGTGTTCACGTTCGACACCATCGGCGGTGAGGCGACGCTTCACGGCCGGGCGTTCGCCCCGGGTCGCGGCGTCGGCGAGGACCCAGTCACCGGCACCGCGGCGGGCGCCTGTGCGGCCCACGTCCGCCGCGAGGGCGCCCTCGACGACACCATCGAGCAGGTCGTCGTCGAGCAGGGCCACTTCCTCGACCGGCCCGGCACTGTCCGGGTCGACACCGACGGCCTCGAATCGTGGGTCGGCGGGCGGGCGGTGACGACGATGGACGGGTCGATGACCGTTCCCGACGCCGCCGAGGACGACGACATCATCGAGATCTAGGCGGTGATTACCGACGGGTAGACCGCAAGGAACATAATGGTCGTTAATGAAAGAACAGACGAGTCCATGCACACACTGTGGCTCGCGGAGATCGGTGCCGACGACCTCGAACTGGTCGGCGGCAAGGCGGCGTCCCTCGGAGAACTGACCGGAGCGGGGCTGCCTGTTCCCTCGGCGTTCGTGGTGACCGCCGGGACCTACCGGTCGTTCATCGAGGAAACGGGCATCGAGGAGGCGCTGTTCGAGGCCGTCGACGTCGACAGCGACGACTCGGGAGCGCTGGCCGAAGCGGCCGAGCGCGCCCAGGAACTGATTCTCTCGACCGAGGTACCTGCGTCGGTGCGGGAAGACGTCCTCGCGGCGTACGACGAACTGGGGGATGGCGCGGTAGCGGTCCGCTCGTCGGCGACGGCGGAGGACCTCCCCGACGCCTCCTTTGCCGGCCAGCAGGACACGTATCTCAACGTCTCGCGGACGGACCTGCTCGACCGGGTCAAGGAGTGCTGGGCCTCGCTGTTCACCCAGCGGGCCATCTACTACCGAACGGAGCAGGGCTTTGCCCACGACGCGGTCGACATCGCCGTCGTCGTCCAGGAGATGGTCGACGCCGAGAAATCGGGCGTCTGCTTCACCAGCCACCCCTCGACGGGCGCGCCGACGGCTATCGTCGAGGCCGCGTGGGGGCTGGGCGAAGCGGTCGTCTCGGGCACGGTCTCGCCGGATAACTACGTCATCGACCGCGAGAGCGGCGAGGTCGACGACGTGACCGTCGCCGAGAAGCGAGTGATGTGCGTCCGCGGCGAGGACGGCCGGACCGTCGAGCGCTCGGTGCCCGACGAGAAGCGCGACGAACAGGTGCTCGACGAGGACGAACTCCGGCGGCTCGTCGACCTCGGCGAGGCCGTCGAGGCCCACTACGACTGCCCGCAGGACGTGGAGTGGGCACTCCGCGACGACGAGGTGTATCTCCTCCAGTCGCGGCCAATCACGACCATCGACGACGCCGTCGCGGGCGGGGCCAGCGGGGCGACCGCCGACGGCGGCGCGATGCAGAGCCAGACCGACGACGTGCGCCTCTCGGGCATCGGCTCCAGCCCGGGCACGGCGTCCGGCGCGGTCCGAATCGTCCGGAAGCTCGACAACCTCGACAAGGTCGAGCAAGGCGACATCATCGTCACGGAGATGACCACGCCGGACATGGTGCCGGCGATGAAACGCGCCGCGGGTATCGTCACCGACCAGGGCGGGATGACCAGCCACGCAGCCATCGTCTCCCGCGAGCTGGGCGTCCCCGCTGTCGTCGGAACCGACGACGCCACCGGCCGGCTCCGTGACGGCCAGCCGGTGACTATCGACGGGGACATGGGAACCGTCGAGGTGGGCGAACCCGACGAGTCGGCGGCGGAGCCGGCGGAGTCGTCCGAACCGGCCGAGCCGGCGAGCCCGGTCAAGCCGATGACCGGCACCGAGGTGAAGGTCAACGTCTCCATCCCGGAGGCCGCCGAGCGCGCGGCGGCGACCGGCGCCGACGGCGTCGGCCTGTTGCGCATCGAGCACATGATTCTCTCGACGGACAAGACGCCGACGCGCTACGTCGAAGACCACGGTGAGCGCGCCTACGTCGAGGAGATAGTCGAGGGCGTCCGCGGCGTCGCGGAGGCGTTCTACCCCCGACCGGTGCGGGTCCGGACCCTCGATGCGCCCTCCGACGAGTTCCGCCAGCTCCAGGGCGGCGAGGACGAGCCCGCCGAGCACAACCCGATGCTTGGCTACCGGGGTGTGCGGCGGTCGCTCGACCGCCCCGACGAGTTCGAGCTCGAGCTCCGGGCCTTCGCCCGGCTGTACGAACTGGGCTACGACAACGTCGAGCTGATGATTCCGCTCGTGACCGACGCGGAGGACGTGTTGCGAGCGAAGTCGCTGATGCAGGCGGCGGGTATCGACCCGGAGAAGCGCGACTGGGGCGTGATGGTCGAGACCCCCGCGAGCGCACTCTGTATCGAAGAGCTCTGTGACACCGGCATCGACTTCGCCTCCTTCGGGACGAACGACCTCACCCAGTACACGCTGGCGGTGGACCGCAACAACACCAACGTCGCGGGCCGCTTCGACGAGCTCCACCCCGCCGTGCTCGACCTGATGGCCCGCGTCATCGGGACCTGTCGGGAACGCGGCGTGGCGACGAGCATCTGCGGGCAGGCGGCCTCGAAACCGGAGATGGTCCAGTTCCTCGTCGACGAGGGCGTCAGCTCCATCTCGGCCAACATCGATGCGGTGCGCGACGTGCAACACGAGGTCAAGCGGGTCGAACAGCGGTTGCTGCTCGAATCGGTTCGGTAGACGGCGGGCCGCCTTTTTTCAGCGCGGGGAGTCGCACAAACCGCTCTCGACGGACCCGGCCTACAGCTCGCTGTCCGGAACGACGACGACCTTTCCGAACCCCTCGCGCTCCTCGACGAGCCGGTGTGCCTCCGCGATGTCGCTCATCGGGAGCGTCTCGCGGATGCGCGGCTCGAAGGTCCCGTCCCACACCAGGTCGAGCGCCGCTTCTGCCTGTCCCGGGGTGGCCATCGTCGACCCGATGACCCGGAGCTGGTTCCAGAAGATGCGGTTGAGGTCCGTCTCCGGATTCCCGCCGGTCGTCGCCCCGCAGGTGACGACGCGGCCCCCTTTCACGAGGCTCTTGAGCGAGTCCCGCCAGGTCTGTGCGCCGATGTGGTCGACCACCATGTCGACGCCGCGGCCGCCGGTCAGCGACCGAATCTCGCTCGCGAAGTCCTCCTCGGCGTAGTTTATCGTCCGGTCGGCACCGAGTTCCGCTGCGTAGGTGAGCTTCTCGTCGGTGCTGGCCGTTGCGAACACCTCGGCGCCGGCCTCGGCGGCCACCTGCACCGCCGCGTGGCCGACCCCGCCCGACGCCCCGAGGACGAGCACCGACTCGCCGACCTGTAGCTCTCCCCGGTCACGGAGCATCCGCCAGGCGGTCTGGAAGACGAGCGGCGCGGCGGCCGCCGTCTCCCAGTCCACTCCCTCCGGGACGGGTGCGAGGTTCGCCTCGGGAATCGCGGCGAACTCGCTGTGGACGCCCCTGACGTGTTCGCCGATGATGTGGAAGTCGGGAGCCAGTGTCGGGTCGCCCTTGCGGCTGAACTCGTCGTCCCCGCCGCTCTTGCCGGCCAACAGCGCGACGCGGTCGCCGGCTTCGAACCGCGTGACGTCGTCCCCGACTTCGGTCACGACCCCGGCCGCGTCGCTCCCCGGAACGTGTGGCATGTCGAGGTCGATACCCGGCAATCCCCGCCGTGTGTGGACGTCGAGGTGGTTCAGCGAGGCCGCTTTGATATCGACCAGGGCCTCCCGAGGCCCACACTCCGGGTCCGGAAAATCGCCGTACGTGAGCACGTCTCTGTCGCCGTGGCTGTCGAACTGGACTGCTTGCATCGTCTATCACATCGGCCCAAAATCATAATAGTCTATTGTGAACTTCTCGCGGGCGGCGGATTCGGTTCCGTCCAGTCGCCGCCCATACTATTTGGGTGTTACATTCATTACCCGATAGCGGGCAGTACTTTCCGATGGTAGAGACGGGGGATATCGCACCTGATTTCACGCTCCGCGGGACTGACGGCCAGTTGCTCTCACAGTACACGCTCTCGGACTACGTCGCGGACGGCTACGTTATCCTCTCGTTCTACATGAACGACTTCTCGCCGGTCTGCTCGGAGCAGATGTGCGACCTCGACGACATCGACCTGTTCCAGTTCGAGGCTGACGTCTCGATGTTCGGCATCTCGCCCGACTACGTCTACTCCCACCGGGAGTACAGCCGACAGAAGGGGATCACCTTCCCGCTGCTCTCGGACACGCAGTTCGAGGTCTCGAAGGCCTACGGCGTCTACGACCCCGAGCTGGAGTCGGGCGTCCGCCGGGCGCTGTTTCTCGTCGACAGCGACCGGCGAATCCGGCACAGCTGGGTCGCGACGGACAACTGGGAGGCGTGGGACCACAGCACGACCGAGGCGCTGAAAGCCGCCCTCGACACGCTCCGGATCTGACGCCGCCGTCCTAGTGCTCAGGTCCGACGCCGGCCTCGCGCATGTACTCGTCCAGCGTCTCGGCGAGCAGCTCTGCGAAGGCGCCGTCGTTGATATCCGCCTCTCGTTCGAGGAGTTCCACGTTCTCGTCGAGACGGTCCCGTATCGCATCGAACAGTTCGGCGTCGGCCTCGGGGTCGTAGAACTCCTCCCCCTCGACGTCGAGCATGGAGACGCCGCCGAGCGGGAGGACAATCGCCGTTGGCCCGGTCGCGCCGTTGAGCTTTTCGGCGAGTATAGCGCCCAGGTCGGCGTTCTCCTCGGGCGTCGTCCGCATCAGCGTCACCTGTGGGTTGTGGACGTGGAATTGCCCCCCCTCGAACTCCTCGGGCACCGAGTCCCGCGGGCCGAAGTTCACCATGTCGAGCGCACCGGTCGAGACCACTTGTGGAATCCCCGCCTCGCCGGCCGCCTCCAGTCGGTCAGGGCCAGCGGTGAGCGTCCCGCCGACGAGCTCGTCCGCCCACTCGGTCGTCGTCACGTCGAGGACGCCGTCGATGACGCCCTCCTCGACGAGCGACTCCATCGCTCGTCCGCCCGTGCCCGTCGCGTGGAAGACGATGGTCTCGTAGCCCCGGTCTTCGAGCACCTCGCGGGCCCGCTGGACGCACGGGGTCGTGACGCCGAACATCGTGATGCCGACAGTGGGTCGGTCTTCGACCTCGACGTCGGGCTCGTTGGCGACCATCCCGACCATCGCCAGTGCGGCGTTGCCGATGACCCGCCGGGAGAGCTGGTTCAGCCCCTCGATGTCGGCGACGGAGTACAGCATGGCGATGTCGCGCGAACCGACGTAGGGCTCCGTGTCGCCCGAGGCCATCGTCGACACCATGAACTTGGGGACGCCCACCGGGAGCGCCCGCATCGCCGTCGTCGCGATGGAGGTGTTGCCGGAGCCGCCGAGCCCGAGCACGCCGTCGAGTGTCCCTTCGGTGTAGAGCCCCTCGGCGACCGTGGCCGCGCCCTCGCCCATCGCTTCCATCGCTTCGCCGCGGTCGCCGCCCTCGCGGAGCGCGTCGAGCGTCGTCCCCGCGGCCTCGGCGACCGCTCCGGCCGCCGTGTCCGGCTCGACCTCGGGCTCGCCCATCACGCCCACGTCGACGAGGTGGGTGTCGACGCCCTGTGACTCGATGACCGCCCGGGCGAAATCTATCTCCTCGCCTTTCGTGTCGAGCGTCCCGATGACGACGACGGCCATCAGAACTCTATCCCCTTGAACTCGCGAGCTTGATTTTGAATGGCCTCCTCGGTCGGGAGCCGTTCGATGCTGGAGGCGCCGAAGAAGCCGACGACGCCCTCCGTGTTGTTCAGGACGTACTCGGCGTCGTCGGGCCAGGCGATGGGGCCGCCGTGGCAGATGACCATGACGTCGTCGTCGACGTCTTTCGCGGCGTCGTGGTGGGCCTGGACGCGCTCGGCGGCCGTTTCGAGGTCCAGTGCGGTCTCCGCGCCGATGTCGCCCGACGTGGTCAGTCCCATGTGCGAGACGATGACGTCCGCGCCGGCCTCGGCCATCTCGCGGGCGTGAGCCTCGGTGAAGACGTACGGACAGGTGAGCATTCCCCGGTCGGCGGCCTCCCGGATCATCTCTATCTCCTCGTCGTAGCCCATCCCGGTCTCCTCCAGATTCCGCCGGAAGGAGCTGTCCTCGTCGATGAGGCCGACTGTCGGGAAGTTCTGGACGCCCGAAAAGCCCCGCCGCTTCAGGTCCTCGATGAACACGTCCATCTGTCGGAACGGGTCGGTCCCGTTGACGCCGGCCAGAACGGGGGTGTCCTCGACGACCGGGAGCACCTCGTGACCCATCTCGACGACGATCTCGTTCGCGTCGCCGTAGGGCAACAGCCCGGCCAGCGACCCGCGGCCGTTCATCCGGTATCGCCCGGAGTTGTAGATGATGAGCAGGTCGACCCCGCCCCGCTCGGCGAACTTCGCCGAGATACCGGTCCCCGCGCCGGCGCCGATGACGGGTTCGCCGTTCGAGACTACCGATTCCAGCCGTTCGAGTGACTCCGCATGCGAGAACTGCATGCGAGAGCGTAGCTGTGCTATCGCCTTGGAAATTGTTACCAGTTGATATGTCCCGCGGATAGTGACAGCCGACGGGGTTCCGGGCGAAGCCCGCGAGGAAAATCGGGCCGTCGAACTGGCAGCACCGTCGGCTGTGCGGACGTGACTCTCGCCGAACAAAACGGCTAAACCGGTCGACCCCGAGGCTTGGGGTAGGATGCTCCAGCGGGCCGAGCCACAGGACTTCGAACGGGTGCTCTCCTCGATGTGTACCGTTCCACACCCGTCGGCCCGCAAGGCGGCGGAGCGCTTTCTCGCGACCAACCCCGGCGACCCCGGCACCTACGAGACCGTCGCCGACCTCGAAGACGACGCCGTCGACGCGCTGGGGGAACTGACCGGGCTGGCGGAGCCGGCCGGGTATATCGCCTCCGGCGGCACCGAGGCCAACATTCAGGCGCTGCGCATCGCCCGCAACCGGGCCGACACCGACGACCCCAACGTCGTCGCGCCGGTCCACGCCCACTTCTCCTTTACCAAGGCCGCGGCCGTGCTGGACGTTGAACTGCGCACCGCGCCGGCCCGGAACCACCGCGCCGACACGGAAGCGATGGCCGAGCTGATAGACGACGACACCGTCTGTGTCGTCGGCGTGGCCGGCTCGACGGAGTACGGCTTCGTCGACCCTATCCCCGCGATAGCCGACCTCGCGGGCGACGCCGGCGCGCTGTGTCACGTCGACGCCGCGTGGGGCGGCTTCTATCTACCTTTCACCGACCACGACTGGCACTTCGGCCACGCCGCCGTGGACACGATGACCATCGACCCACACAAGGTCGGGCAGGCCGCCGTCCCCGCCGGCGGACTGCTCGCACGCGAGGAGACACTGCTGGACGACCTGGCCGTCGAGACGCCGTATCTCGAATCGACGAGCCAGCTCACGCTCACCGGGACCCGCTCGGGCGCCGGCGTCGCGTCGGCCGTCGCGGCGATGGAGGCCCTCTGGCCGGCGGGCTACCGAGAGCAGTACGAGCGGTCGATGGACAACGCCGAGTGGCTGGCCGACCAGCTCAGCGCCCGGGGCCACGATGTCGTCGGGCCGGAGCTCCCGCTCGTGGCCGCCGACCTCTCGATTCCGATGACCGACGAACTGCGCGAGCGGGGCTGTTCGAGGAGCGGTCGCCTCGGCGACCCGACGATGAAAAAGATGGTGGCCCACGTGACGCGGTCGATGCTGCGGTCGTTCGTGGCGGATTTGGACTGGTATTAGGGTCCGGCGGCTTCGCCGCCGGTTCCCCGGACGCGAAGGTTGCGCGGTCGCTTGCGACCGCGGGAGACGACGGCGCGACGCGCCGTGAGTCAGTGAGCGTCCGGCCTTTTTCACCCCTGTTTTTCGAGGAGCGGTCGCCTCGGCGACCCGACGATGACAAAGATGGTGGCTCACGGGACCACGACGGCCGCTGTCGCCGTTTGTTTCACAACCACTGATAAGTAAACTATCAGCTCAGTATCGCTCCCGAGTGAAAATATCAAGCTTTAGGACCCACTGAGTGATATCGACTGACGTGAGTTGGCCCTTCGCGGTTCCCCTGCCGGTCGCGTTCCTCGCCGAGTGTGGTACCGCCGGCAGTTCGCTCGCCCTCCTGGAGGAGGCCGTCTGTACAGCGACCGGCCCGACGGGGCTGGCCATCATCGCGGTGTACTCCTTTCTCATCGCCTTCGTGTTGCCGTTGCCCAGCGAGGTCGTCCTCGTGCCGGCGGAGACGCTCCGGCTCGGGCTCTCGACGCAGGGGAACATCGCCGCCATCATCCTCTTCAGCGCGCTGGGCAAGGCGCTGGGGAGCCTCTTCGCGTTCCACATCGGACAGGAGGCAAAGGAGTACGGCCCGCTGGTCCGGCGCATCAAGGACTCCCGGTTCGACATCATCGAGTGGTCCGAGCGCAAGACCATCAAAATCGCACGCAAGTACGGCTACGTCGGCCTCGCGCTGGCGCTGTCGGTCCCCTTCTTCCCCGATACGCTCTCCATCTACGCGTTCACGGTGCTGGAGGAGGACTACGTCCGCTTTGGCGCGGCGACGTTCGTGGGCAGCGCGGGTCGCCTGCTCGTGACGCTGGGGCTCGCCGGCGGGACGCTGGCGCTGCTGTAGGAAACCAACCCCCTTTTGACCCGTCGGCGGCACACGAACAGGTATGAGTCACGACGAGTTTCCCACGGACCACCCAGCGGTGGTCACCTGCGGGCTCCCCTACGCCAACGGCGACCTGCACGTCGGCCACCTGCGGACCTACGTCGCCGGCGACGCCCTCTCGCGAGGGCTGCGACGCATCGGCCAGCAGACCGCCTTCGTCTGCGGCTCGGACATGCACGGGACGCCGGTCGCCGTCAACGCCGCCGAGGAGGGAGTCGAACCCCGCGAGTTCGCGCTGGAGTACCACGAGAGCTACGCCGAGACGTTCCCGCAGTTCAACGTCGAGTTCGACAACTACGGCCACACGGACGACGAGACGAACACCGAACTCACACAGGAGTTCGTCCGCTCGTGGGTGGCGGGGGACTACGTCCACGAGAAGGAGATAGAGGTCGCCTGGGACACCGAGGAGGACCAGCCCCTGCCCGACCGGTTCGTCGAGGGGACCTGCCCCTACTGCGGCGAACAGGCCCGCGGCGACGAGTGCGACGAGGGGTGTCAGCGCCACCTCGAACCCGGCGAAATCGAGGACCCGGTGAGTACGATCACGGGCAACCCCGCGGAGTACCGCACGCGCGAACACAAGTTCCTCCGGCTGGCGGAGTTCCAGGAGTACCTCCAGGGGTTCCTCGACCGCATCGAGGGCACGGACAACGCGAAGAACCAGCCCCGCGAGTGGGTCGACGGCGAACTGCAGGACCTCTGTATCACGCGGGATATGGACTGGGGTATCGACTATCCCGCCGAGGAGGGAGACGGGGCGACGGCCGAGGACCTCGTGCTGTACGTCTGGGTCGACGCTCCTATCGAGTACGTCGCCTCCACGAAGCAGTACTCAGAGCGCGTCGGCGCCGACGAGTACGACTGGGAGCAGGTCTGGAAGATCGACGGCGATACCGAACACGGCACCGAGTGGGACGACGAGTGGACCGACGAGGGCGGCGACATCGTCCACGTCATCGGCCGGGACATCATCCAGCACCACGCGGTCTTCTGGCCGGCGATGTTGCGCGGGGCGGGCTACAACGAACCGCGCTCGCTTCTCGCAACTGGCTTCGTCGGCATCGACGGCAAGGCCCTCTCGACGTCGCGAAACCGTGCGGTGTGGGCCGAGGAGTATCTCGACGCCGGCTTCCACCCCGACCTGTTCCGGTACTACATCGCGACGGGCGCGGGCTTAGAGACCGACGTGGACTTCTCGTGGGACCGCTTTGCCGAGCGGGTCAACGGCGAACTCGTCGGGAACGTCGGGAACTTCATCAACCGCGGGCTCCTCTTCGCCCACCGGAACTACGGCGGCACGCCCGAGGTCGACGTCAGCGACGACGTTCGCGAGCGCATCGAGACGACGCTCTCGGAGTTCGAGGCGGCCGTCCGGGAGTACGACGTCCGCGCGCTCGCGGAACTGGCGACGGAGCTGTCGGACTACGGGAACGAGTACATCCAGCGGACGGAGCCGTGGCACCTCGTCGACGAAGCGCCCGAGGAGGCCGAGCAGGTCATCCGCGACTGCGTCCAGCTGGCGAAGGCCGTCGCCGTCGTCATGCAGCCGGTGTTGCCCGGCAAGGCCGAGCGGCTGTGGGGCCAGCTAGAGGAGCCCGGGTCGGTCGCCGAGGCGTCGCTCTCCGCCGCGCTGGAGGCGCCGCCGGCGTCGTTCGGCGAGCCCGAACAGCTGTTCGAGCAGGTCGACGACGACCACATCGCGGTGCTGAACGAGGAGCTACAGGGACGAGTCGAGAGCGAGGCTTCGGCGGAAGCCCCGGACGACGAGCCCGCCGACCTCGAACCGCTCGCCGACGAGCGCATCAGCTTCGACGACTTCGAGGGGGTCGACATGCGCGTCGGCGAGATCGTCAGCGCCGAATCGGTCGAGGACGCCGACAAGCTCCTCAAGCTCGAAGTCGACATCGGCCACGAGGTCCGCCAGGTCGTCGCCGGCCTCGCCGAACTCCACGAGGTCGACGAGCTCCCGGGAACGCGTGTCATACTGCTTGCAAACATGGAGCAGGCGACCATCTTCGGCGTCGAATCGAACGGGATGGTGCTGGCAGCCGGCGACGAGGCCGACCTGCTGACCACGCACGGCGACGCCCCGCTGGGCACTCGGGTGCAGTAGGCGCGTTCGCTCGCCGTCCCTTTTTGTAGTTCGCCGTCCTAGCGCCGGCTATGTCCACCGACGGGAGCGACGACCGGACCGACGACGAGTTCGTCGCCGAGTACGAGCCCGCGACAGCGGCCGATATCATCGACGAGGCCGAGCCCGTGGCGGACGAGGACGCCGACACCGCTCCGGACGACGACGATGGGGCCGTCGCGGGCTCGTTCGCCCCGGACGTGGCGGTGACCCCGCAGGCACCGGCGCCGGAGAACACGCTGTTCGTAGCGCTTGGCATCTACTTCACCGTTCTCGCACTCGTCGACACGGTAATCGGGCTCACTCCGGTTCAGGTAGTCGGTATCGCCCTCACTATCGGCGCCGTCACGCTCGTCTCGTATGGGATTCTGGTCCGCACCACCCCCGACACTTAATCCGTCAGCGGCCCTATATGCGTGTATGAACGTTTCCGTGGGCTCGCTCGCTCTCGTGCCCGCCCAGCTCGAACCGCTGTTCGGTACGACGGTATCGGTCGTCCTGTTCCTCGCAGGGGCGGGACTCATCGTCGCCGAAGCGTTCGCGCCGGGCACGCACTTTTTCGTCCTCGGCGTCGCGCTGCTGGTCGCCGGACTGGTCGGCTTCCTGATTCCGCCCGGACTCGGCGTTCTCGCGCCCCTCATCCTCGCAGCGGCCGTTCTCGCGACGACAGCGGTGACGCTCTGGGGGTACCGGAAGATAGACTTCTCGGCGCCCGGCCGGGGACAGTCGCTCTCGTCGAGTTCGCTTCAGGGGCAGTTCGGTACCGTCACGGAGCGGGTCACGACGAGCGCCGGGCAGGTCAAACTCGAAGACGGCGGCTTCAACCCGTACTACGAGGCCCGCAGCGTCGGCGGCGAGATAGCTGAAGGGACCGAGGTGCTCGTCGTCGACCCCGGCGGCGGCAACGTCCTGAAAGTCGAGGCGGCCGCGACTACCGACGACGACATCGACCGGGCCCTCGAACGGGACCGCGAGGAGAACACGTCCGTCGAGCCGGACGCCGAGTCCGAACACGCGTGATCCGGTGTGGATATCGGTAGTTTGTGACAGGGTCACCGAAGGCTTTTATTTCGTCCCACCCGAGCTTCAGGTGTCATGTCAACCCCGCTGGTACCGCTGCAGTCACTGTTCGCCGGTGGCATCTTCGTGTTCGTCACGATGGTGCTTCTCGTGCTGGCGATAGCTGTCGCGTACTCAAGCGTCGTCATCATCCGCCCGTATCAGAAAGGTGCGTACACGGTTCTGGGCACCTACCGCGGCATCCTCGACCAGGGGATTCACTTCATCTACCCCTTCGTCTCGGATGTCACCCGCTTCGACATGCGGACCCAGACCCTCGACGTGCCCCGACAGGAAGCTATCACCCGCGACAACTCGCCCGTGACGGCCGACGCCGTCGTCTACATCAAGGTGATGGACCCGAAGAAGGCCTTCCTCGAAGTCGACAACTACGAGCGCGCCGTCTCGAACCTCGCCCAGACCACCCTCCGCGCCGTGCTGGGTGATATGGAGCTCGACGACACGCTCAACAAGCGCCAGGAGATAAACTCCCGCATCCGCCGGGAACTGGACGAACCCACCGACGAGTGGGGTGTCCGTGTCGAGTCCGTCGAAGTGAGGGAAGTGAACCCCTCGAAGGACGTCCAGCAGGCCATGGAGCAACAGACCTCCGCCGAGCGGAAACGCCGCGCCATGATTCTGGAAGCCCAGGGTGAACGCCGCTCCGCCATCGAGACCGCGGAGGGTGACAAGCAGTCGAACATCATCCGCGCCCAGGGTGAGAAGCAGAGCCAGATTCTGGAGGCACAGGGTGACGCTATCTCGACCGTCCTCCGGGCGAAGTCCGCCGAGTCGATGGGCGAGCGCGCCGTCATCGACAAGGGGATGGAGACGCTGGGCGAGATGGGCAAGTCCGAATCGACCACCTTCGTGTTGCCCCAGGAGCTCACGTCGCTCGTGGGCCGCTACGGCAAACACCTCCAGGGCTCCGACGTGAAACAGAACGGCCATGTCCTCGACGCCCTCGACTTCGACGACGAGACCCGGGAGATGCTCGGCCTCGACGACATCGAGGAGATACTCGGCCAGATAGACGAGGAGGCCGAAGTCGACGTCGAAGCTATGGAGGAGGAAGCCCAGAAGATAAAACGCGGCAAGGACGCCGGTATCGACAACGCCGACGAAGTCATCGAGCAGATGGACGCCGAAATCGACGACGGCGCCGACATCGCCGGCGGCCCTGAAGACACAGGTAGCGACAGCGACACGTAACCACAGCCGAAGACCTTTTATAGCAGAACTACTTCCTGCAAGATATATGACTGGCGACGAGGGGGTCGACACAGAGAAGCGAGCGACGTTGCGTCGCTTCGCGGCCCTCGGCGCCGCCAGCCCCCTCGTCGGTCTGGCCAGCGGCGACAGCGATAGCGAGACGCCCGACGCCATCGCAGGCTACGTCTCGGCCCGTCCGGGCACCCACTTCTCGAAGCTCCGGGACGACCTCCAGCTGGGCACCGGCGAGGCACAGCACCACCTCCACCGACTGGAAAACGACGGCGCCGTCACCTCCCGGAAGGACGGCGACTATCGGCGCTACTTCCCGACCGAACAGTTCTCGACGTTCGAGCAGGTGGCGCTGGGGTATCTCCGCCGGTCGACACCGCGCGGGATGCTCGTCGCACTGCTCCGGGACCCGACCGTGACGGCCTCGGAGCTGGCGACACAGCTGTCCGTGTCACGACCGACGATAAGTAAACACGCGGCGGACCTGGAGGCGGCCGGGTTGCTCTCCCGGGAGGACGGCTACGCCGTCGCCGAACCGGAGACGGTGTTGACGCTCCTGATTCGGTACGCCGATTCCTTCGGCGACGGCGCCGCACAGCTCGCGGCCGAAGCGGATTCGTTGGTGCGCTACGACCCCTAGGCGTCGACCATCCACGTCGTCGACGAGGAGTACCCCCACTTCTCGACGTCGATGTTGTGGTCCCCCTCCGCGATGGTCGTCATGTTCGTCCCAACCTCTTTGGCAGAGAGCCCGAGCTCGTCGCCGATGAGCCGCGATTTGAAGTAGGTCTGCTCGTCCGCGTTCGCCTGCAGGTAGTCGAGGATTCGGCGCTGTTTCTCCGAGAGGGGGTTGTCGGCCGTCTGTGCGGTGGCGCTCATTGTATCCGGTAGTTACAGCGAAACTCCCTTAGGGGGTTTGGTACGGTGGGTTAACCGGCCGCTGTCTTGCGGTTTGCTCGTCTTACCGGGCGGGGCACGGGCGTCAGCCGGACTCGGTCGAACCGTGTTGGTACAGCGGGGAAACGGTTTCCTGCCGACCGGTCACCCTGTCCGGCAGTTCTTTAATCATGGCCGGATAGTATGGCAAGTGGAGGTCTATCACATTGGAAATCTCGGACGAACTGCTGTGTCTGTTCAGTGCTGACGTGACGGTCGAGGACGACCGCTATCTCGTCGAAGTGCCACGGCGCGAGGTCGAGACTGGCACCGTCGAGGCCGGTGGGACGTACCGCGTCGCGCTCATCTCCGCGGATATCGATGCCAGACCTGACGAGGGTACCGAGACGGAGACACCGCCCGACCAGCCCCAGCCGCCGGTCGAACCCGGCGAGACCCGTTACGTCGAAATCGAGGACATCGGCAAGCAGGGCGACGGCATCGCCCGCGTCGAGCGCGGCTACGTCATCATCGTCCCCGGTGCCGACATCGGCGAACGGGTGAAAATCGAGGTCACCGAGGTCAAATCGAACTTCGCCGTCGGCGAGATTCTCGACGAAGACCTGTAGCAGACGCCGCCTCTCGACGGCCAGGGACACGCAGTTCAGCCGTCTCCGAGTTCGGTCCCGTCGGGCCGTTTCTGTCCCTCAGAGTCGTGAACCACGACGCCGTCGGCGTCCGTCGGTTCGTAGTTCTCTCTGACGCCGATGGCCTCCTGTAGCTCTCTGACCGCTCGCTCTTTCAGCGCCGCGGCCAGTTCCACGGCGTCCTCGCGGGCGATATCCCGACCCAGCCCCTCACACTCGTGTGCGCGGACCATCCCCTCGGTGTCGCCGGTTTCACCGGCTTCCAGCGCAACGCTGTCCACCACTTCGCCCATCGGCTGGCTGGTCCCGCCAAGCGCGACGGAGAACGGGTAGGTCCGGCATATCAGTGGCCGGTCCTCGTGGACCGTACAGGCGCCGACGCCGTCGGACTCGTCGTAGAACGTACAGTCACCACACGCGTCGGTCTGGAGTGCCCACTCGAAGGTCTCGCCTCGCTGGCCGTCGGGCGTTTCAGTGAGGCCGTAGGGCATCGGCCGGGCCACGTCGCGGAAGTCGTAGTCGCCAGTCTCCTGTACCCGGCGGATCTCGTCGGGGAACACCGTGGCCGTATGCGGCTCGCCCTCGCTCTCGTCGGCCGGCTCCGCGCCGTCCCCACAGCCGCCGTCGTCTGCCTTACAGCAGGCCCCACAGCGCGTACACTCGAAGCCGATACGCTCGATGGCGTCCGCGAGTTCGGCCACGTCGAGGTCACGGGCGCGGTCGAGTTCGGTTTCGAGCGAGTCCATAGCCCATTCTGGGTGGGGACGTTCAAAAAGTGTGCGTCAGCGCGTGGGGTCAGGCGTCGGCCAGTCCCGCCCGACGGTGGATGACGGCGCCCACGGCGCCGACGGGAATCGTCAGCCAGAGGGTCAGGAGGACGCCGTAGACGGCATAGGCCACGACGAGCGCTACGGGCGTTCCGCTCACCGACACGACGCCGTCCAGCAGCCAGTCGGCCCACATCGCGAACACGGGAAAGAGGACCGTCGTCCCGACGTAGACACCGACGCCGACGAACTTCCCCGCGGCCGCCCGCCTGCGGCCCGACAGCCGCCGTATCCGACGCCAGAGGACGGCTCCGGCGAGAAAGGCGACCGGGGCCGCCACGACGGACGCGCCGACGCTCATCGCCAGCAGTATCTCGAGGAGCTCGTAGTCCGTGCCGGCGAGCGTGAGCCGCTCGCTGAAGAGGAGGGGGAGCGCGAGGACGGCACTGGCGAGTGCCCCACCGACCACCGCGCTGGTGGCGAAGACACAGCCGGCGCCCACGTCGGCGCGGTCGACACCGGGAAACCGGTGGGGGCCGTAGCGCTCACAGCGCCGTCGAAGCCATTTCGCCCACGCGGAGTCGCTCACGCGGCATCTTTCACTCCCAAAGAAATTAAATTATTAACATTTGTATCGAAACACAACTATTTTATCGGCGCCGGTGAGTAGTCACAGGGGTTTCGCCCGCTCGCCGTTCCACCGAAGGGCTCCCTCGACGGCCAGTTTTTCGAGGTGTGCGATTACAGTCGCCCGTGCGAAGTCACGCACGCCGGTCAGGTCCTTCCGGTAGGCCCGGTCGAGTACGTCGTCGGCGGTCTCGGCGCCCGATTCGACGGCCGCGTGCACGCGCCTCTCGCGGCGGCGGCGATGTGCGAGGAGCCGCCGACAGACCGCTCGCGGTGCCTCGATCGTGGGCCCGTGACCGGGGTACAGACTGGTCGGCGTCCGGGCGTGGAGTCTGCGGAGCGAGGAGAAATAGGCCCGCATGTCCCCCTCCGGGGCACCGACGACGACGCTGCCCTCGGCGACGGCCACGTCGCCGCTGACGACGCCGGCGTCGGTGGCGAAGCCGACGTGTTCCGGGGCGTGGCCGGGCAAATCGACGACGGTGACGCCGTCGGCGGCAGGGATTGTGGTCCCCTCCGCGAACGTCCGGTCGGGGACGACGCCCGTTGCGGCCTCGAAGTCGTCGGTGCGGCCGCGCCGCGCCCAGACGGTCGCGCCGGTCACCTCGGCGTAGGCCGCGACGGCACCGACGTGGTCGGGGTGGTGGTGCGTGACTGCGAGGTGTTCCACGTCGGCGGCCGCGACGGCCCCGTCCAGTCGCTCGGTCCGTCGAGCCGGGTCGGCGAGCAGCGCCGCAGGGCCGTCACTCAGATACGCGGCCGTCTCGCCAGTCGGTGCGCGCGATTCGACGGCCACGTTCACCCGGTGCCAGCCCATCGGCTGACCGGTCGCGGGCGACGCTGAAAACTCCGGCGGCTAGGCGGTGAGGAAGTAGACCTGCTTTCGCGCGTCGGTGAAGCTGTACCGCGAGTCGACGAGTTCCGACTCCTCCAGTCGGTTCAGCGCGTAGCGCACGGTCCGGTCGGGCAGCAGCGACGTCTCGGCCAGCTGGCCCTGTGACAGCGGCGCGTCGTCTTCGAGTACCTTCGCGACGAGCTTCGCGCTCGGCGGTAGTTCCCGGAGCCGCTCCCTGAAGTCTTCCTGCGCGAACGGTGAGCCCCCAACGTCCTCGGTAGTCGTACTCATACTGACCGTTATTCCACCGCTATTGGTAAAACTTGGCTATATTCATGACCAAACAATACAGATACTATGATGTGTATAATGTCTCCTTATACAATACCCGATTTCCGAAATTCCCGGTGCCGGAGTCGGCGCTCCCGGTGGCCCGCGGCCCCGCGGAACCGCGATTCCAGTATCGTTTTATCCCCCCGGCGGGGACAATCGTAGCGTGAAAGGGCAGGAGTGGTACCAGACCGACACTGTGGCCGAAGAGTACGAGGCCAAGCGGTTCTCCCGCGGTGGACGGATCATCGACCGCCGCGAGAAGGAGGCCGTGCTCGGCGCTATCGGTCCGGTCGAGGACAAGAAGATTCTGGAGGTCGCCTGCGGGACCGGCCGCTTCACCGTCATGCTCGCCGAGCGAGACGCCGACATAACCGGTCTGGACATCTCGGGCCCGATGCTACAGCAGGGCCGCGAGAAGGCCCAGGCCACCGGCGTCGACGACCACGTCGAGTTCATGCGTGGCGACGCCGCCCGGCTCCCCTTCCCGGACAACCACTTCGACACCGTGCTGGCGATGCGGTTCTTCCATCTGGCGGACACGCCGGCTGCCTTCCTCGCGGAGATGCGCCGGGTCGCCAAGGAGCAGGTCTTCTTCGATACGTTCAACCGCTTTTCGACGCGGTCGCTGTACAACTGGGCGCTCCCGATGGGATCGCGGCTGTACTCCCGGTGGGAGATCGACCGGCTGCTGGACGGCGCGGACCTCGAACTCGCCGAGGAGTCCCACGACTGGGTGCTCCCCTACGGCTTCTACCGGAAGATTCCCAACGAACTCGCCTCGTCGTTTCGCTCTATCGATACGGCTATCGGCGCCAGTCCGCTCGGTGACAAGGTCGCGTCGGTCTCCTACTGGAACACGCGCGTCGGGACGCGGTAGCGACTCTCGGACGTCGATAGCTGGGTAGGCGAGACGCGCGTAGTCTGAGACGATACCCGCCTCTGAGCGACCGGAGTACGCTCGTCGAGTCGCGAGGACGCTCCTGTGAGTAGCGCGACGACACCGAGGCCGGGGCGCTGGCTTCCCCCTTCGGCCGCGGTCGTCGCGCCGACTTCTGCCGGTGTGGCTCCCGCCCGTTACCGGGCGGTTCGCCGTCCCCGTGTCAGCCCAGCTACCGTGTCGCGCTGTCCCGAGCGCCACGCTGTCCCGCCCCACGCCGCACTGTCGCCCGCGAGTTTTATGCGCTTCCGGCGTCGAACCGTGGGGTATGGAGCTATCGGTAGTGGTCCCGACACTGAACGGCCGGGAGGAACTGGCCGGCTGTCTGGACGCACTCGCCGAGCAGGTCCCCGACGCCGAGGTTATCGTCGTCAACGGACCGTCTGCCGATGGCACGACCGGGATGGTACGCGACCGGTCGGACGTGGACGTGCTGGTCGAGATCGCGGACCGCTCGGTCACCGTCGCCCGCAACGCCGGGCTGGACCGGTCGACGGGCGATATCGTGGCCCTGGTGAGCCACACGCTCTCCGTAGAGGCGGGCTGGGCCGAAGCCGTTCGGTCGGGCACGGAGTCACACGCGGCCGTGACGGGACCGACACACGAGCAACTCACCGCCGGCATGACGACCGAGTCCAAGGAGTCACGCACCATCGCCGGCCGGGAGGTGACGTATTTCAACGCCGGCAACGTCGCGTTCCAGCGGTCGGCGCTGGAGGCGCTCGACGGGTTCGACGAGTACCTCGAAATCGGGAGCTCACGCGACGTAGCCCACCGGCTGGCCGACTGCGGCTACACCGTCGGGTGGGACAGCGGGATGTGCGTGAGCCGTGAGTTCGAGGCTGACGGCGGCATCCGCGAACGGGACTGGCACTGGAAGTACCGCTCGCTGGCGTACCGGCTGGTGAAAAACTACGGGGTCCGGCCGACGGTCGCCCGGCGGCTGGTGAGCCACGCCGGTAGCGACGCCGTCGAGGCACTGAAAGGCGTCGCGAGAGGTGAGACGGCCCCGTCGCAGTGGCTCTCGACCGGACGGGACGTCATCGGCGGCACCGGACTGGGGAGCAAGGACGGACTCGCTGCCCGGTACCCTCGCCGCGACCCGAACCCCAACGGCCGCTCGGTCCGCGCCGACCGCGCCGTCGCTGTGTACGACTGGCGCTAGAACTGCCGCGGCGCGAGCGGGTCGACGACCCGGCCCGCGTTGTTCGAGAACACTTTCTTCATCGCGTCCTCGGGCACGTCCAGCGTGAGAATCTCCATGACGGCCACGTTCGGGTGGGTGTGTGGCGCGCCGCTGCCAAAGAGGACGCGGTCGGGATGCTCGCGGATGGCCCGCTCCAGCGGGTCACGGTACCGGACGACGCTCGTATCGAGGTAGAGCCGGTCGTGGTCGTCGAGCAGGGCGATGGCCTCGTCCATCAACTCCACGCGGAGCGGGTGGGCCCCGAAGTGCGAGAGGATGACCGGGACGTCGTAGGAAAGCAGCTCGTCGGCGAGTGACAGCGGCGGGACCTCCTCGCCGCCGTGGACGAGCACCGGCAGCGACACGTCGGCGAGCCGGGCGAGCACGGGCTCCGTGGGGAGCCCGTCCTTGGCGGGGTGGAGCTTGAAGCCGTAGAAGCGGTCGTCGTAGGCGTACTGCTCGATGTCTTCGGGGGTGGTCTGGTCCTCGTCACCGCGACTGGTCAGGTTCCGGAGCCGGGAGCCGGCGCTGCTACCGGGCTCTCGCCCGCCCCTGATTCGGGCAAAGGCAACCAGCGGTCGGCCGACGGACATCCGCGCGACGGCGTTGTTGGCCTTCAGGTAGCTCCCCTCGCGGGCGTTCGGGTAGACGACGGCCCGGACCACCCCGGCCTGGTGCATCTCGCGTTCGAGCTGTTCGGGGTCTCCCAGGCCGGGTCGGGGCCGACGCTCTTCGTCGGGTTCCACCCGCGCGTGGACGTCGACCACGCGAAAGCCGTGCTCCAGCTCCAGCATTATCGGACATGCGGGAAAGCCGATAATAAATCATCGGGCCGTTTCGAGCAGTCGACGCCGGGATTTCGGCGCGTCGCGCTCTCGTCCGTCGGTCGGAGCGGAGCGGTGGGCGACCCCATTCGTCACTTTTATATAGAACCGCTTACGATGGATAAGGTGAGGTTACACATCTATGTCATCTGGCCAGCGACGCATGGGCGGCCAGCCCCTCTTCATTCTCGACGAGGACGCCCAGCGCACACACGGTAAGGACGCACAGTCGTCGAACATCTCCGCCGGCAAGGCCGTCAGCGAGGCCGTACGAACGACGCTCGGACCGCGCGGCATGGACAAGATGCTCGTCTCCGACAGCGGCGACGTCGTCATCACGAACGACGGCGCGACCATCCTCTCGGAGATGGACATCGAACACCCCGCCGCACAGATGATCGTCGAGGTCGCCCAGACCCAGGAGGACGAGGTCGGCGACGGGACGACCACGGCCTCGGTCCTGGCCGGCGAGCTGCTCGCGAAGGCCGAGGACCTGCTCGACGACGACGTCCATCCGACGACCATCGTCGAGGGGTACCACGAGGCCGCCGGGCTCGCACAGGAGGCGATCGAGGGCGAGGTCCTCGACGTCGAGCTCGACGACGACACGCTCGTCGAGGTCGCCGAGTCCTCGATGACCGGCAAGGGCACCGGCGACGTCGACGCCGAGCGCCTCGCCGAGGTCATCGTCGATGCCGTCCGTCACGCCAAGAGCGACAACGGGGTCCGCCGGGACAACATCGAAGTCCACACCCAGACCGGCGCGGCGACCTCCGCGACCGAGCTCGTCGAGGGCGTCATCATCGACGACACGCCCGTCCACGACAACATGCCCCGCTCGGTGACAGACGCCGATATCGCCGTCCTCGACGCCGAGCTCGACGTCAAGGAGAGCAACGTCGACGCCCAGTACAACGTCACCAACGTCGACCAGCTCAACGCCGCACTGGACGCCGAGGAGCAGGAGCTGTCGGGCTACGCCGAGGCCATCGTCGACTCGGGTGCCGACGTGGTCTTCGTCACCGACGACATCGCCGACCGCGTCGCCTCCCAGCTGGCGAAAGCCGGCGTCCTCGCCGTCGAGAGCGTCAGCTCCTCGACCGCCAAGGACATCGTCGAGACGACCGGCGCCAAGCGCGTCGGCTCCGTCGAAGACCTCGATTCGGACGCGCTCGGCTTCGCCGAGTCCGTCGGCGTCGAGAAGCACGGCGACGAGGAAGTGACGTTCATTCAGGGCGGCGCGGCCGCCCAGAAAGTGACCGTCTTCGCCCGCGGCTCGACCGAGCACGTCGTCGACGAGATCGAGCGCGCGCTCAACGACGCGCTCGACGTGACCATCGCCGCGCTCGACGCCGGCGGCGTCGTCCCCGGTGCCGGCGCGACCGAAATCGCCGCCGCGGACCACATCCGCTCGACCGCGGCGTCCATCGAGGGCCGTAAACAGCTCGCCGTCGAGGCCTTCGCCGACGCGCTCGACGTGCTCCCGCGCACGCTCGCGGAGAACACGGGCCTCGACGCCATCGACGCGCTCGTCGACCTGCGCTCGCACCACGAGAGCGAGGGCATCGCCGGCGTCATCAGCGAGGGCCAGACGGGCGTCGTCGCCGACCCCGTCGACTACGGTATCCTCGACCCCGCCGCGGTCAAGCGCGAAGCGGTCGACTCGGCCACCGAGGCCGCGACGATGATCGTCCGCATCGACGACGTCATCTCGTCGAGCTAGCGAGGTCGCCGACGGAGTGAACGCCCTCGAACGAACGGCGAAGCCGTGAGTTAGCGACCCGAGCGTTTCGGCGCGAGGGCGTAACTCGACGGAGCGTTCGAGCTCGTCGTAACCGCTAAAACCACGCGTTTTTGGCCGACAGCGCCACGTTCGAGCCAGTTTTCACGCAGTAGTCGTCTAGCTGTACTTCGAGGGGGAGTATCTGGAGGGGGCGGTCGAGTACCTCGGACCCGACCCGAGTGGGGTTTCCGGACGGTCCGACGCCGACGACCGAGCGTGCGCGCCGAGCGACCGGCTAGCGGGGAGACGCGAACGGCAAGAAAGGGACAGACACGAGCTCGGGCTCGTGGTGCGGCGACAGCGTCAGTCCAGGGGGACCGACGACCCGTGCCCACGGTGAGTCGCCGCGGTAACAGATGGCACCGACTGGGGAGTGTCTCAGGTCGCCGCCGGACCACCTCCTGCGGACCGCTCGGTGACCACAGTCCGGCGAGCAGGCTCACTCTGAACCGTCTCACAGCGACGACACGGGGGCCACGACACCTGTTCGTCCGGCATACATTGTTTTAGGCGACCCTAAAACACAAAAAGCTATCGGTTTTCGGCCGGCCTAAAACGGGCCAAATGTCAACCGATGGGTTAAAACAGCAGCTAGAATCGTTATTTGTATCGCTTCTGAAGCCGGAACCGGTGTGTCAGCAGAAAGCACTGAGACGAGAGAAGAGTTCGCTGGTGAAATGGCTGTGCTGGTCCTCGGACTGTCAGTCTGTCTCCCGGTCGGGATATACTATTACTTTGCTAACAAGGAGGAACGACAGGTCTGTCCGGCGTGTCGCGAGACCGCCGACATGACCGCCTCTGCCAGTCCGAACTGCAGCAACGACCTCTGAGCCGGGCGATGGTCGACATCACCGGACGCATCACGCGGGCAATCGACGACCTCGACCCGTTCGTTCTCGCGCACCACCCGAGCTGTGAGTACTACGCCCACCACACGTTCGAGCTACGCGGCGTCGAGCTGTGTATGGGGTGTTTCGTCGTCTATCCGGTCGGGCTGGTGTCGCTGCTCGCGCTCTCGGCCTCCATCTGACCGTGCCCGCGGTCGCCACGCTGGACGTGGCTGTGTTCTACGCCGTCGGCGTCGCCGCCGTCGCGCCGATGGTCGGCTACAAACTGCTGTATCGTCGGGGCACCCGACTCCTGTACGAACTCATCTACCGGACCAGCGAGCAGTCGCTACGGATTCCCACCAAGGCCGTCCTCGCGGTGGGGCTGGCCCGTCTGGTCTACCCGGTGGTCTTCCGGCCGGCCGTTCGGCTCCGCGCGCTCGGGCTCTTTCTGGCCCTGCTCGTGCCCTACGTCGCCTACAAGGGGCTGACGGCTCTAGACGAGTGCGAGGCGTGCCCGGAACAGCCGGAGTTCCCGGACTGCACCGGGATGGAACTGAACCGATAGCTGTCCGTCACCACGACAGCTCGACGCCTTCGCCCGCCGCGACGCCGAAGGCGTCGTCCCCGCGACCCCGATTGACCGCGAGCTCGACGTTGCCGTGGCTCCCGACCGTGACGAGTCGCTCGCCCGGGGCGAGCTCGGCGTAGGCCCGCCGGACCGGGACCGGCTCGCCGTCGACGGCGACCTGTCCCCCGAAGGCGTCTGCCAGCACCTCGCCGGGGACGTTGGTGATAGCGTTGCCGAAGTCGTCGACGACGAGTACCTCGCCGGCCGCGCGGTCGGCCTGCACCGCGGGTTCGGGCAACTGCAGGTCGGTGTAGTCGTCGGTCGGACTCGCACGCGACAGCGTCTCGACCGCCTCGACGCCGGTCTCGTGGACCGTCGCCGCGGCCGGGGCGAACACGTCCCGACCGTGGAACGTCGAACTCGCGGGGTCGTCGTAGGCCCAGGTGAAAGTCTCGACGGCGTCCTGACGAGCCTGTGAGTCAGGGCTCGCCGAACCGTGCTCGACGGTGTCCCTCCTCCCGCCGGAAGTCGCCAGTTCCCGCGCGACCGGGAGCAGGACGCCGTTGTCGGGGCCGACGAGGGCGTGCTCGCCGGCCCGGACGACCAGCGCCGCCCGGTCGGTTCCGACGCCCGGGTCGACGACGACGCAGTGGACCGCCGGCGGGAAGTAGGGGAGCGTCTGGGTCAGCCAGAACGCCGCCGCGCGCACGTCCTGTCTGGGGAGGTCGTGTGCCACGTCCTCGATTCGAGCCCCGCTCTCCCGGCAGATGACTCCCTTCATCGCCGCCGGGTACGGCGAACCGAAATCGGAGGCGAGCGTTATCATCAGTCCTCGCCGATGGTCGGCTCGTCCAGGGACTCGTCTTCGGCCACGTAGCGGGACAGCGAGTCCGTGTCGGCCACGTGCTGGAGGCGCTGGATGCCGTTTATCTCCTCGATGGTCTCGACGACCGGGTCGGGGACGCGGTCGCGCCAGGACTCGTCGTCTATCATCCGTTCGCGTATCTCGCTGCCCTCCAGCCGGTCGCGGTCGAACATCGGCGACTGGCGGACCTCGATGCCGCTCTCCTCGAAGAGCCGGACGACGAGGGGGTTGTTCGAGTATGCCACGTCGAAATCCGGGCACATACTCTCGACGTGGCTGACCCAGACTGCGTTGCGGTTGATGTCCTCCAGCGGGACGACGTAGGTCTGGAGGTCGAACTCGGCGACGGCCTTCGTTATCATCATGATGCGTTCGCCGGCGGTGAAGGGGTCGTGTGTGGTGTGTGAGTCGTCGGCGCTACCGATACCGAGGACGAGTTCGTCCACCTCGTCCGCGATGCGCCCGACCATCGCGTGGTGGCCGTCGTGGTAGGGCTGGAACCGACCGATGTAGAACCCGCGCATACCAGCATGTGTGGTTGGTGGTCTGATAAAGTCGACGGGCGACCAGCTAGTGCGGAACTACCACCCACAACCGAACTGCTGTCCGGCGATTATGCCGCTGTGGCGACGACGCCAATGGGGAGAAAGTATATCAGTAGACAGGCCTTCAAAACCGATGTTAACAACGTTTGTATGAGCGACAACACCGACACTGACGCGGCTCCCGACGCCGACCGGGAGGCGACCGACCCCGAGGAGGAGGCGCCGGCCGACGACCGGCCGTCCGACTCCGAGGGCGAGGCGCCCGACACCGGCGACGGAGCAACGTCGGACACGACTCTCGGCAGCGACGTCGAGCTTGAGGGTGGGTCCGAGTTCCAGGACGCAGAAGAGCGGCTTCTGGGCGGTCTGGACATCGACTCGACCGAGGAAATCGAAGTCCCGGACCGGCTCGTGGACCAGGTCATCGGCCAAGACCACGCACGGGACGTAATCAAAAAGGCGGCCAAGCAGCGCCGCCACGTGATGATGATCGGCTCGCCCGGGACGGGCAAGTCGATGCTCGCGAAGGCGATGAGCCAGCTGTTGCCCCGCGAGGAACTGCAGGACGTTCTCGTCTACCACAACCCGGACGACGGCAACGAGCCGAAGGTCCGAACCGTTCCGGGCGGGAAGGGCGAACAGATAGTCGAAGCCCACAAGGAGGAGGCCCGCAAGCGCAACCAGATGCGGACCTTCCTGATGTGGATCATCATCGCTATCGTCATCGGCTACTCGCTGATTATCGCCCAGCAGATTCTGCTGGGGATTCTCGCCGCGGGTGTCATCTATCTCGCCTTCCGCTACAGCTCGCGCGGTAGCGACTCGATGATCCCGAACCTGCTGGTCAACAACGCCAGCCAGAAGACCGCCCCCTTCGAGGACGCGACCGGCGCTCACGCCGGTGCCCTGCTGGGCGACGTTCGCCACGACCCCTTCCAGTCCGGTGGGATGGAGACGCCGAGCCACGACCGCGTAGAGCCCGGCGCCATCCACAAGGCCAACAAGGGCGTGCTGTTCGTCGACGAGATCAACACCCTGGACATCCGCTCTCAGCAGAAGCTGATGACGGCCATCCAGGAGGGCGAGTTCGGTATCACGGGCCAGTCCGAGCGCTCCTCGGGCGCGATGGTCCAGACCGAACCGGTCCCGACGGACTTCATCATGATCGCGGCGGGGAACCTCGACGCGATGGAGAACATGCACCCCGCCCTGCGCTCCCGTATCAAGGGCTACGGCTACGAGGTGTACATGGACGACACCATCGAGGACAGCGCAGAGATGCGCCGGAAGTACACCCGCTTCGTCGCTCAGGAGGTCGAAAACGACGGGCGGCTCCCCCACTTCACCGAGGAGGCCGTCGAGGAGCTCATCCTCGAAGCCCGCCGCCGCGCGGGCCGGAAGGGCCACCTCACGCTGAAGTTCCGTGACCTCGGCGGGCTGGTCCGCGTCGCGGGCGACATCGCCCGCGCCGAGGACAAGGACCGCACCACCCGCGCGGACGTGCTGCAGGCCAAACGGCGCTCCCGGTCCATCGAGCAACAGCTCGCGGACAACTACATCGAGCGCCGCAAGGACTACGAGCTCACCGTCAACGACGGCGACGTGGTCGGCCGCGTCAACGGGCTCGCCGTCATGGGGGAGGACAGCGGTATCGTCCTCCCGGTGATGGCCGAGGTCACGCCCTCGCAGGGCCCGGGTCAGGTCATCGCCACCGGCCAACTGAAGGAGATGGCCGAGGAAGCCGTCCAGAACGTCTCGGCTATCATCAAGAAGTTCTCGGACGAGGACATCTCCGAGAAGGACGTCCACATCCAGTTCGTGCAGGCCGGTGAGGGCGGCGTCGACGGTGACTCCGCCTCCATCACGGTGGCGACCGCGGTCATCAGCGCGCTGGAGAACGTCCCCATCGAACAGCACATCGCCATGACCGGCTCCCTGTCGGTGCGCGGTGACGTGCTCCCGGTCGGCGGCGTCACGCACAAGATAGAGGCCGCCGCCAAATCGGGGCTGGACACGGTCATCATCCCCGAAGCGAACACGCAGGACGTGATGATAGAGGAGGAGTACGAGGAACAGATCGAGATAATCCCGGTCTCACACATCTCGGAAGTCCTCGAAGTCGCCCTCGCCGGCGAGCCCGAGAAGGACTCGCTGGTCGACCGCCTGAAGTCCATCACGGGCAAGGCGCTCGAACACGAGGTCGGGCGACAGAGCGGCGGCAGTCCCAGCCCGCAATAGATGCCCCAGTGGGCCGCCTTCGTCGGCCTCACGGGCTTTCTGCTGACGGTGTTACTCGCGCTTTCCCGACTCTCCCAGCGGTCGCTCTCGGGCGACGCCGGGGGCCTGACCGCCCGGACCGACACCCTCGAACGAGTACAGCCGACCGATTCGACCTACCCGCGCTTCGAGAGCACGCGGACCGCGCGACAGCGCCAGCACATCGAGGGCCAGCTCTCCCGCGACGGGCTGTCGACGGGCGCGCTGCTCGCGAACGTCGCGCTCACGCAGGGACTGTTCGGCGTGCTCCTGCTGGGCGGGGCCGTCTTCTTCGAGATACCGCTTTCGGCCCTCGGCGTCACGGCGTCGGCGCTCTCGACGGGCCTCCCGGCCATCGCCGTCGGCCTCGCCGCCGGCGTCGGCTTCTGGGTCGGAAACGAGCTCGCGGCGGCGGCCGCCGACGGCTTCGGTATCGGCGTCGACGAGTCGCTCAGGGAGCTGCTCGCGCCCGACTCCGCCGGGGGGTGGGTCGTCCTGCTTGGGGTGGTGCTACCCGTCATCGCCGTCGTCGAGGAACTGCTCTTTCGCGCCGCGGCCATCGGGGTCCCCGTCGTGGGACTCGACGCCCCCGCCTGGGCGATGGTGGCCATCTCCTCGGTCGCGTTCGCGCTGGGCCACGGCGCCCAGGGGCGTGTCGGCGTCGTCGTCACCGGCGCGCTCGGTACGGCACTCGGCGCCCTGTTCGTCCTCACGAACAGCCTGCTGGCCGTCGTCGTCGCGCACTACCTGGTCAACGCGCTCGAACTCACCGTCCACGAGGGGCTCGGTGTCGGTCGGCTCGGCTCGTAGCTACAGTCCCTCGACGGACCGGAGCTTCTGTTCGACTGCCGGCGGGGCGCCGCTGGGGCCGTCCCGGACCCGGTGGTCGGGAACCAACAGCGGGATGGGGTTCGCTGCGAGCGCCTCGCGGACCTGGGTCTGGTCCTCCTCCTCGTCCGACCCCAGTCCCTGTGTCATCATCACCACCTGTTCGACTGACGCGTCCTCACCGTAGGGGATTCCCTGGACGGCTTCGAGCACGTTCCGCTGGGTGGTCGGGACAGTCAGCCCGACGTTCACGTCGTCGAACTCATCCTCCGCGCCGCCGAGATACGCCTCGATGCGGTCGAGCAGCGGGTGGCTGTCGTCGGTGTCGGGGTCGACCTGTGTCGGGAACGACACGGAGATGACTCGGTCGCCCGCCTCGCCGAACTGGACGAACCGGTCGAGATACGTCGACTCGCGGGCGTAGATGCCGGCGTCTCCCGTTGGCGTTTCCATAGGTGGCAATCGGCCGGTTGCCTCTTCAAGATTTGTTATCGGGCGCCCTCCTCAGGGGGCGGCACCGTCCGGCGGTCCCGGCTGTATCTGGCCGCGAAGAACAGCCCCGAGCAGACGAACCCGGCCGTCAGCCCGAGAACCAGCGGCGTGGCATAGCCCATGACGACCAGACCGACGCCGAACAGGCCCAGAACCACGCTCTGGAGGACGTAGTACCACGAGGCGACCTCGGCGACCACCTCGCTGGCGCCGACCGCCGTGACGACGGTCGCAGTGACGAGGAAGGCCAGTAGCGGGCGGGGCTGGCCGGTGGCGACCGCCCAGACTGTCAGTGCGCCCGCGAGCGCCGCCCCCACCAGTATCGCGGTCCCGGGCCGAGAGTCGGGTGCCATCTCGTCTCAGCAGTCGCGCTCGGGCCGCAAAAAGCTCGGCACCGCCCCGGTGTCTGCGACCGGACGACAACACTTATGTACACTTCTGTACGTTAGTGACCAGTAATGGAATCCGACGGACGAATGGCACCAGCAGTGGAGTCGATACTCGCGGCGGCGCGGGAGCGCGGCGGCGGCGGCGAGCGCGTCGCTGTCGACCCGCGCTCGCTCACCGCGGCGTTCGAGCGGGCCGAAGCCGACGGGCGGGTCCCGGTCATCGCAGAGGTGAAACCGACGAGTCCGACCGCGGACGGCGAGCGGGCCGACGACCCGGTCGAACTCGCAGAAGAGATGGTCGCGGGCGGCGCGGCGGCGCTGTCGGTGCTGACCGAACCCGACCACTTCGGCGGTTCGGCGGAGACGCTCGCCGCGGTGCGCGAGGCCGTCGACGTGCCGGTCCTGCGCAAGGACTTCGTCCTCCACGAGAGCCAGCTCGACGTGGTCGAGAGCGACGTGATACTGCTCATCGTCCGCTTTCTGGAGGCCGACGGGACCGACGACCTCGACGAGCTGCTCGATGCGGCCCGCGAGCGGGGCTTTCAGGTGCTCGTCGAGGCCCACACCGCCGCGGAGGTCGAGCGGGCCGTCGACGCGGGCGCGGACATCGTCGGCGTGAACAACCGCGACCTGGCGAAACTGGACGTCGACCTGGACACCTTCCCCGAGGCGGCCACGGCGGCACCCGAAGCCGTCACGCTCATTGCGGAAAGCGGCATAGGCTCACCGGACGACGTTCGCCGGATGCGAACGGCCGGCGCCGACGCCCTGCTGGTCGGCTCGGCTATCATGGACCACGGCGGCGACTCGGACGTTCGCGAGAACACGCGACGACTGACTGACGCGGAGACACAGACATGAGTACGGACGACGCACACGACCCCAAGTTCGGCGAGTACGGCGGACAGTACGTACCTGAGGCACTGATGCCGGCCATAGAGGAGCTGGCCGACGCCTACGAGCGGTACGTGCTGGACAACGAGGACGGATTTATGGACGAGTTCCGGGAGCGGCTGGCGGACTTCGGCGGCCGGCCGACGCCGCTGCAGTACGCAGACCAGCTCTCGGAACGGTACGACACCGACGTCTACCTGAAACGCGAGGACCTCCTGCACGGGGGCGCCCACAAGCTCAACAACGCGCTGGGCCAGGTGCTGCTCGCCAAATACATGGGGAAAGAACGCATCATCGCCGAGACCGGCGCCGGCCAGCACGGCACCGCGACGGCGATGGCCGCGGCCCATCTGGATATGCCCTGTGAGATATACATGGGCGAGACCGACATCGCCCGACAGCGTCCCAACGTCTTCCGGATGAAGATAAACGGCTCCGAGGTCGTCCCCGTCACCGTCGGCCGGGGCACGCTCAAGGAGGCCATCTCGGAGACGATGCGCGAGTGGGCGACGACCGTCGAGAACACGCACTACGTCATCGGCAGCGTGGTCGGCCCCCATCCGTTCCCGAAGATGGTCCGGGACTTCCAGTCCGTCATCAGCGAGGAGGCCCGCGAACAGACCATCGAGAAAACGGGCGGGCTCCCCACCGATGTCGTCGCCTGTGCCGGCGGCGGCTCGAACACGATGGGCGCCTTCGCCGAGTTCGTGGACGACGAGGACGTGGCGCTACACGCCGTCGAGGCGGGCGGCTCCTCGCTCACCGTCGACGAGGAGGAGGGCGTCGCGCCCAACTCGGCGACCCTCTCGACCGGCGACGAGGGCGTGTTACACGGCGCGCGCACCAAACTGCTGCAGGATTCGGACGGCCAGATCATGGAGTCCCACTCCGTCTCCGCGGGACTGGACTACGCCGGCGTCGGTCCAGAGCTCGCGCATCTGGTCGACGAGGAGCGGGTCACACCGGTCAACGTCGACGACGACCTCGCCCTGGAGGCGTTCCACCGGCTCTCTCAGGACGAGGGTATCATCCCGGCCCTGGAGACGGCCCACGCCTTCGGCTACCTGGAGCGCGTGGCGGGGACCGCTACGGACGGTCGAGCGGCGGAGCCGCGAGACGAGCACCACGAGGAGTTCGGCGACACCGTGGTCGTCAACGTCTCCGGACGCGGTGACAAGGACCTCGAAACGGCCATCGAGGAGACAACCAAGCGCGACCTGGACATCGCGCCCGACATGTCCATGCTCAACCGCATGGGCGGTGGTCTCTGATGGGGCTCGAATCGGCCTTCGCGGACGAACCCGCCTTCGTGCCGTATCTCGCCGCCGGGGACCCCAACTACGAGGACTCGCTTTCCTACGTCGAGGCGCTCGCCGCGGGCGGGGCCGACGCTATCGAACTCGGCCTCCCCTTCTCCGAGCCCATCGCCGAGGGGACGACCATCCAGAACGCCATCGTCCGGTCGCTCGACGCGGGGATGACGCCGGAGCGGTTCTTCGAGTTCGTGAGCGACCTCGACGTCGACGTGCCGCTGGTCTGTATGACCTACTACAATCTGCTCTATCAGTACGGGGCCGACGAAGGCCCTCGCCCCTTCGTCGAGAAGGCCGCCGAGGTCGGTGTCGGCGGCTTCGTCGTCCCCGATTTGCCGGCCGAAGAGGCCGGGCCGCTCCGGGCGGCGTGTGACGAGTTCGGCCTCGACCTCGTCTTCATCGTCGCGCCGACGACGACCCAGTCGCGCCTCGACCGGATGCGCGAGCAGGTCTCGGGCTACGTCTACGTGCAGGCCCGTCTGGGCGTCACGGGCGCTCGCGACGACGTGGACGACGCGACCGAGGAGTCACTCGCCCGCATCGCCGACTGGGACGTGCCAAAAGCCGTGGGCTTCGGTATCAAAACCGGCGAGCACGCCGAGCGCATCGTCGCCTCGGGGGCCGACGGGATCATCGTCGGCTCCGCGCTCGTCGATATCGTCACCGAGGGGTACGAGAACGGTGACCCGACCGGCGAGGTCGCCGACAGACTCGAAGCGCTGGCCCGCGAGCTCAAGCAGGGCGCTCTGCGGGGCACACAGGAACGGCCGCAACCGGAACGCACATAATCGTTCTTGCCACAGATTCGCATGACATGAACACAGGGACACGCGCTCGACTCGACCGCATCGGGACAGACGGCCGGTACGTCGTCGTCCCCATGGACCACGGTATCACACTCGGCGCCACGCAGGGGCTGAAAGAGCTCGAATCGACCGTCGACGCCATCACGCGCGGGGGGGCCGACGCGGTGCTCACCCAGCGCGGCGTCGCCGACCGCGTCCATCCGAACAAGAACGACGCGGGCTACATCGCTCACCTCAACGGTTCGACCGTCATCGGCCCCGACGAGAACGACAAGCGGATGACCGGCACTGTCGAGGACGCCGTCCGCGTCGGCGCCGACGCCGTCTCTATGCATATCAACGTCGGCAGCGTCCACGAACGCGAACAGATAGAAGACCTCGCGAAGATGACCAGCGAGGCCGAACGCTACGGCCTGCCGGTGCTTGCGATGACCTACGCCCGCGGGCCAGATATCGACCCCGAGGCCGACGACTACAACCAGGCCGTCGGCCACGCCGTCCGACTCGGCGAAGAACTGGGCGCCGACGTGGTAAAGACCGGCTACACGGGCGACGCCGAGAGCTTCCAGCACGTCGTGGAGTCGACCAGCCTGCCGGTGGTCATCGCCGGCGGCTCGAAGGGGACCGACGAGGAGACCCTCTCGATGGTCCGTGGCGCGATGGACGCCGGTGCCTCCGGCGTCTCGATGGGCCGGTCCATCTTCCAGCACGACGAGCCCGAGAAGATAGCGCGGGCCGTCGCGAGCGTCGTCCACGACGACGCGGAAGCCGATTCGGCCCTTCGTGACGCCGGGCTGGCTGTCGAAGCCTGACGCCACCCCGCGACCGCTCCGCGTCTCAGAAACGCTACTGACGCCGATACGCCGCCAGCACACATCCCGCGATAATCAGGAGTCCACCGATGGACGGCATGAGCAAACTGCCTGCGGGACCCTCGTGAACTGCCGTCGACAGCTGATATATCCCTCCCTCGTAAGCCACGTACCCGTCCTCGATACCCGGCGGGTCGCCGGAGCGCTGGTCCGCTTCGAGTGCCTCGCCGAACAGGGTGCGGTTTTCCTCGGACAGATTCTCGAAGGCGACGACGGGTTCGTCCGCTGGGGGCTCTATCGGACCGCTGACGCTGACCGAGTACTGGGGGTCGGGCGGGGCAGTGGCGACGAACAGCGCGCCGACCACGACGAGGGCGACCCACACGACAGTTCCGCGTTTCATACCCCCTCAAGCAAACAGGTGGTCAAGTGCCTTGCGCCATTGGTCACGCGGCACATCGCGGGATGTCAGGGAGGGCTGCGGGTTCCGCCACGTTCAAGCCCCGCCGTCGCAATCGTGGGCGTATGACACGAACCGTCTGGCTCAAGGCCGACAGCGCGGTCGGCGACTGGGAGACACGCAGACGACGCATCACCGCCGGTCTGGAGGCCGGCGTGGACTGGGTGCTGGTCGACAAGAGCGACGTCGAGAAGGTCCGCGAACTGGGACAGGTCAACATCGCCGCGTTCTCCGACGGGGACGTCCACGTCATGGAGGCCGAGGAGGACGAGAGCGACGCGGACGCCACCATCGTGGGCAAGGACGGCGAGGGCGACGGCACCGTCGACCTCCCGACCGACTTCTCCGGCTCCGCTGACCTCTCCGTGTTGCGCCAGAACGGTTCGGCGCCGGACGGCGGCTACGTCCGTATCTTCGACGAGGACTACGAGGCGTTCGCCGAGGCCGTCGCGGCCGAAGCCGACTACACCATCGTCATCGGCGACGACTGGCAGATCATCCCCCTCGAAAATCTCATCGCCCGGGTCGGCGACGAGACCGAACTCATCACCGGCGTCCAGACGGCCGAGGACGCCCGCACCGCCTACGAGACGCTGGAGCTCGGCGTCGACGGCGTCCTGCTCGACACCGACGACGTCGACGAGATTCGCAAGACCGTCGAGGTCCGCGACGAGGCCGGCCGCGAGAGCGTCGAACTGGAGTACGCCACTGTGACGGCCGTCGAGCAGACGGGGTCGGCCGACCGGGTCTGTATCGACACGGGCAATCTGATGGAACACGACGAGGGGATGCTCGTCGGCTCGATGGCCCGCGGGCTCTTTTTCGTCCACGCCGAGACGGCCGAGTCGCCATACGTCGCCTCCCGGCCGTTCCGGGTCAACGCCGGCGCGGTCCACGCCTACGTGCGCACCCCCGACGGCGGCACGAAGTACCTCTCGGAGCTGCAGTCGGGCGACGAGGTCCAGATAGTGGACGAACAGGGCCACACCCGCGAGGCCATCGTCGGCCGCGCGAAGATAGAGAAACGGCCGATGTTCCGTGTCCAGGCCGAGACGGCGGAGGGCGACCGCATCGAGACGCTGCTCCAGAACGCGGAGACCATCAAGGTCCACTCCCGGGAGGGGCGCATCGCCGTCACCGATCTCGAAGCGGGCGACGAGATTCTCGTCCACTACGAGGACACGGCGACACACTTCGGCGAGAAGATCGAAGAGAGCATCATCGAGAAGTAAGCCCGCCGCCCTACTGCTCGGGGTCGGCGGGGCGGTCCAGCTTCGTCGTACACCAGTGACAGAAGTCGAGGTCCTCTTCCAGCTCCTTCCCGCAGTGGGGGCACTTCATGCCCTCGACGACCTCGGTCTCGACGTTCTCGCGGGTCGCCATCCAGTAGGCGTCGACCATGCTCAGGGCGGTGATGGCAAACAGCGCCACCGACGCCTGCAGCGGGATGTTCTGTGAGACGGCGAGCAGCGCGTCGACGGAGATGCCGCCGTCGAGCGGCGCCATCACCGAGTCCTGAACCAGCAGCGTACTGGTGCTGACGACGAGGCCGAACCACAGGACCGCTCGCAGCCACTCTCGGAGATAGACGTGTCCCAGTCCGGGGTAGATGAAGGCGAGGACGGCGGCGAGCCACGGCCGCTTTCGCCCTGTCTCGGTCATACTCCCCGAATCTAGCGGGCACACCCCTATATCTTCCGAACGACGGAGTCCGGGAGACACGCTGATGTGGCTCCCGGCCCTACTGTCGTCGAATGCTCCGAAACAGCGACGGTGTCACCGTCGACCCGGTCCCCTTCCTCGTCGTCAGCGTCCTCGGGTTCGCCGTCAGCTTCGCCGTCGGCCCCCTGTACGTGATGGCGCTCGGGGCCTCGCTCCCCGTGGGACTGGCCGTCGCGGGCGCAACCAGCGCCCTGACTGCCGGCGTCGCCTACCACCGCTACGTCTGGACCGAGCGGCCGGAGCTCAGAGGCGAGATTCCGGCCGCGGCGCGGTTCGGCCGGCTGGTGTACGGGCTCGTGGCCGGCTTTCTCGCCGTCGCCCTCCTCGCAGTGCCGCTGCTCGTCCGGTAGCGCCCGAACCATCACCAACATTTATGCGCATTTCGGCAGTGGGGGGCGTATGGGCGTCCTGTCAATGGGAAATAAACTACTGCGGGTATCGAGCCAGTCGACGCATCGCGGCGACGCACCGGGCACCACCGGCTGTGCCTGCTGACGATGTCGCTTTCCGCCCGCATCTCGGCGTATCTCGACGCCGTCGAGGAGTGGCTCCACGGGCTCTACCACGGGATGATAGCGCACCCCTCCCACGAGAAAATAGAGAAGGAGGCCGAGGACACCACGGACGTGTTCCTGTTTGCCTGCTTCGCCGACGCCTTCGGCATCCCGAGTCCGGTGTCGTACTATACCGCCGAACTGCTGCCGTATCTGGCCGAGGAGTTCGTCCAGTGGGAACGGCGGATGTGGGACCGCGAGTCGCTCGTCGAACGCAAGGGCCAGCAGTACCACTTCTAGCATGGACCGGTTCGTCTTCTTCGGCGGGAAAGGCGGGGTCGGCAAGACCACCGTAGCCAGTGCCTACGGCGTCCAGTGCGCCCGCGACGGGCTGGAGACGCTGCTGGTCTCGACCGACCCGGCCCACAGCACCTCGGACGTCTTCGAGCAGCGCTTCGACGACGACCCGGCGCCAGTGGACGGCTACGCCGGGCTCTCGGCGATGGAACTGGACCCCGACGAGGAGGTCGAGCGCCACATGCGCGACATCAGGCGAGCGATGTCCGACCAGGTGAGCCCGGCCATCGTCAACGAAATCGACCGCCAGATAGAGCTGGCCCACCGGACGCCGGGCGCCTACGAGGCCGCGCTGTTCGACCGCTTCATCGACGTGATGCGCGAGAGCGACGACTACGACCGCGTCGTCTTCGACACCTCACCGACGGGCGGGACCCTGCGTCTGCTCGCGCTCCCCGAGTTCCTCCAGTCGTGGGTCGAACGGTTGCGCGAGAAGCGCGCGGCGAGTGTCGACCTCTTCGAGAAGGCCGCTGTCGGCGGGAGCGAAGCGCGCGCGACGCTCGAGGACGACCCCATCATCCGGCGACTCACCGAGCGCAAGGAGACCTTCGAGTTCGCCGGCCGCGTCCTCGCCGAGCAGGCGCAGTTCTTCCTCGTGTGCAACCCGGACGACCTCTCTATCGCGGAGTCACACCGCGCGGTCGAGGACCTGCGCGAGGCCGGACTCACCGTCGGTGGCCTCGTCGTTAACAAGGTCGCGCCGGCGCCCGACGAGGGCGAGACCGGCACGGGCGCGACCTACCTCCGGGAGCGTCACCGAGCCGAGCAAGCGCGGCTCGACCGCATCCACGCGGAGTTCGACCAGCCCGTCGTCGCGGTGCTCGAACAGCGCGCGGGAGCCGACGGGACCGCCCTGCTAGGGGCGCTCACCGACGAACTCGACCTCGACACGGCCGTCGATCCACAGCAAGCCTGATTGGTACGGGACGGAATCCGCCCGACTCGGTCGTCCCAACCCAAATGTCCATAATAATTAAATATATATTCGACGACAGGTATTGTGAGGGACACTGACATGGTACAGGTACTCTGGCTCGTCGTGGCGACACTGCTCACGTTCAGCGTCGGATACATCGGGTATTCGAGATACCTCACGCGGTTCGTCGAACTCGACGACGACAACGAGACACCGGCTCACAGGTACGAGGACGGACAGGAGTACGTCCCCTCGAAGAAGCCGGTGTTGCTGGGCCACCACTACTCCAGCATCGCCGGCGGGGCGCCCATCGTCGGCCCCATCACCGCCGGCGTCGTCTGGGGCTGGGTGCCCGCGCTGCTGTGGATAGCTATCGGGAACCCGTTGATGGGCGCGGTCCACGACTTCGTCTCGCTGTCGGGGAGCCTGCGCCACGAGGGCAAGTCCATCGGCTACATCATCGGCGAGTACGTCGGCGAGCGGGGCAAGAACATGCTGCTCTGGTTCGCCTTCCTCACGATAATCCTCGTCGTCGCGGTGTTCGCACTGGTCGTCGCCATCGTCTTCGACGCCTATCCGGCGGCCGCGACTGCCAGTTTCGTCTACATCGCGCTGGCGCTCGTTTTCGGCGTCTACCTCTATCAGCTGGACCTCCCCTTCCTCCTCGGGACTGCCCTCTTCGTCACCGCCGTCTTCGCCGGTGTCTACGTCGGCATCCTGTACCCCATCGCGCTGTTCCCGGCCGCCGAGGCCGGCGCCTACCCCGCCGAGACTATCGTTCTCTTCGGTTCGGGGCTGGCGTCACTGGTGCCCGCCGCCGGCACCCTCGGGGCCAACACCGCCGCGTGGATTCCGGTCGTCCTCCTCTATGCCGCCATCGCCTCGGTGCTCCCGGTCTGGACGCTGCTCCAGCCGCGTGACTTTCTCTCCTCGTTCCTGCTGTACGCCGGCGTCGGCGGGGCGCTGCTGGCCATCATCGTCGGGACGATATTCGGGACGTCCGCCGAGCCGCTGGCCATCTCGCTCGAACCGTACTACGGCTTCATGGGGACCGCCGGGCTGCCGCTGTTCCCGCTGCTCTTCGTCACTATCGCCTGTGGGACCATCAGCGGCTTCCACTCGCTGGTCTCCTCCGGGACGACCGCCAAACAGCTGAACAAGGAGTCGGACGCCCGCGCCATCGGCTACGGCGGGATGCTCGGCGAGGGCCTGCTGGCGACGGTCGCGCTCGGCACCGTCGCTATCGCGGGCGTCACGGCCGGCAGCGGTATCGGCCGCGCGCTGCCGAACTTCGCCTCCGGCGGGTCGGTGATGCTTACGAGCTTCGGTATCCCGACCCGGTACGGTGCGCCGTTCATGGCCCTCGTGCTGGTGAGTTTCCTCCTGACCTCGACGGACACGGCGGTCCGGCTGGGTCGCTACATGGCCGAGGAGATCGTCGGGACGCCCGACGCGGCCAGCGCCCCCGTCGAGACTGTTCAGTCGGTCGGCATCAACCGCTACAGCAACGCCGTCATCCAGTGTCTGGTCGCCTACGCGCTGGTCGCCAGCGGCTCCTGGGCGAGCCTCTGGCCGCTCTTTGGCGGGGCGAACCAGCTCCTCGCCGCGCTCGCCCTGCTGACCGCGACGGTGTGGCTGGCCAACTGGGACGACGACAAACAGCTCGTCAGCACCGGCGTCCCGATGGCGCTGATGACCGTCGTCACCGTCTGTGCGCTGCTGTATCTCGCCCTGTATCAGAACCTCTACCAGCAGTTCGTCCTCGGGGGCTTCGCCGAGGGCGCCGGCCTCGTCGCCCGGGTCTCCGTCGCCGTCCAGATAGTCCTCGCGCTGGTGCTCGTGGGGCTCGCGCTCTCGCTCGTGGGTATCGGCTACCGGAACATCCGCGACGTGCGCGAGCGGCCCGAGGGGGTGCCCGCCGACGACTAGCCCAGCCAGCCCCGTACCCGGGCCACCAGCCCCGGACCTTCGGGGTCGTAGGCGTCCCAGAAGTCGAACGCCGCCGCGGTGTCGGCCTCCCGGCTCGCGACCACCTGCTCGCGCTCGGGCGCGACGACCACGAGATTCACCTCGTAGTCACCGTAGTAGCCGAACTTCAGTAGCGTCCGGTCGCGGAACCCGGAGACGTGCGAGCGAACGGCCCCGGGAATCGCGGGGACGACGAGGACGAACGTGAACTCGGTGCCGCGGTGTTCCTCGTCGGCGTCTATCCACGCCTCGGCCAGTTCGTGGCCCAATTCGACGAGGGCGTCGAGGTCGGCCCGCGAGACGCCGTCGGTCCGCCGGACGAACAGATGCTCCGCGGTCTCGTAGTTGGCCCAGTTGAGCGACCGGTGGAGGAACTGCTTCTGGCTCTCGACGGAGAGACAGCCATATAGGTCGAACCGCTCGCCCCGGACCGCGCGGTCGCGTTCGAGGTCGTAAGCGTGTGCCAGTCGCTCACCGACCCGCTGGAGGTAGTCGTCGTCCCACGTCGGCATCGCGGCCCGTCTCGACTCGTCCGCGTCGCTCATACGAGTGGTATCGCCGCCGACCGACCTAAATGTCCGCATCGCTGTCAGGTTCCGGCCGGCGCCAACGCTTTTCAGGTGAGCGACCAAACATGTGGGTGAGATGGGCAAACAGACCGAATCCTGTGGCCGCTGTGGCATGACCACCGTCGTGGACGCCACGGACGGCGCGGGCCCCGACACTGAGGACGCCATCGAGGTGTCCGAGGCCGACGCCCGTCGCGTCTCGCCGGCCGCGTGGTTCGGCGGCGTGAAGCGCCGGCTGGACGGGCTGGCGACGCGGCTCACCTACGGCCGATAGTCACTCACTTTCGAGCTGGTCGACCAGCGACCGCAGCGTCGTCAGGTCGTACTGGCCGGGGGCGGTCGCCGCCGCGGGGTCGACCGGCGCGTAACCGATGCGCGAGCCATAGAGCGGCGCGACCGCTCGCGAGTGCCGGCCGGCCTCGCCCATACACATCGTCGCGACCCGCTCGCCTGCCGCGGTGAGTTCCCGCGTCGCGCCGAGCATCGCCAGCACGTCGTCGGGTGACTGCGCGGTCGAGGCCATCTTTCCCACGTCGCCGTACTCGCAGGCGCGTTCGAGTCGGTCGACGACGGCGTCCCGGTCCGGCGTGCTCTCGAAGTCGTGGGTAGAGACGACGACCGACGCCCCGTGCTCGCGGGCGTGGTCGGCGACCCGGCCGGCGTCGTGGTCCCCCTCCCCGTCGAGTGCGGCGAGTTCGAGGTCGACGGCGGTGACGGCGTCGTAGGTCAGGGCCCGTTCCAGCCGGTCGAGCCGGTCGGCGGTGTCCCCGGCCTCGCCGCCCTCCCAGTCGACGCGGTTGGTCACGAGCACCGGCAGGTCGCCGTCGTAGGCGGCCAGCTGGTCGAGGGGCTGGGCCGCGAAGTCCATCCGCAGTTCGATGCCGTCGGCGTCGGCCCGCGCGTGGGGCTCCATCGCGAGGTCCGACCCGGCCGCGAGCAGCCGGAAGGCGCTGAAATCCATACCCGCTCTTCTCGGATGCGGACAAAAGGCCCGTCGGTGTCACACTCCGGTTCCGCCGTTCGGCGGCGTTGCGTACCACTGCATCCCGACATGGAGTCGGATGCGTTTGATTGACCGACCCTATCGCTAGCGTAAGCTCGACCGGACGGACCAACGGTCTCTCGGGTTTATCAGCGACGTTGTGCGAACAGTTCGCATGCATCGCCGCCACGCGAACCGCGACCGGACAGTAAAACGACCAGCGAGCTGCCACAGCCGGCACCGACGACAGCGGAGCGCCGGACGATGACACGGGCGCTCGTACTCGGCGTCGCCGCGTTGCTCGTCTGCAGCGCCGTCGCGCTCCCGGTCGCCGCGAATCCCGGCCCGCGCCAGGTGGCGGGTCAGAACGGTGACAGCGTGGATTACGACGCACTGAACGACCGACTCGACTCGCTCGCGGCGGTCGATTCGACGGGGAGCGACCGGGAGCAGAACCTCTCGCAGGAACAGCGGACCGCCGCCACACAGGGCGCACAGGCCGGTATCAACCTCACCCAGCGCCAGGGTGTCACCGTCACGCAGGAACAGCGTCAGGCGGCTATCGACGCCGCTCGACTCGCCGCCAGCCAGCGACAGAACGCCTCAGTCGAGCAGGTCCAGGCCGCCGCGACGGGAGCGACCCACGGCGCGTTACTGCAGAGCCAGTCCGTCAACGCTACCCAGCTCCAGGCAGGCATCTACGCGAGCACCGCCGGCTCGCTCTCGCAGGCACAGTCGGCGGACCTCGCCCAGCTGCAGGCGGCGGCCTACGGCGCGGCCCACGGGTCGGTCGCCCAGTCCCAGCAAGCGAACGTCTCGCAGATACAGTACGCCGCCGTCGGGTCGGCCGCCGGCGCCGCTAGCGGCGCTTCGGGGACTCAGCAGGTGAGCGTCACCCAGGTTCAGGAAGCCGCTCAGGGCGCGGCCTACGGCTCGCTCGCACAGACTCAGTCGGTGTCGGTCAGACAGGTACAGGCGGCCGCCTTCGGCGCGGCGGGCGGCGCCACCGACGCGCAACGCGCTCAGGACCCGAAGAAGGTTCAGGAGGCCGCGCTGGGGGCGGCCACGGGAGCGCTCGTCCAGCAGCAGCAGTCGGTGACTGTCACGCAGATACAGGCGGCCGCCCGCGGCGCCTCTCAGGGCGCGCTCGCGGCGAGTCAGGAGGTGAGCGTCGTGCAGGTGCAACTGGCCGCGACGAGCGCTGCCTCGGAGGTGATACGGCAGTCCCAGACGCTCTCTGTCACACAGATACAGGTGACGGCGTCGGAGCGTGCGAGCGAGGCCGTCTCCCAGCTTCGGAGCCTCGATGCGAGCGTGACTGACCGGACGCTGTCCATCGAGAACCCGAACAGCGTCGCGGTGGTCGTCACCGTCAGCGGCGAGAACGAGACGGTACTGCGGGTCCCGGCGGAGTCGGAGCGGACAGTGACGCTCGCGCCGGGGAGCTACACGGCGACGGCCGTGACCGAGAGTGACGGCCGGTCGGTACTCATCGAAGGCGACCGTGTCTACGAGTTCACGGTGGCTGCGCCGGAGACGCCAACGCCGAACGAGACAGCAACGCCGACACCGACGCCCAACGAGACGCCGACGCCGACACCGACGCCGAATGAGACGCCGACGCTGACACCGAACGAGACGCCGACGCCGACACCGAACGAGACGCCGACGCTGACACCGAACGAGACGCCAACGCCGACACCGACGCCCAACGAGACCCCAATAGAGACTCAGACACCGACGCCAACGGACACTGAAACACCGGCACCAGAACCGACGCCCGAACCAGAACCGACGCCCGAACCAGAACCAACGCCTGAACCGGAACCAACGCCTGAACCAGAGCCAGAGCCAACGCCGGAGCCAGAGCCAGAACCAACGCCTGAACCGGAACCAGAGCCAACGCCGGAGCCAGAGCCAGAACCGACGCCTGAACCGGAGCCCACACCTGAACCCGAACCAGAGCCAGAGCCGACGCCTGAGCCCGAACCAGAGCCAGAGCCAACGCCTGAACCCGAACCGGCGGACGAGGAGGGGCTGTTGCAGACGCTCAGGGGGCTCCTGCCGTAGTCACTCGACGGGCGTGTGGGTCACGCGGTACCCGTCACCCGTCCGTTCGAGGGCCTCGACAGCGTAGAAGCGGATGCGGCGCTCCTGTTTCGTGTTGACCGCGAAGTCGTAGTGTTCGGCCTCGTAGCCGGGTTCTTTCCCGCTCTCGCGGCGTCGTGCGACCCACTCGCGGTGGTCGTCCAGGCGCTGTCGGGCAATCTGTCGGGAGCGCTCGCCGACGCGGTCGACCCGGTCGTCGAGGGCCGCCAGCATGTCCGCGTCGCGTTCGATACCGACGGAGTGACGGCCGGTGACCATCGCCGCGAGGGTCGTCGTGCCGGTACCCAGAAACGGGTCCAGCACGGTGTCGCCCTGCACCGAGAACATCGAGACGAGGCGGTGGGGAATCACCAGCGGAAAGGCGCCCGAGCGGTCGCGCAGGCCGTCGTCGATGTCCTGGGCCTCGCCGGGCACGTCCCAGAGGTCCGAGAACCACTCGTTGCGCTCCTCCCAGAAGTAGGCGCTCTCGTAGCGTCGGTCGGCGCCGGGCTCCAGCCGCCGGCGCTCGCCGTTGCGGAAGACGAGGATGTGCTCGTGTTCCAGCGTCGGATAGGCGTTGGGCGGGACCATCCCCGAGCCCATGAACTTCGCGCCGCTGTTGGTGGGCTTGCGCCAGAGGATGTCCGGCAGCGCGCGGAGCCCGTGGTCGGTCAGCCGGTTCGTTATCTCGGCGTGGTTGGGGTACGAGCGAAAGCCGTCGGACAGCGAGCGGGTCGCGTCGCCGACGTTGATACAGGCGATACCGCCCGGCGCGAGCACGCGTTCGAGTTCGGCCCACACGGTATCGAGCACGTCGTGCATGAGCGAGAAAGCGCGGTCGCCGTCGCCGGCGCCGAGCGCGTCGGCGATAGCGGGCTCTAGGGCACCGAAGATGTCGTCCCACATCTCTATCATCGGATAGGGCGGGGAGGTGACGACGAGTTCGACGCTGTCATCGGCCAGTGGTAGCTCGCGGGCATCGCCGGTGATAGCCCGGTGGCGCGTCTCCATAGCGGTCGAAGCAGGGGCCGGGACTTGTGCCTACCGCTCGTCGACCAGCAGCTGAATCTCGTTTATCTTCGCGGTCTGTTGTTCGTTGGCCGCGGCGATCTCCTCGATCTCGTTTGCGACCTCCTCGGCGTTCTCGGCGGTCATGTCGACCATGCTCGCGACCTCCTCGGTGGAGGCGGCCTGCTCGTCGGTGGCCGACGCCACTTCCTCGGCGCCGCGGGCGGCCTCCTTGACGGACCCGTCGATGTCACGGAGGATCTCGACGGTCTCGGTCACCTGCTCGATGCCCTGCTCGACCTGCTCGTTGGCCTCGTCGATGCTGCCGACGGTGTCCTCGGTGTCGGCCTTGATGTTCGAGACCAGCTGCTCGATTTCGGTGGCGTTCTGCTGGGACTCCTCGGCCAGCGATTTGACCTCGTCGGCGACGACGGCAAAGCCCTCGCCGGCTTCGCCAGCGCGGGCGGCCTCGATAGAGGCGTTCAGCGCCAGCATGTTGGTCTGGTCGGCGATGTCGTTGATGACGTCGACGATCTCGTCTATCTCGTCGATGCGACTCCGGAGCTGTTTCACGTCCTCCGACACCATCTCGTTTGCCGCGTCGACGGACTCCATCGCGTCGATGGCGTCGTCGGCCGCGTCCCGGCCCCTGTCGGCGAGTTCACGGGCCCGCTCGCTGACCTGCTGGACCTGGTTCGCGCTGGAGGCGACCTCCTCGACGGTCGCCGACAGGTTCGAGACCTCGCCCGCGACCTCGCGCATGTTGTCGGACTGCTGGTTCGCGAGGTCGCTGATCTCCTGTGAACTCCGCGAGACGTTCTCGGAGGTGTGGAGCAACTCGTCGATGGCGCTCCCGAGCTCCGCGTCGGTGTCACCCGAGTCGGCCATATCCTGGCCGCCACTGTCGAAATCCGTAGCCATGTACGCAACGCGACAGTCCAGCGGATTAAACGTATCTCCGTAGTTATCAGCCGTGATTCTCCCCCTGTCGGGGCGCTTACGCGACCGGGAGGTCCTGCTCGGCTTCCAGCAGTTCGTGGTAGCGGTTGCGGATGGTCACTTCGGAGATGTCGGCGACCTCGCTGACGGCGGCCTGCGTGGTCTTCTCGTTGGTCAGCAGCGCCGCGGCGTAGACGGCGGCCGCGGCGAGTCCGACGGGCGACTTCCCGGAGTGGACGCCCTGCTCTTTGGCGTTCTGGAGGAGCTGACGGGCCCGGTGTTCGGCCTCGTCGGAGAGCTCCAGCGAGGAGGCGAACCGGGGGACGTAGCTCTCGGGGTCGGCCGGCTTCACTTCGAGGCCGAGCTCGCGGACGACGTAGCGGTAGGTGCGGGCGATTTCGCTCTTTTCGACCCGGGAGACCTCGGTGATTTCGTCGAGGCTCCGCGGGACGCCGGCCTGTCGCGCTGCGGCGTAGACGGAGGCCGTCGAGACGCCTTCGATGGAGCGACCCGGAAGCAGGTCTTCGTCGAGCGCTCGGCGGTAGATAACCGAGGCCGTCTCGCGGACGTTCTCGGGCAGACCCAGTGCGGAGGCCATCCGGTCTATCTCGCCCAGGGCCTGCTTGAGGTTGCGTTCCTTGGAGTCCCGGGTCCGGAACCGCTCGTTCCACTTGCGCAGGCGCTGCATCTTCTGGCGCTGCTTGCCCGACAGGGAGTTGCCGTAGGCGTCCTTGTCGCGCCAGTCGATGTTGGTCGACAGCCCCTTGTCGTGCATCATGTTCGTCGTCGGGGCGCCGACGCGGGACTTCTGGTCTTTCTCGCTCGAATCGAACGCGCGCCACTCGGGCCCGCGGTCGATTTCGTCGGACTCCACGACGAGACCGCAGTCCTCACACACGGTCTCCCCGTGTTCGTCGTCGATGACCAGCGAGCCGCTACACTCGGGGCAGGCCGTCGATGTCGATTCCGTCGATTCCGTCTCCTCTTCTGTTCGCTTTCGCGTTCGTGTTTGCTCGTTCATTGTAGCGATGGCGGGCGCTCACCGGGTACAGTGTACTGCTGGAGAACCCGGAGGCAATCGGTAAGACTGAATCCGTCCGAAAGACATTTAAAAATTGTGGTATGGGTTGGAAGATGCCTGTCTTACGCCACGAAACACCGGTTTGCGTATGGTGGGCATCGCCATTCAAATAACAACCATCATGAACCATCCGGTAGTTTCCTCGCCCATGCACGTCGCCATCGGGAGTACGAATCCGGTGAAAGTTGCAGCCGTCGAACGCGTGTTGCCGGACGCCGAGTGCAGCGCTGTCGCGGTCGATTCGGGCGTTCCCGAACAGCCATGGGGTCGCGCGGAGACGGTTCGGGGCGCTCGAAACCGTGCGGCCGCCGCCCTGTCGGCGACCGACGCCCAGTTCGGGGTGGGTATCGAGGGCGGCGTCGCCGCGCGCGACACGCCCGGCGGACTCTGGCTCGTCATGTGGGCCGCCGTCACCGACGGCACCGACACCCATCTGGGCGCCGGCCCGTCGATTCGACTGCCCGAGCCAGTCGCCGAGCGGCTGCGGGACGGCGACGAACTCGGCCCCGTGCTCGACGACGAACTGGGCCGGGAGGAACTCGCCAAACAGGAGGGCGCTATCGGCGTCTACACCGCCGGCCGGGTCAGCCGAACGGACGCGCTGGTCGATGCTGTGGCTGGGGCCTTCGGGCCGTTCTTGCGGTAGCGAGGAATCGACCGAAGGGAGATTCCTCGGAAAAGCGCAGCGGTGACCGGAGGGAACCGCGAGCAGTGCGGTTCTGACCGACGGGAGATTCCTCGGAAAAGCGCAGCGGTGACCGGAGGGAACCGCGAGCAGTGCGGTTCCCACCGACGGGAGATTCCTCGGAAAAGCGCAGCGGTGACCGGAGGGAACCGCGAGCAGTGCGGTTCCCACCGACGGGAGATTCCTCGCTAGTCGTCCGCTTCCGGTTGCATGTCCGTCGCGGACCGCGATTCCTCGACGGCGGTCGTCAGCGAGACGTTGAGCCAGGCCATCGAGACGACGCCGCCGACGATGGTGACGACGTTCTTGACCGCGTGGTCGACGATAGCGATGCTGAGGGCGGCCGTGACGCCCACGGGGGTCAGCGGCGCGACGATGATAGTGAAGGCGCCCTCGTACAGGCCGACGCCGCCGGGAGTCAGCGGGAGGACCTTCGCGAGGTTCCCGACGCTGACGGCGAAGAAGCCGACGGCGACGACGGAGGGCGTTAGTGGCGTGCCGAAAGCGGCAAACACCGCCAGCGCCGTCAGCACGTCCAGCGACCAGATAGCGAGGCTCCCGAGACCGACGCGGGCGAAGGCTGGCCCGTCGGCGGTCACCGTCTGCACGTCGGCGACGAACCCCTCGACGATGCCGGCCACGTGGTCGGCGTAGGAGTCGTCACTCAGCCGGCCGATGGTGGCCCGGACGAAGTTCGCGTCGGTGCGCGCGCTGGCGACGATGGCGGCGACGGCGCCGATTGCGGCCAGCCCCACCGCGGCGGCGACGTAGACGGCCGTCTGGCCGCTCTGTGCCGGGTCGCCGCCGACCGCGTCGCCGGTCAGCGCGGCCAACAGGTCGCCGGCAGAGCCGGTGGCGGCCAGCCCCAGCATGACGGTGCCGGCAAGCAGCGTGATCGTCAGCAGGTCGAAGACGCGCTCGACCGCGAGCGACGCGAAGCCAGACGGGTACGGGATGGAGCGCCGGGCCTTGACGACGTAGGCGCGCACACCGTCACCGAGTCGGGCCGGGAAGACGAGGTTCCCGGTCTGGCTGATGAAGACCGCGCCGGTGAGGAAGTCCCACCGTTCGTGAAAGCCCATCGAGTCGAGTATGTCGCGATAGCGCAGCCCCCGAATCGGCCACGACACCGCGTAGATGACGGCGGAAAGCGCCACGAGACCCGGCGCCGCGCCGGCCATCTCGTTCAGTACCGTCCGGGGGTTCAGGTACTGCGTCATCAGGAGCAAGGCGAGGACGACGAGCATCGTCCCGGCGCCCAGCGACACCCGGCGAGTGATCCGCGGGCTGACCGAGAGCTCCCAGAACGTCCGGAGAACCTGACTTCCCATACCGAACACGTCCCGGACGATGTCGACCTTCGAGTCGCCTTTCGGTTCCCAGTCGACGGCGAACTCCTTGACGCGGTACCCCTCGCGCTGGGCCTTCACGAGCAACTCCGTGTCCCAGAACCAGTGTTCGTCCTCGACTTGCGGCCCGAGCTGCTCGAAGGCCGTTCGCGAGATGGACTTGAAGCCACACTGGTGGTCTCGCAGGTCCGAGCGGAGGACGGCTCGCACGAGCGCGTTGAACCCGATACTCGGGATGCCGCGCTTGGGCGGCCGGTCGGCCCGGTTCTCGGGCAGCCAGCGCGACCCCGTCGCCACGTCGTATTCGCCCGAGCGGACGCTCTCGACCAGTTCTTCGAGGTGACGCATGTCCGTCGCGAGGTCGGTGTCGAAGTACACCAGCGTCTCCCCCTCGGCCCGCTCGAAGGCGAACTCCAGGGCCCCGCCCCGGCCGAGTCGGTCGTCGCTGTGGACGTGTCGGACCCGCTCGTCGGTCTCGGCGAGTCGCGTCGCGATTTCGGGCGTCCCGTCGTCACAACCGTCCTCCGCGACGATAACCTCGAACGTGCCCGTCGGGAGGAACTCGGCGAGCGCATCGAGTGTGACCACCACCGTCTGCTCGATGGTGTCCTCCTCGTTGTAGGCGGGGAGGACGACGCTCACCTCGATATCGTTCATTGACACTCTTTGCGCGGTCGAGACAAAAGTAGCTTCCGTTCGCTCATGCGGGCGTTATACTATGCATACCGGGCATCGAGCCACCGGCGACCACGCCGCTGGAACCGGGCTCTGTCACGGGTCCGACGTTTTCGTCCGGCTCGGCCGGCGGGCGCCAGCGGCTGGTCGGCCCGGGCCGCTCAGTCCGCGCTTTCGGGCGCTCGTGCGGTAATGTACTGCCTAAGGTCCTCGCCGACGTCACTGGCCGTCTCGTAGGGTCGGCCAACCACGATGTCGCCCGCCCGGCTCTTGCCCACGCCGGGCACCGTCGCCAGTTCCGCCATGGAGGCGCTGTTGACGTCGAGCGGGTACGGGACACCGGTGACGGAGCGGTAGCCGTGGTCGGTGATGGCCACGTCGATGGTCCGACCCAGTTCGCGCTCGCCCGGCAGCCCCACCAGCAGTGGGTAGGTGCCGAGCTGCCGGCCGAAGGTCTTGCCGTCCTGGTGGTACTCCAGATGCACGTCGGGCAGCACCGTCCCCGGCGGGGCGACCCGCTGGAGCATCGGGTTGTCGATGGTCTCCCTGACCTCCTGTTTGTACTGCTTGAACAGCTGCTTGTGGTCTTTCGCGATGTCGGCGCCCGTCTCGGCCATGTCGGTCCCCTCGAAGGCCATCACCTGTCGGATGTTCACCCGCCGGAGCATCAGCCCCTCGTCGTAGACGCGCTGGAGGAAGTCCTTGTTGTGCTCGAAGGTCTCCCGGCGCTCGCCTTTCAGCCCGTGGACGAGGTTGATACCGGGCAGCAGCTTCGGGAGCCGGCGGGCCGCGTCGTCACCGAAGTTCGGTGCGGTCTCGCTGTCGCCGCCGGGCCGAAAGCCGGCCACCTCGTTGACGATCTTCACGGCCTCGAAACACTCGTCGGCGGTGACGTTGAGGTTGTTGTCGCTCATCACCTCGGGGTCCGCGGATTCGAGGCCGAACGCGGCCGTGTCGCCGGGGGTGTTGTGCTCGGCGATAATCTCTATCCCCTCGCGGGCCTTCTCCGGCCACTTCACGATGGTGATGGGGTTCATGTTGTCCAGATGGAGCGTCTCCAGGTCCGGCGCGACCTCCCGTATCCCGCCGTACAGTCGGCGGAGCGCGTCCGGATTCGGCGCTTCGCCGTCGCCGCCGTAGGCGAGGATGTCGGCCTGCCGGCCCAGCCGGAAGTGCGCGACGCCGCGGTTGGAGAGGGCGTCCACCTCGTCGACGACGCTCTCGGGCGGGCGGAAGTCGGGGTTGCCGTACATCGGTTCGGTACAGAACGAACAGCGGTACGGACAGCCCCGAGACGTCTCCATCTCGCAGATGAGGTAGTCGGGGTGGTTGGGGTGTTGCTCGACGACGAAGGCGCCGGCGCGAGCCCAGCGGGTCTCCTCCTCGACGTCGCGGTAGCGGTCGTTGAACCCTTCGAGACCGGAGTCGACGAGGTCGTAGACGGCCGCCTCCACGTCGGCCATCGCGAGGAAATCGAAGTCCAGGTCGTCCCGGGCCGTCTCGCTCGCGCCCTCGTTGGCCTCGCCGACGCCGAAGCGGACCGGGCCGCCCATGATGGCGGTGCCGTCGGCGGTCCAGGCCAGCTTGCGGACCTCGTCCGGTTCGGCCGGCGTCCCGCCGACGTACTTGCCGGGGACCGTCATCCCGCCGACGTACACCAGCAGGTCGGCGTCCTCGACGTCGCGCCAGCGGTGCGTGTCCTCGCGCAGTTCGTCGATGGTGTGGTAGGTGATCTGCGATTCGGGGACGCCGGCATCGACGAGCGCACCGGCGGCGTATCGGGGGTACGTCGAGATGTACGGCGGGACCCCGAAGTGGGCGGGCTCGTCGACGTAGCCGTCGACGATAGTCACGTCGAGCGTCGCGGGGTCAGTCATGGACGCTGGTTACGGCCCGAAGCCTAAAACGGTGTTTGGTTGGGGCTGTGGGGTCTGCGGTGTCGGCGCCGTGGCCCGGTCGTAGTCGCGATAGCGGACGGCGACCGTCACGCGCTCGCCGGTCCGCTCGTCGATGGCTCGGGCGAGCGCGCCGGGCAACTGCTCGTAGGGGCGCTCGCTCGTCCGCGAGAGCGTCACCGTCACCGTCGACGGCTCGAACAGCGGCCCGATGCCGACGTACTCCGCGGTGACCGAGACGACGCCCAGCTCGTCGTAGGCGTCCCGCTGGAGCACGTCCGTCGTCGCCGCGTTGACCGACCGCTCGAATGTCACCTGCTGGTAGGTCCCCACGCCGACGGCCCCGACCACAGCGACGACGACGATGACCGTGGCGGCCAGCGCGGCGGTCTGGCGGACCCCCGAAACGGCGAAGACGCCCCGGTCGACGGTGTCCGGCTCGTACCCCAGATACTTGAACGTGAGAAAGGCGCCGAGGTTTACCGCGACGATGGTCATCGTCAGCAGGACAGTGCTCCCGACGCCGACGGCGGGCCGGCCCCAGGCGAAGCCGATGCCGGCGGCGGCCGCCGTGGGGATGAGCGCCGCGGCGACCATCACGCCGACGATGGTGACCTGACCCTTGGTGGCGAGGCTGAAAGAGCCGGCCGCACCCGCCGCCAGCCCGACGACGACCGAGAGGAGGCTCGGCGAGAACCGGATGGCTATCAGTTCCACGTTGGCCACGGCGAGCTCCATGGGGACCGCGAGGACGGATTTGAGCAGCCAGCTGAACGCCGTCGCGCCGACGACGGCCAGCCCCAGCCCGACGCCCTGCATCCGGATGCTGTCGAACACCATCCGCTGGTCGTCACGGACGAGCCCGACACTCGCTGTCAGCATGGGGCTGACGATAGGGGCGAGCACCATCGAGCCGACGACGATAGCCGGCGAGCCGATGAGCAGTCCCGCGGTCGCGATGACCGTCGACAGCGTCATCAGCCACAGATACGACCGCGTGTTGCGCCGCATGTCCTTGGCCTTCGAGCGCAGCGTGCGCGGGGCGACCCTGTTCGGCGTCTTCGCCCACCGGTTCTGGACCTCGTCGACCCCCTCGTAGGAGGCGAACTCCGTCTCGATTGAGACGATGTACCACTCGTCGCTGAACCCCACGTCGCGGAGCTCTTCGAGGACGTGCTCGACGGCGTCGGCGGGCACGACGAAGGAGATGAGCGTCCGGTCGTCCTCGCCGCTGGTCTCCTTCGTGGTCGAGACGCCCAGCTCCTGCTCCCGGAGCGCCGAGACGATGGCGTCCCGTCTCTCGTCGGGGACGACGACCTGCACCAGACGCATAGGCTGTGCAGTGGCTCGACACCCCCAAAAGTAGCCGTCGGGTATCGGGGCCGGCGGCCGCGTCTCGGGGCGAAAGCTCGGCGTTGGACCCGCGCCGGCAACGCGCTCCCGGAGTAGGGTCGGCGTAGTCGCCCCGTCACTCACTCGTCGGGAACCCACGGTCGGTTGTCGCCTCGTCGCTGATACAGCTTGAGTCCGCCGGCGACAGCGAATGCGACCACCAGCAACGCCGCTTCGACACCGGTCCCGAGCTGCGTCTCCAGCACCCCCTCTAGATAGCTCGTCGGTTCAGTCTGACGTGGCCTGGAAAAGACCAGCACGGCTGTCGACAACAGCACGGAGCCGCCTATCCAGTCGAGCGTCGACACGGCCGCAGCTATCTGGCGGCCGGGAATTAACCCGTCCCTCAGTCGTCGGCGCTGACCGCCTGTTCGTCGGCCTGTGCCGCCCAGAGGTCGGCGTACTCGCCACCCGCCCCGAGCAGTTCGTCGTGACTGCCCCGCTCGACGATTCCGCCGTCCTCCATCACGACGATGGTGTCGGCGTCCTGAATAGTCGACAGCCGGTGGGCGATGACGAAGGCGGTGCGGTCCTCGACGAGGCGCTCGATGCTCGCCTGAATCGCCCGTTCGGTCTCCGTGTCGACGTCGCTTGTCGCCTCGTCGAAGATGATGACCGCGGGGTCGTTCAGCAGCGCCCGGGCGATGGCGACCCGCTGGCGCTGGCCCCCCGAGAGCTTGATACCGCGCTCCCCGATTTCGGTGTCGTAGCCGTCGGGCAGGTCCCCGACGAATTCGTGGGCCTGGGCCGAGCGGGCGGCTTCGCGGACCCGCTCGCGAGCCCCCTCCTCGCCCGCCGCCTCACCGTCGAGTACGTCCCGGTCGCCGTAGGCGATGTTCTCGGCGACCGTGCCGGAGAACAGGTAAGGGTTCTGCTCGACGACGGCGATGTCGTCGCGCAACGACTGGAGCCCGTACTCGCGGACATCGACGCCGTCGACGCGCACAGCACCGGAATTCACGTCGTGGAAGCGCGGAACGAGCTTCAGCAGCGTCGACTTGCCGGCGCCGGTCGCGCCGGCCAGTCCGACCGTCGCGCCGGCCGGCACGGCCAGCGAGACGTTTTCGAGGACCGGCTCACCGTCGCCGTAGCCGAAGGTGACGTCCTCGAAGTCGACGGCGCCGTCGATGTCCTCCGGCGTGTCGGGCTCTTCCGGGTCCGTGATGGCCGGGTCCCGGCCCAGCAGGCCAAAGACCCGCTCGGCGCTGGACTTGGCGAGCTGGTACTTGTTTGCGGACTTGCCGACCCGTCGCATCGGCGAGTACAGGCGACGGAGATAGAGGAAGAAGAGGGCGAACACGCCACCCCCAGCCAGCATCCGGTTGCTGTCGGCGGCCGTGATGAAATCGGTCCCCGCCACGTAGAGGATAACGACGAAGACGACGCCGGTCAGCAGCCGCAGTGTGGCGAAAAAGGCGCGGCGGATACGCAGCGCCGCCACCTTCTCGTCGTGGTAGGTCTGGCTCTGTTCGGTGACTCGGCCGTTCTCGTAGTCGTAACGGTCGAACGCCTTGATGACCGGCACGCCGCTGAGGTTGTTCTCCAGTCGCGTGTTGAGCCGGGAGACCGTCCGGCGAATCCCCCGATACCGTGGTTCGATCCACTGCAGGAACAGCGCGCTCGCCAGCCCGATTATCGGGACCGGCGCCAGCGCGATGAGCGCCAGCGTCGGCGAGTACCAGGTGAGAACGGCGGCGATACCGCCGACGGTCGCGACGACGCGGATCACCTGTCGGAACTCCGTGTTCAGGAACGACTCCAGCCGGTTGATGTCGCTGTTGAGGATGGACATCATCCCGCCGGTCTGGTGGTTGGCGAAGAAGTCCATCGAGAGGTGCTGGAGGTGATCGTAGGTGTCGTTTCGGAGGTCCCGCTGTATCTTCTGGGCCGAGGACTGGAGCAGATAGCGGGAGGCAAAGCGGGTCGCCGACCGGACGAGGTAGGCGACGGCGGCGATGACGACGAGCCGTCTGAGGAAGGCGAGCTTCGCCGCCTCGCCGGTAATCGCGCCCGCGGGCAACAGCCCCGCAGCGGTCAGCAGCCCCGGCTCGCCGCTGTTGAGGATGACGCGGTCGATGGCGGCGGCGACGATGATCGGCGGGACGAGGCGGGCAAACCGGGTCAGGAAGGCGGCCAGAACACCGACGCTCAGGCGGAGCCAGTACGGTTTCGCGTAGCCGACGAGCTTCAGTATCGGATTCCCGTCGACGTTCTCGCGGACGCCCTCGAAACCGCCGTCGTCGGCCATACCTATCCTTCGACTACGAACTGAAATACTCCGGGCTTCTGGCCAGTTTTGACTCCCCGGCTCAGACGTGGATGCAGCCCTCTTCGCGGGTGCCGGCCGGCGTCGGCCGAGCGCCGTCGTCGACCCGGGCCGCGCTGACGGCCGCGGCCAGCGAGTCCAGCGCGTCGTGGTTCGCCAGATACGTCTCGCGGTGGCCCGCCAGCGCGACGCTGCAGTCCTCGATGGCCGCGACGTTGGCCTCGCGGCGGGCCCGTGCACCGTCCGTGTTCTTGTACCCCTCGCGGTAGGCGCCGAGCCAGCCGAAGGTCGCCGCCGGGTACACCTCACAGACCGATGTCGCCGCCCCGGTCCCGTCTTGCATCGGCACGACGGCAGTGTCCGCCCGCTCGGCGAGCCGCCCGAGCACGTCCCGGGCGCCGTGGTAGGTCATGCTCCGGACGCGGTTGGTGTAGGGACAGAGCGCGCCCCGTCGGGCGTCGGTCTCGCGGCGGATATCACGTTTGCCGGCTATCATCTCGGCGGTGTGGCGACACGCGTCCGAGAACGCCGCCGGGTCGGCCGGGCCGCCCTCGCTCGCGACCCACGAGAGAAAGCCGCTCCACTCGCCACCGCACTGGGCGTCGAGCAGCGTCTGGGGCAGGCTGAAGGGGAAATCGAGCCCAACCGTGCGAACGTCGGCGGCCGTGATTCGGTCCACCAGTCCGGCGTGGGCGTCCCCGCGGTCGCGTCCCCACCTATCGGCCGCTCGGTAGCACTCCTCGATGCGTACGCCGACTGGGGTCTGTGTGGCTTCGGTCACCCAGAGCGCCTCGCCCGCCGCGCTCGCCCCGCTGAAGTCGACACCCAAGACACCGGCACTCATGCACCACCTGTTCGGGGCGAGTGGCTTCAACCTTCTGACAGCCTCGCCGTCAGCACTGCGTGCCGGATAGATGCCGAAAGCGGTTTGTCCCTCACGGGCCAACGCTATGCTATGCCAGATACGCTGGAAGTCGTCTGTACCGACGACGACTGCACGCTCGACATGTTCGAGCTCCACTACACGTACGACATGCCCGACGATGTCGGTGTGACGGACTTCGCCTGTCCGTACTGTGGCGGCGTTGACTGTATCGAGGCAATCGAGCTATGATGGGTATCGGCGAGTCCATCGGCGACGCCATCTTCGAGAACCTCGGGCGAGCCGCCGGCCGGGTCCAGGAGAACAAACCGCTGCCGGCGGATTTGCTGGAGTCCGAGGACGCCTATCTCGTCGTCTTCGACGCGCCGGGGGCGACGGCCAGTGACCTGCAGGTGCGCTACGTCGCGGACCGCGTCGAGGTGCGTCTCGACCGGTTCCGGGAGTTCTACGACGACTACGAGATGAAATACCCGGGCCGGGGGCTCGCCCTCGACGGGTCGGTGACACTGCCCGAAGACGCCGTCGTCGAGGCCGAGGCCGCCTCGGCGACGCTGAAAGGCGACGGAACGTTGCACGTCCGGATTCCGAAAGCCGAGACCGACGACGAACCCGTCGCGGAACAGACGGCCCACGAGGCTGGCGAGGACGCCGACGTCGCGGCCGACGCCGACGAAGAGTAACTTCGCTGTCCCGTCTTCTGACCAGCGTCTCACCAGTCAGCCGTCGGGTCTCCCAGCGGGTGGAACTGCTCGTCACCGTCGAAGCGTGTCGGGTCGAACGACCCGGAAAGCGGCGCGTCCAGCCGCGGCGACTCCCCGCGGACGCGCTCGGCGAGCCATTCCCCGATAGCCGGCGCGCGCATCAGGCCGTGGCCCTGCCACCCGGTCGCGACCCAGAGCCCGTCGGCGACGGGGCCGACGAGCGGGTCCCGGTCGGGCGTCGCCGTACAGCAGCCGGCCCAAGCGCGGGCCACGTCGGGGGTGAGCGCCGTCGCCGCCTCGATTCGCCCCAGCGTCGTCTCGACGAACTCCGGGTCGGCCTCGGGGTCACAGTCCGCCGGGTCGACAGCGTGGGCACCGTCGCCGACCAGCAGCCCGTCGTCCCGCGGTCGCCAGTAGTACCCGCGGCTCGCGTCGTACAGCGACGGTAGCCGCCCGTCGAGGGGCCCGGTGACCAGCGCCTGCGCCCGGTAGCAGTTCAGCGCCAGCCGGACGTCGAGAGGGGCCACGAGGGGCTTCGTCGCCGGACCGGCGGCCACGACGACGGCGTCGAACGACGTGGTTCCCGCGGCCGTTTCGACGGTCGTCTGAGCGGCCAGTGTGGCGGGGGTTTCGGTGTGGGCGGTCGCCCCTGCCGCCCGCGCTCGCTCGGCCAGGCGGGTGACCACCGCCTCGGGGTCGAGCGTCCCGGCGGTGCGTGCGACAGCGCAGGCAGTCAGTCCGTCGGTGCCGAGCGCCGGATACCGCTCGCCGAGCGCCGCGGGGGCGAGTTCCTCGACGTCGAGGCCGAGCGCCCGCATCTCCGCGGCCTGCTCCCGGACCGCCCGCGCGTCCCGCTCGTCGCGGGCGACCCAGACGTACGGACACGGCGTGAACAGGTCCCACTCGCGGTAGCGCTCTATCGCGCGCGTGGCGACTGCGGCGTCGGTCGGGTCCGCGAAGGCGTCGTAGCAGAGGCCCGCGGCCCGCCCCGTCGCGCCGCTGCCGAGAGCACCGCGCTCGTACAGCGTGACGTCGGTGCCCCTCGCGGCGAGGTCGCCCGCGACCACGAGCCCCACCGCCCCGCCGCCGACGACGGCGACCTCCATCGGTCTCGCTACTGCACCTCGTCACGCACCTGTTCGGGCAGCGCGTCGTCGGCGTCGGCGTAGCGGTCCGGCTCCGCGGGCACCTCCCAGTCGGTCGTCAGTTCGAGCAGCTGGACCAGCATCTGTGCGGTCGCCCCCCAGACGGTGTAGCCGTCCACGTAGAAGAAGTGCAGCCGAACCTCGCCGTAGTGCGGGTGGTCGCGGTGCTCGGACTCGTAGTTGTCCAGGTCGGTCAGGTCCGACACCGACAGGGTCACCACCTCGGCGACCTCCGCGTCGCTGGGGCGGTACTCGCGGTCGGGGATACGGCCGACGAACGGGCGCACAGAGTAGCGCGTTATCGTCCGGATATCGTCCAGTCTGCCGACGACGCGGACCGCGTTGGGCGTCAGACCGATCTCCTCGTCGGCCTCGCGCAGCGCCGTCGCCAGCAGGTCCGCGTCCTCGGGTTCGCGGCCGCCGCCGGGGAACGCCATCTGTCCGGGGTGGTCACTCAGGTGGTCGGCGCGCTTCGTGAAGAGAACCCTCGCCTCGTCTGTACGGGTGACCACCGGGACGACGATGGCCGCCTCCCGCTCCTCGCCCTCGACCGTTACGGGGTCGTGGGCCGTCACCCGGTCGAAGTCCATACGCCCACAGATGGGGGCGACGCTCTTAATTCGCGTGGGTGGCCTCGTCGAGGTGGCCACGCGCCGTCGCCAGGTCGACCGGGCCCCACGCTTCGAGGTCGTAGCTCACGTCCAGCAGCGTCTCGATGCGTTCGTCGTCGCCGTCCCGGACCGCCGCCGCGGCGTCCTCGCGGAACCGCGCCTCGGCCGCCCGGGCCATCGCTTCGCGAGCCACCGTCCGTCCGGGCACGTCGAGGATATGCGGGAGGTCCTCGGCCCCGTCGGGCAGCGCCGGGAAGGCGGTCGGGCCGACGACGACCAGCGCGGCGTCGGGCTCGGCGCCGTGGTCGGCGACCTCGACCAGGTGGTAGCTCGCGAGCGCCGACTCGACGGCCGCCTCGAACGCCTCGCCCTCTTTGCCCCGTTTGAACGCGAGCTCCCCGCAGGCCCGCACGAGCTCCTCGCGCGTGACCGGCCCGACGGTATCGACGACCCCGGCGAGCTCGTCCGGTGTCAGCTCCATACCCCATGGCTCGTGCCCAGCGGCTTCAGCGTTTCCGCCCGGCGACTGCTGTCGTCCCCACTTCGGGGGACGTAGACCGGCCGCCCCGTTCGGTCACCCGGGCGGGTTCTGAATCGGCCACAGCCGGGTTGCCTGCCCGTCACCTCTCGGACTGGTTGTGACCCGCTCGTTCACTCTGTCCCCGCCCGCGCCGTCTCGGGGAGCCGACCGTCGGCGTGGAGGACGAGGAGCACGGCCAGCAGCGCGACCAGCCCGCCGCCCATCCACTCGAAGATGGTGGCGAAGGGGACGCCCGCGTCCCGCAGGAGGCCGACGAGGAGGCTCCCGGGGGCCTGAATGAGCATCATCCCCGCGCCGTAGGCCGCGTAGGCGCTGGCCCGGTGGCGGTCCGGGAGCGAGCCCAGCAGGTAGGTGTCGACCGCCGGGAAGATGCTGTGGATGACATAGCCCATGACGACGCTGAGCGCGGCCAGCGGCCAGAACCCGCGGACGGCGGGCAGGAGGAGGATACAGCCGGTGAAGGCCCCGAGGATGGCGAGCAGGTACGGAACCGCCGGGAGCCGGTCGGCCAGCCGGCCGCTGAGGTAGAAGGCCGGGACGCCGGCCGCGAAGACGACCTGCAGGAGCGTCCGCCCGGCGGTCCCGTCGATGCCGACCGTGCCCATGTACGTGACGTAGAAGTTGAACACGCCGTTCCAGACCAGCGTCGTCAGGCCGAGCGTGGCGATCGCGGTGAGGACGATAGGCCACTGCGCGCGGACCGCTCGGAAAAAGTCCGTGTCCTGCTGACCGGCCTCGGGGAACGTCGTCCGGCGGGCGACGAGCGTGAACACGACGGTCATCACCGCCGACCCGACGGCCATCGCCAGCAGCGTCGTCCGCCAGTCGCCGACGGCGAGGGCGACGGTGACGAGACCGGGGGCGGCCACCGCGGCGAGCTGGCTCGCGACGCCGTGGAGCCCCAGCGCCCGTCCGGGCGACTCGCGGAACAGCTCGCTGATGAGCGGGTTGGCCGCGACGAGGTAGACGCCGCTCGCGGTGCCCATGACGAACGCGCCCGCGAGCAACAGCCTCGGGTCGCTCGTCAGGGCGGTAGAGGCCGTCCCCAGTGTCAGTATCCCGCCGGAGACGAGAATCGCGCGGGCTCTGCTCACCCGCGTCAGCAGGAGGCCAGTCGGCAGGCGCGGCACCGCGCTGCCGACCCAGACGAGCGTCGCCAGCAGTCCGAGGGTGGCGTCGCTGGCGCCGGTAGCGGTTCTGATGGGTTCGATGAGCGGCGCGAACACGACGCGAGCGAGATTGATGACGAATATCAGCCCGAGCAACGAGCCGAACACGGGCCGTCGGGACACACCGGCCGTTTCGGGGGCGACCGGAAGGCGTTTCCGGAACGTCGCGGCCTTTTTAAGTCCGGCTGTCACACTGTCCCACATGGACTCGGTCAGAAAGGCCCTACGGAGCGGGGATGTCGAGAAAGACAGTTACGGGCGACTCTCCTGTAGTGCCTGCGAGGAGGAGCTGGCGACGGACAACGACCCCGACGAAATCGGGAAACAGCGGGTCTGTCCGGAGTGTGAGAGCACGTGGACGGAGCTTAGCTGACTCGCCCGGTCACTCGAAGACGGCATCGAACGCGTCGGCGCCGAGCGGTTCGTAGCTGCCCGCGGCCACGTTCTCTCGCGCGTGCTCGACGGACCCCGTCCCGACGAGCGAACAGGTCACACCCGGCGCGCTGCGGGCGAAGTTGATGGCCCGCTGGGCGCGAGTCTCCCCCTCCAGCTTCGCTTCGACGCTGTCCGGCATCTCCGCGGCTAGCCGGCCCTGCATCATCGAGGCGCTCGTGAACACGTCCAGCCCGGCCTCGTGGGCGAACCACAGCGCCGACTGTGGACCTTCCGGACCCTCGTGTGACTGGACGGTGAACGCGTCGGCCATGAACACGTTGAACGGCAACTGAATCGCCCGAAAGTGCGTCGCCGTGTTCCCCGCCGACTCGGCCGCTGACCGCGCACGCTCGACGACTTCCGGCAGCGAGAGGTAGCTGTCGTGGTCCGCTGGCACGCGGAAGGCGTCCCACGTCGCCACGCCGTAGTGGGCGATGTCGCCCTCGTCGGCACGCGCCTCCAGTCGCTCGAACGTCGCTTCGAGCTGGTCGTAGACGGTCTCGCGACTCTTCTCGGCCAGCTGCGTCTCCGGGTTGTGGACGTAGTAGCAGTCGACGGTGTCGAGGCCCAGATTCGACAGCGAGCGGTCGAGCTGGTCGTCGATGAACGCCGGGGCGATACAGTGTTGCCCGCCTACGAGGTCCGCCCGGTCGACGAGCCCGGTGTCGACGTACTCGCGTTTGACGTACGCCCCGGGGTTGTCGGGGCGCTCGCCGTCGAATGGAACGAACCCGCCTTTGGTCGCCACGACGGCCGCCGACCGGTCGATGTCGGCGTCGGCCAGCGCCGTTCCCACCACTCGCTCCGAGCGCTGATGGCGGTAGTTGATGGCCGTGTCGACTACGTTTATGCCCGACTCCAGCGCGGTCCGGATGGCCTCGCCGTAGGCCTCGTCGCGCTCGTCGGTCGCGTCGCCGAGGTACGTGCCGACGCCGATGCTGGAGACGACGCCGTCGCCGAAACGCCGGTAGAACGTCCGTGCGAAGTCGTCGTGGTCGTTCCGGTACGCCCACGTCCCCTCACGTGTTGCCATAGCCACGCTACTGGCCGGCCGGACAAAAACAGCGAGGTCTCAGCGCTCGCCGGCCATCGCCGCGAAGATGCGCTCCTGGAGCTGTTCGCGCGTGACGCCCTCGCTCGGGCCGATGCCGTCCATGTACTCGATGGGAATCTTCCCGCCGCCCATGCGGGCGTGGCCGCCGCCCTCGGCCATCGGGATGTCGTCCACGACGGCCTCGATGGCCCGGCCGATGTGGACCCGGTCGTCGCGCGAGCGGCCGGCGATGCGGATGATTCCCTCTTTCTCGCCGATGACGACGACCGCCGAGACGCCCTCCAGCGTCTCCAGTTCGTCGGCGGCCTGGGGAATCGCGTCGGTGTTCGACACCTCGCCCACGTCGCTGAAGCCGTAGGGTGCGTTGACCACGCGCTCGCTGATGGCCCGGGACTTCACGTCGAGCACTTCGGCGTCGACCTGTGGGTTGGCGATGCGGTTCAACAGGTCGCTGTCGACGCCCTCGTAGAGGTACGCCGCCGCGGCGAAATCGGCGGCGGAACAGCCGTTCGTCAGCGACCGGGTGTCCGACTGGATACCGTATATCAGCCCCGTCGCGACGTGGCTGGGCATCGCGTCCGCCGGCACGTCGGCCGTGTCGACGCCGCCGTCGGTCAGCGCCACGTCGACCTCGAAGAAGTCCCAGTCGAGCGACTCGAAGTACTCGGCGAAGATGGTCGCACACGCGCCGGTCTCGGGTCGCACGTCGGTGAAATCGAGGCCGGTGCCGCCACCGGGGTGGTGGTCGACGACGGCGACCGGGTCGATTTCCTCCGCCCCCGCGAAGCCGCGGGGCTCGTTGTGGTCGACGAGCACGACCGCGTCTGTGTCGATGTCACCGACCGACTCGACGCGCTCGAAGTCGAGGTCGAGCACAGTCTGGAACGCGCGGTTCTCCGGGCGGCGGATTTCGCCCGTGTAGCACAGGTTCGCGTCGGTCCCGCCGGCGGCCGCGAGCTGGTCGACGGCCAGCGCCGACGACATCGCGTCCGGGTCCGGGTTGGGGTGCATCAGAACCGTGACCGCGTCGTAGTCGGCCAGTATCGATTTGAGCCGGCTGACCGGTGACCGCGTCAGATAGCGGTAGAGGGCGAACCCGCCGCCGACGAGGACCAGCAGGCCCACGACGACACCCGCGACTTCGACGGGGTTCTCGCTGGCGTAGCCCGGGAGCCCCTCGACCAGACTCACAAGGTCCCCAGCGGCCACCAGATACATATTGCGTATCTGGTCCGGGAAACAATAAGAAGGTTCCCCCGCTCACTCACCGGGGTACGCTTCCACTGCCGCGCGGTAACCCTCCCTGAACGTCGGGTAGGCGAACTCGTACCCCAGCTCGCGGAGGCGCTCGTTCGAGCAGCGCTTGCTCGTCTGGATACGGCGTTTCGCCGTCGCCGACAGCTCCGGGTCGGCCAGGCGCTCCTCGGTCGTCTGTTTGGGCGGGAACGGAACCGAACACGCCTCGGCCAGCCAGTCGGCGAAGGCCCACTTCTCGACCGGCTCGTCGTCGACGACGAGGACGACCTCGTCGCGGTAGTCCTCCTCCAGCAGATGTCGCACCGACCCGGCCGCGTCGTCGCGATGCACCATGTTGAGATAGCCCGCGGTGACGGGCCCCTCCAGATACCGCTCCAGCCGGTAGCGGTCCGGACCGTAGAGGCCGGCAAAGCGGGCGACCGACCCGTGGCCGCCGTGCTCGGCCGGCCGCTCGCGGGCGACTCGCTCGGCCTCGGCCAGCACCTCGGTCTTCTCGGTCCGGGGGTCGAGCGGGGTCTCCTCGTCGACCCACGCGCCGTCGTGGTCGCCGTAGACGCCCGTACTGGACGTGTACACCAGCCGCTCGGGCGCATCCGCGCGGGACCAGAAGTGGTCGATGGCCGTCCGTAACCCCTCGACGTACACCTCGCGGGCCACGTCGGCGCCCCGACCGCCGGAGCTGGCCGCAAAGACCACCCAGTCGACGTCCGGCACCGCCGACAGCGAGTCGTCGTCGGTCACGTCGGCCTGTACCCCCTCGAACCCCGCCTGTTCGATGGCGTCCAGCCCGGCCGTGGAGCGGCGGACGCCGACGACCTCGTGGTCGGCCCGCAGCTGTCGGCCCAGTTCGAGCCCGACGTAGCCACAGCCTAGGATGGCGACCCGACTCATCGCTGTCGACTCTCGATGTAGCTGTGCAAGAGGGCGTACTCCCGGAGCGTCATCGGGTAGCGCCCCTCTATCTTCTGTTGAATCTCCTTGGGTTCGAGCTGGCTGTCGATGCCCGACGCCAGCGATTCGACGTCCATCACGGCCGTCGTCATCCCCATCAGGAGGATATCTTGCGCCTCCGCCTGTAGCGAGCCCGCGTCGGGCCGGTCGGGGTCGGTGGCCAGCACGGCCGTCGCGTCTTCGAGGGCGAGTTCCGCGACCTCGCCGGCCGCGACGGCCTCGACGGTGTCGCTGTCGAGGGCCGTCGCCTCGGCGACGGCGTCGGCGCCGACCGACTCGACCGTCTCGGCGAGGACCGACCCGTAGGCCGCAAGCAGCGCGTCGGGCGACTGGTCGCCCGCGTCGGGAAACGCAGATCTGAGCATGGCTGTGGCTACGGGGCGGGGGCGTTATAGGAATTGGCTTCGGTGCTGATACTATCGGAACCGAAAGGCCGGGACCCCCGGCGTGTCGACCGACACCACCGCTACCCGTCGCCGGGCCATCCCGCCGAACTCTCGACGCTGTTGCCGTCCTTGTCACCGACCCCGCGCGGTTTCGGCGGGACCACGATTACGACGCCGGTGTCGGCCCGGACGGAGAGTCGCGTGTTGGCGCCCAGTCGCTCGGCCGTCCCGTCGCCGTCCGCGTCGAGAGTGACCGCTTCGTCCTCGCGGGCGTACGTCACTGTCGCTCCGGGCCGCCCCGGCGGGCCGTGATTCGCCGTCACGGCGAAGCGGGCGTACTCCCCTTCGACGGTGACCCACCAGATGTTCGTCGTCGCGTACCACGGCGCCGGCGGCGCGAGCGGGAGGCCCGACGGAAGGATACGCGTCCCGAGTCGCTTCTCCGCCAGCGTCTCGACTTTCCGCCCGGCCCGGTCCGCGAGAGCGGTCTGTAACTCGTTGCGCGCGACGGTCCGCACGGCGTTTGCGGTCCGGTTGACGACATCGCTGGGCGGTCGCACCCGGGCCGTGTCCAGCGTGGTCGTCGCGGTCCGGACGAGCCGGAGTCTGAGCCAGTCCGCTTCCAGCGTCGAGAGGTTTCGGCGGCGCTGTGCGAGCGCTGCGATACGCTCGGCCGCGGAGTCGTTCGCGAGCGCGACCCCACGGGCCGCTGTCGTCCCCCAGCGGGCCATCGCGTCGCCGACGAGACGCTCGCTCACCGCGCCGTCCGCGTCGAGTTCCGCACTGACCCGGTGTCTGAGCGCCCCGATTACCTGCCCGTTCGACCGGGCGACGGCCGACTGTAACCGCTCCCGGCGCCTGTCGAGGGTCGGATTCTCACCGGGCGGCCGGGTCTCGTTGGCCGCCGCGAGCGTCTTCGCCGCCGCCGCGAGGCCGGCTCTCTCTTTGCGCCTGTTCAGGCCGTCCAACACTGCTGTGACCGCGTTGCCGTATGGGACGCTGAACACGTTGACGTTGCGAGCGACGAGCGGATGCTCGGTCCCGTTGAGGGCGGGCACCCGCGACTTGCCGACCGAGGCCAGCGTCAGATACTGCGGCTGGGCCTCCACCCGTGTCCGGACGGGGCCGGCCGGCCCGCTCGGAACCGGGCGCGTCCGCGGAACCCTCGTCTCGCGTGCGGTCAGCCCCCGTCTGAGCGCGGCCAGCGACCCGCCGGTCAGCGACCCGAGCCGGTCGTTCACGCCGGACTTGACCTTCGAGTGGCTCTGAGCGTGTTTGTCCAACCGTCGTTCGACGGCGTCGAGGAACGCCACGCGGGCCGCGACCCGGGCCCTGTCGGCGGCACTGTCGTAGGTCTCCGGCGCGTCGACCAGCTGCGCGCGGCGCTGTCTGAGCTTCCCTCGGAGCCGTTTCGCCGGGTTCGTCTGAAACGACCCGACTGCGCCGCGGTCGGTCGTCACGGCGATGTCCCGGACCCGTTCGCGGAGCGCTCGCAGGTCCGTGGCTATCCAGACGTGTATCGAGTCCGGCCGCGCTCCCGTGATGCTCGCGGGCTCTCGCTCGAACCGTTCGAGTGCGATCTGTTTCGTGGTGTGCTCGTGGCCCCCCGGGAGTAGTTCCGATTCGGCCGTCGGCTCGACGTCGGCCAGGTTCTCGCCGTCAAGCGGGCTCCCGCTGCGGTCGTGGGCCGTCCGGATGCCGCGAACGGGCGCCAGCGATTCGTTGCGATGGTCGCCGACGAGCGCGACGCGCACGCGGACCCGCTCTGTCTGCTCCGTGCGAGTCCGTCTGTTCGCGTTCCCTCGCTTCCACCGGGCGACCCGAATACGGGTAATTTCGACCGTGTGTCCGAACCGCTCGAACGCGTGCCAGCCGTCGGGAACGGTCGCCCCGCCAGCGTCGGTGCCGACGACCCGCGCGCTCGAACTCTCCTCCTCGTCGATAAACTGCCACTCGGGACCCGGCGGGTCGGGCCGGTCGGGCCGGCCGCCGCCGAGTTGCTCGCGCTCGGTGACGACTTTCGCCTCGACGGTGTAGGCGTCTCTGGCGGTGGCGTTGAGGGCGTCCGGCATCCCGACGCCGCGGAACGCGTCGTCGGCCGTCCCGTTGATACCGATTCGCGTCGGGTCGTCCGGCTGTGGCGCGCTGGCACCCCCGGTGGAGATGTTCTGACTTGCCGGCCGGTAGTCGGTCTTTCGCAGTATCCGGTCGGCGAGCGGCCCGTTGCTCGTGGTGGCCACCACGTCCCTGACGCCGACGGCGGCCGTCGCCTCGGTCAGCGCCTGACGCCCCTCGGGGTCACTGCGGCCGAAGACGGCGCGCTGGACGCCCAGGAGGGCGCCGTTGGTCGCCAGACTCACGTGCCTGTTCGCGACGACGTTCCCGACCGGACCGCCGCCGAACTGGGCGTACCCGCGCGCCCACGCGATGGGGTACAGCCGGGCCGTCAGCCGCCGGCTCAACCCCGGCCGGGCGAGCCCGTTCGTCAGTCGGGTCTCGTAGGTCTCCGTCCGGTCGTGGGCGTACAACACCGGCGTCGGGACGACGACCGTCGGGGAGACGGTCCGCCGATTGACCACCGCCCCACCCCGACGCGTGGTCAGGGTGATGTTCGACACCGTCACGCGGAGGGCGGTACCGTTCTCGCCGGCGCGTTCGACCGTCACGCGGTCGATAGCCCGCTCGTACTCCGCCGTCGAATCGACGGCCGGGAGCGACGCCGTCGTCTCGACCCCGTCGCTGCGGGCCGAGAGCCGGTCGAGGTTCGCGCGGGCCCGCAGGTACACCCGCAGCCGGAGGCTGTCACGGAACGGCTCGTCGTCGCTCAGTGCCCGGCCCACCGGCGTGTCCGCGGGCTCGACGACGGGTGCGGCGGCGGCCCGGCGACCGGCCGTCGCGACGCCGTCCCGGACGGCGGTCTGGCTGGCCGCAGTCACCTCCGTTAGCGTGCGCTCGACCGCCGTCTCACTCGGTGCCGGCTCGGTCGACAGCGTCGGGGCGAGCGCCAGACTGGCGACCAGCAGCAGGACGCCGACCACCGCGAAGGGTACCCGGCCGCGCCGGTCCGTGGCCAGCGGGAGTCCCGGTCGGCTCACGGGGACCACGTCCTGACGGTGACTGTGACGTTGCCGGTCCGGACCGCGCTCGCCGCGGCCGCCGGGGAGTCGAACCGGGTACGCATGTCCCGCTCGAACCGGGTCGCGAGTGCCGCCCGGAGCTTCGCGTTCAGCTCGCTCGCCGAGCTGGAGTCGGCCGACAGCCGCCCGGCGTCGGTGAGCCGCCCCATCCGGCGGTAGCGCCTCGTCATCAGTCGGTCACCGGGGTAGTCGCCGTCGAGGGCGAGCTGGGCCCTCCGCGGCGGAAAGAGTCCCTCGACGACGGCGCCGGCCACCAGCGACGCGACGCCGTCGTACCCCGAGACTGGCGCCGCCGGCCGGGCCGCTCCGCGCACCGACGGCGCCGGACTCGGCACCGTCACCGTCGCCGCGTCGACGGCCGCCGAGGGCGGCGGTCGCGGGCCGACTCGCATCGCGGCGTCGACGGGCGCGCCGCGGTAGGGCTCCCAGCGGGCCCGGACCGCGGTCCGCTGCCCGCGTTCCCGGAGGCGTCCGCGCGTGGTCGTCGCGACCGCCCGCTCGAATCCGACGCCGGCCGTCGAGAGACGCTTCCCGCCGACGCTGGTGCGGCTCATCGCCGCCTCGCCCAGGAGTTCGGCGACTGTGCCGTGGGCCGTCCGCCGGTGACTCGCCGTCGCGTTAGTCGTCCATGGGGGTGGGTCGCCCGGCGGCGCGAGTTCGTACTCGACGCTGGCGGTGCTCGTCGCGAGCAGTTCGGCCCGGTCGGCGGCCGGGTTCTCGGTCGTCGCCGTCTCGACCGCGGCGCCGTTGACGACGACCGTAATCGCGGCCCCGACGAGCAGGAGGAAGGCGGTCCCGTCGACGACCGTACTGGTCGCCCGGCTCATCGCCAGACCGCCACCCTGAGCCGTCCCCGTCGGACCGTCGCCGGGCCGAGGGCGACGCTGACGGTTCGGCTGTCGGTGTCGGCGCGGGCCGGCGGTGTCGGTCCGGCGGACCATCGGTTTTCCGCCCGGAGCGTGACGTTTCCCTCGTAGCCCGACGGGACGGCCGTCAGCGAGTCGTCCACCCGTGCCGGGTCGACGAGCCCGGCCGCGGTCAGCCGGCGCTCGACGGCGTCGGCGGTCGGCGTCGCCACGTCGCGGTCACCGGTCGCTCGACTCAGCGTGTCGTCGAGGGCACCGGCGTACAGTGCGACCCCGGTCGAGACGGCGATGACGGCGACGAGCGCCGCCAGCGGCTCGGTCGCCGCTCTATCCGACGAGCGTGACATCGACCCCTCCCCAGACGACGCGCCTGACGGTCATGCGGTCGGGTGCCGTTCGCCACTGCACCCCGTCGGTCCGTGCGGCCTCGGTCGCCTGCCGGAACGCCGCGGGTGAGCCGTACACCGCTGACGGCGGTGTGCCGTCGAGCACCGTTCGGAGCCGGCCCGCTGTTGCCGGCACGGCTGGCCGGAGGAGCGTCTCGTGCACCGTTCCGCCCGTCGAGCGGAGGCCGACCTGTCGTCCCGTCAGTGACCAGTCGGAGGCGGTCAGCTCGCGCGTCGTGACCGACCCCGACGGGCTGGTGGCGACCTCGTCTATCGTCGTCGCGACGGCGGCTCCGTCCGGCGATGCTGACGTGGGGAGCTGCGTGACGACGCCGAACACAGCGACGCTGACTGCGCCGACGGCCACCCAGACGTACATCGTGTCGACGTGGGTGTCGAACATGGGTCGGGGTGGCCCCGGCTTCGGAGTTAAACCCTCAGACGAGCGTGCCGGTCGCCACGACGGCCGTGAGATACACCGTCGTCGCCGAACAGAGGGCCAGTCCGGCCCGGTAGCCCACGAGCGCCCGGTCCAGCCCGCGGTGGAGTCCGGTCGACAGCGCCGGCAATACGGCCGCGAGGACGAGACAGTACCAGCCGATGACCGGACCCAGCGACGCGGTCGGGACGGGTTCGATGGGGCCGCCGCTCTGCATCGTCGCCGACAGCGCGACGGTCGCTCCGCCGACCATCGGCCCGAAAACCGCCGCCGTGTTCGACAGCGTTCCGGTGACCTGTGCGAGCTGGCGGCGGGTCTCCCGCTCGACCCCGGCCAGCTCTTCGAGATGGTCGCCCATCGTCGCGATAGTCTCGCCCGCGGGCGGGCCGATGTCGGCGGCCGCGCCGAGCAAAACGGCGGCCCGACGGAGCCGCGGGCTCGGAATCGTCGCGAGCGTCCCGTGGTCGCCACAAAAGGCCGTCTCGATGTCGACACCCAGCGTCTGCTGGCGCTCGACCGTCGCCGCCAGCACGGACGACAGCGGTTCGGACGTGGCGTCGACCGCGGCGTCGAAGGCAGCTTCGACGGACTCGCCGCGCTCGACCCGGCGACCGACCGCCGAGAGGGCGGCCGGGAGCCCCGACTCGACGGCCTCGATGTGGTCCCGGACTCGCGTGACGGGCCGGTAGTAGACGACCAGCGACGCGCCCGTTCCGAGTCCGAGAGCAGCGATCGGCGGGGCCCAAGCTGGGAGGAGGGCGCGCCCGGCGAACCACGCCCCGGCGGCGACTGCCGCCCCAGTGCCGACCGCGGCCGACGGGCCGGTCGAGACGTCCGGGTGGCTCCGTGACACCGCCGCCGGGGGGAAGGCGACGGGGCGCTGGGCGAGCAGCCACGCGCTCGCGACCACCAGCCCGCCGGGGAGCGCGACGCCGTAGGTCGCGACGAGCAGCGGCAGCGACACCGGGACGCCCGCGGCCCCGACTGCGGGCAGCAGTGCGACCAGCGCGAGCGGGAGGAGGACGCCGAAGGCGTACAGCGCCGTCGCCGGGGCCCGCAGGTCGGCCGCGAAGGCTGCCATCTCGTCGCGGGCGCCGTCGAGTATCCCCCGGCGGGCTTCTTCGAGCAGTTCGGCGCGCTCCTGAGCCGTCACCGCGGCCGCCCGCTCGATGCACGTGAGCGCCTGTTCCAGCGCCGGAAACGTCGCCGCCCACTCGCGACCGAACGCGTCCAGCCCGCTCCGGGGGCTCCGCCCGGCCCGCCGGCGGTGGGTGTCGAGACTCGCGGCCAGTAGGCCGTCACTCGAACTCGCGGCGAAGGCCGCCGCCCGCTCCGAACTGGGCCAGAGCGTCATTCCCAGGACGAGCGTCGCGACGAGCGCCGGCGCGGCACCCAGTGCGCGGATGCGCCGGGCCTGTGCAGCCAGCGGGACGCCGTAGCGGCCGGCCAGTGCGACGGCGACGGCCGCGGCGGCGCTGCCGGCCCCGACGGCGAGGGCTACCGCTCCGGAGCCAGCGCCGATGGCGACGACGCCGGCGAGACACAGCACGACCGCTAGCGCGTAGCTCCCCCCGAGCACGGCCTCGGCGCTGGTCGACAGCCCGAGCAGCCGACAGGCCCGCCGGTAGCCGTCCGGGACCGCGACGAGCCACCCGAGCAACTCGGCGGCGTCGACCGGCTCGGTCATCGGCCCGATTCGTCCGGCGACGCGCTCGCGGAGCCGACTGCCGCCGTGCGGTCGCCGATGGTCTCGCGGACGCTGGCGTACGATTCCCCGGCGTGGGCGAGCGACTCGACGAGGCGGCTGGCCCCGCGGTCCAGCCGGCCCGTGGCCGTCGCCGCGGGACCGTCGCGCTCGAACAGCGACGCGAACTCCGCGCCGCCCTCGCGCCGGATGACCTCTTCGACGGCCGCGATACCGCGCCCGCCCTCGGCCGTCGGCGGGTCGAGCGTCACGACCAGGTCCGTCGCGGCGAAGGCGCTCTCGGGCACGTCGAGGTCGGAGACGACCCGCTCTCGGACGCCATCACCGCCGGTGCCGTGGATGGTCCCGAGCACCGCGCTGTCGCCGCCACCGACACGCATCGCCTCGTAGAGGGCGGCCGCCTCCTCGCCACGGACCTCGCCGACGACGAGGGCGCCGTCGCCGAGCCGCAGTGCCGTGTGGAGTGCGGCCGTCGGGTCCACCGACGGCCCGTCGCCGGTCGCCGTCCGCAGTGGCTGTACGTCTCTCCCCGCGTCCTGCAGGGCCGAGACCGGGAGCTCGGGCGTGTCCTCGATGACGACGGTCCGGACGTGCTGGGGCAGCTCCCACAGCAGCGCGCCCAGCATCGTGGTCTTCCCGGCCCCGCGCGGCCCGGCGACGAGACACGCCGCGCCGCGCTCGACGGCGACCGACAGCAACCCGGCGACCCGCGGGGGGACGCTCCCGTTCGCGACGAGGTCGGGGAGTCGGAACGACTCCTCGTCGTGGCCCCTGAAGGCGAAGCCGACCCCGTCGCTGACCGGCTCGGTGACGCCGGCCACGCGGACCCGTCGGTCGGCGACGGTCGTCGTCGCGGCGAGCGTCGGACTCGCCCGCGAGAACGCCCGCCCGCTCGTCCGACGGAAGGTCGAGGCCAGCGTCCGAACGCCCCGCGTCGTCAGCCGGACGTTCGTCCGCAGCGTCTCCTCGTCGGCGCGCACCCGAAGTCGGGTCTCCTCGACGGGCGCCGTCGCGAACACGTCGGAGACTCGCTGGTCGGCGAAGATATCTTCGAGGATACCCAGCCCGCGGGTGTGCTTCCGGAGGACCGCCGCGAGCCGGGTCGCGACCGGCCCGTCGTCGACGACCGCCTCGGCGGCGTCCTCCGGGGTCACCGACTCGTCGGCCGCGGTCGCCAACCGGTCGACAGCGTCGGAAAGCGCCGCCGTCGTCGCCGCGTCGAACTCGTGTTCCCGCGGGCGGACGTGGTAGCTGTCGAGCGAGTCGGGCGGTGTCTCGTACCGGCGGATGACCGCCCCGGTCTCGACGGTCCGGCGGTCCCGGAGCGTCGCTGTCCCGGGCGGACTGGCCGAGATACGGGCGTCGCTCACCGCCGGGCCGACGTAGGGTTCGAGCGCGTGCTCGGCCGAGACATCCTCTGTGGCGACCGCGAACCCGGTCTCAGCCGCCAGGTCGGCGACGGGGCCCGCCCGACCGGTCGCCTCGGTCGCGGCGGCCAGCGGGTCCCGGCGGGCCCGCTCGGCGAGCCGCTCGTCCGTGGCCGCCACCCGCGCCGCGAACCGACCCGCCGCCACCAGCAGCGCCGCGTCGCCGTCCAGATACGCCCGTTCGACCCCGTCGGCGCTCGTGACGACGGCGTCGACGTCACCGTCACCGAGCGCCTCGACGACGGTCGCCCGGCAGCCCGGGGACTCGGCCAGTCGACCGCTCCCGGGACAGGCGTCGGCGTCCACGGCCAGGGTCCCGGGCTCGAACGCCGTCCCGCAGCGACAGTCGCCCTCGGGCTCGCTGTCAGTGAACCACTCACGCATCGCCGTCACCACCCGGCCGTCGCACTGTCAGGACCGTCCGGTTCGCCCGCTTGTCCAGTCCGAAGACGAGCCTGTGTGTGCCCGACTCGCGGAGTGTGAGGCTCCCACCACCGACGGCGCGGATGGGGACTCCCGAGAGGCGGGTGCTGCTCTCGGCTCCGTCACTGACGCGCCACGACGCCAGGCCCACGCCCTCGCGCCCGTAGAGACGGAGGCGGGTGACATCGGCGCTCGTCAGCGTCCGACCCGGCAACCGGAGCGCGGTGACGTGGCGCGCGCCGCGCCCCGCCGTCGGGTCGTCGATCGCGACCATCTGCCCGAGGTTCGACGCCAGTGTCGTCAGCTGTCGGTCGACAGTACTTTCGGCTCTGTCCGCGCCGGCGACGGACACCGCTGGGGCGGCGACAGTCACCAGAGCGGTGGTCAGTACCACCGCCAGGACGACGCGGAGGATCACAGCAGCGACCGTATCTGTTCGAGCACGCCGCCGCCGCGTGCCGTCGCCCGGTCGTCCGTCTCGTCGGATTCGCCCTGGCCGGCGCTCGCGTCGATGCCCGCTGCTTTCCGACTCCCCGCCCCGGTAGCGTTGTCGACAGTGCCACCGTCGTGCCCGACTTCGTCGACTCTGGCGTCGATTCTCGCGTCCTCGTTTGCCAGCTCGTCGAGTCGCCGCTCCAGCCGCTCGGTCGCCGCAAGCGCCGTGTCGGCCCGCCCTTCGACCCGTTCGTTCACCGAGCGAACGTTGCCGACGTACCCTCTGAGCGCCTGTGTCGCCGCCGACAGCTCCTCGGTCTGTTCCTCCAGCGCTGTGACCTGCTGTTCGAGGGCCGCGACTCGTTCGGTCAGCTCCCCGAGGTCGTTCGCGGCCGGGAAGTCGTGGTCGCCGTCGGTGACGGCGCGTTCGACCGTCCGAACCCGTTCTTCGAGTGTCTCCACGTCCGTCATGGACGGGCCTGCTCCCGTCACCGCCCTTGAACTCTCGGCCGAAGGTTCTTGTGCGATACCGGTGGCACCGACCCTGTGACCGACCACGAACAGGCGAAGGCGGCGCTGGCCGCGCTCGCGGAGGGGGAACCCGAGCGACGCGAGGGGTCCGCGACCGGCCAACGCCACCGGCGTGTGCAAGGCCGACCGAAGGACTCGGTCCCCGACAGGACGGACGCTCCGGAATCGATGCCCAGGAACGCCGACCGGGCCGGCGAGCACGCGACGTACCGCACAGTCATCCAGCGGGCCGTGGCGGCGACCGACGACCTCGACGCCGCCGCCGAGTTCGTCGAGTCCGTCGGGCTCGAACGGCTCGAAGCCGCGGTCGAGACGGCCGAACACGAGGTCAGCGGGCTGGCCGACGACGGGCGCGAGGCGCTGGCGGCCTTCGAGCGGTTCCGCGTCGCGGCCGAGGGGCCGGTGCATGGGTGAGAGCGGATTACTTTCACCCCGGTCGCGACACCTCTTTAGGAGCGGCTGGCATACGCCCGGACAGATGACACGGGTGATACACACCGGCGATACCCACATCGGGTACCAGCAGTACCACGTGCCCGAGCGCCGGCAGGACTTCCTCGGGGCGTTTCGGGCCGTGGTCCGGGACGCCGTCGACGACGACGTGGCCGCGGTGGTTCACGCCGGGGACCTGTTCCACGACCGCCGGCCGACGCTGTCGGACATCATGGGTACGCTCGACGTACTGGAGGAACTCGACGAGGCGGACATCCCGTTTCTCGCCGTCGTGGGCAACCACGAGGCAAAGCGGGACGCCCAGTGGCTCGACCTCTACGCGTCGCTCGGGCTGGCCAGCCGCCTCGACGACGAGCCGACCCTCGTCGGTGACACGGCCTTCTACGGGCTGGACTTCGTCCCGCGGTCGAAACGGGAGGCCCTCGACTACGACTTCGCGCCCCACGACGCCGACCACGCGGCGCTGGTCACCCACGGCCTCTTCCAGCCGTTCGACCACGGGGACTGGGACGCCGCGGAGGTGCTGACCGGCTCCTCGGTCGAGTTCGACGCCCTGCTGCTGGGGGACAACCACAAGCCCGGCAAGCAGGAAGTCGAGGACGCGTGGGTCACCTACTGTGGTTCGACCGAGCGAGCGAGCGCCAGCGAGCGCGAGGACCGCGGCTACAACATCGTCTCCTTCGACGACGAGGTGCGCATCACCCGGCGCGGCCTCGACACCCGCGAGTTCGTCTTCGTCGACGTGGAACTGGCCCCCGAGGAGGGCGTCGAACGGGTCCGCAGTCAGGTCGGCCAGTACGACCTCGACGACGCCGTCGTCGTGGTGAGCATCGACGGCGACGGGGACCCCATCGCCCCGGCGAGTATCGAGGAGTACGCGCTGGACCGGGGCGCGCTGGTCGCCCGAGTGACCGACCACCGGGAGCTCGCTGCCGACGAACGCGAGACGAGCGTGAGCTTCGCCGACCCGGACGACGCCGTCGCCGAACGCGTCCGCGAACTCGGACTGAGCGGGGCCGCCCGCGACATCGACGAGACGGTGCGGGCCTCGAAAGTCGCCGACGCGAACGTCGCCGAGACGGTCGAGGACCGTGTCCGAGACCTGGTCGAGGACGAGCCCGAGACGCTGGAGGCCGTCGACGCCGCCGTGACGGCAGAGACCGACGAGCCGGACGCCGTGACGGCAGAGACCGACGGCGGGGACACCGACGACACGACTGATACTGACGACACAGCGGCCGAGGCCGACGCGACCGACGGGCCGGACTCCCCGGGTGGCGATGGCGAGGACCAGTCCAGCATGGAGGAGTTCCTGTGAGGGGTGGTCGGTAGTGCGATTCCAGCGTGTCTCCATGGAGCATTTCAAGTGTTACGACGACGCCGACCTCGCGCTAGACCCCGGCGTGACGGTCATCCACGGGCTCAACGGCAGCGGGAAGTCCTCGCTGCTTGAGGCCTGTTTCTTCGCCCTCTACGGCTCGAAGGCCATCGACGAGAAGCTGGAGGACGTGGTCACCATCGGCGCCGACGACTGTACCGTCGAGCTGTGGTTCGCGCACGCGGGCGGGGAGTACCACCTCACTCGACGGGTGCGGAACACGGGCGAGCGCGCGACGACGGCGAAATGCGTTCTGGAGACCCCGGACGACACCTTCGAGGGAGCCCGGGCGGTCCGCCGCCGTATCACCGAACTCCTCCGGATGGACAGCGAGGCGTTCGTCAACTGCGCCTACGTCCGCCAGGGCGAGGTGAACAAGCTCATCAACGCCTCCGCGAGCGACCGACAGGACATGCTCGACGACCTCCTCCAGCTCGGGAAGCTGGAGGAGTACCGCGAACGGGCCAGCGACGCCCGCGTCGGGGTCAAGCGGGTCCGCGAGGACAAACAGAGCCGGCTCGACCAGCTGGACGACCAGATAACGGAAAAAGAGGAGAAAGGCCTCCACGACCGGCTGAACGCGCTGGAGACCCGACTGGCGGAGACGACCGCCGACATCGAGCGCATCGAGGGCCAGCGCGAGACGGCCGCCGAGACGCTCGAACAGGCGAGGGCGGTCCTCGAGGAGTACGAGGAGCGCCGGGAGCAACTGACCGAACTCGGCGGCGACATCGAGACGCTGGAAGCGGAGATAACCGAGACGGAGGCCGAGCGCCAGGAGCTGAAAGAGCGCGTCTCGGCGCTGAAAGCCGAACGCGAGGAGCTGGCCGCTGACTTCGACGAGACGCTCGCCGAGACCGACCTCGACGAGGCCGACCCGGAGCGCGTCACGTCCCGAATCGAGACGCTGGAGGAGCGCGCGGAGGAGCTGCGCTCGCGCATCGAATCCCGGAAAGTCGAGGCACAGAAACACAGCAGCGAGGCCGAGTCGCGGGAGGCCGAGGCCGAGGACCTGCAGTCCCGCGCCGAGGCGAAACGTGACGAGGCCGACGACCTCGAATCCGACATCGAAGACGCGCGCGCGACCGTCGCGACGCGGCGCGAGAAACTCGACGATATCGACGAACAGATACAGCGGCTCGAAGCCCGGTTCGCGGACAGCGATGTCGACCGTGCGGACGCGACGGACCGCCGCGACTCCGTCGCTGCCGACCTCGACGAGGCCCGCCAGCGGGTGACCGAGCTGGAGACGAAACTGGCGAGCGAGCGCGACTCGCTCCGGGAGGCCGAGGCGCTGCTCGACGAGGGGAAATGTCCCGAATGCGGTCAGGACGTGGCCGAGTCCCCACACGTCGACTCTATCGAGGACGACCGCGAGCGGGTCGCGGAGCTGGAGTCGTCCCTCGAAGCCGCTCGCGAGACCGTCGAGACGCTCGAAGGCGAGCTGGAACGAACCGAGTCGCTGGCCGACGCGGCCGACCGGCTGGCCACGCTCGAATCGAACCGGGCCAACGTCGTTCAGCTCATCGAGGAGAAAGAATCGGGGCTGGACGCCGACGAGACCCGCATCGAGGAGCTGCGGGAGTCCGCTGAAGAACTCGAAGCCGAGGCCGAGGAGAAACGCGACGCCGCGACCGCGGCCGAGGAACTGGCCGCCGAGTCCCGCTCGGTAATCGGCGAGTGCAACCAGGAACACCAGCAGGTCAAACAGTCTATCCAGCGGTTAGAGCAGGTGGAGACCCTCCTCGACGCCGTCGACGAGCGCGAGAGCGACATCGAGCAACTGCGGGAGAAACGCGCCCAGCAGGACGCGATGAACGAACAGCGCCGCGAGCGCCTCGCGGAGAAACGGGAGCGACGGCAGGAACTGGCCGAACAGGTCGACGAGGACCGCATCGAGGAGGCCCGTTCCGAGACGGACCGCGCCGCGGACTACATCGAGAAGGCGGACGCCAAGCTCGCGGAACTGCGCGACCAACGCGACGAGACGCAGGCGGCTATCGGGGGCGTCGAGAACGAACTCGCGGAGCTAGAGACGCTCCGCGAGCAGCGCGAGGAGCTGGCCGCCACCGTCTCGAAGCTCGAAGCCCTGTACGACGAGAGCGAGCAGCTCCAGGAGATGTACGGCACGCTCCGCGCGGAGCTGCGCCGGCGCAACGTCGAGACGCTCGAACGGATGCTCAACGAGACGTTCTCTCTGGTGTACCAGAACGATTCGTACTCGCACATCGAACTCGACGGCGAGTACCAGCTGACGGTGTTCCAGAAGGACGGGGACCCGCTGGAGCCCGAACAGCTCTCGGGCGGCGAGCGGGCGCTGTTCAATCTCAGCCTGCGGTGTGCCATCTACCGGCTGCTCGCCGAGGGTATCGAGGGCGCGGCACCGATGCCGCCGCTCATCCTCGACGAGCCGACGGTGTTTCTCGACTCGGGTCACGTCACGCAGTTACTGGACCTCGTGGCGTACATGCGCGACGAGGTCGGCGTCGACCAGATTCTGGTCGTCAGCCACGACGACGAGCTCGTCGGCGCGGCCGACGACCTCGTCCGGGTGGAGAAAAACGCCACGTCCAACCGCTCGCACGTCTCCCGGGTCGACCGCATCGAGGAGACGGTGGCCGAACTTGCCGACTAGCTCGTGAGGAAGGCGACCGCATCGGTCGCCGTGTCGGTGGTGTCGTACCCCCGCTGGCCGAACACGTCGGCCTCCTCGACGAGCCCCGCCGCGCGGAACTCCCCGAGCAGGCCGTGGAGGTCGCTCTCACAGAGGTCGTAGCTGTCGAGCAGCTCGTGGACCGACAGCGGACCCCGCGTGTCGAGTTCGACGAGCAGCCCGAGCGCGTGCTCGTCGTGGGCCGCCGTAACCACCGTCCGCACCGCGTCGGGGACGGCGGTCGCGGCGGTCGCGAGCGGCGACTCGCCGTCGACGGACGCCAGTTTCTCGTTGGCGACGTGGCGCTCGGCGCCGGTCTTGGGGTCCCGGACGAGACTCGACTCGCTCGATTCCTTCAGGAGAATGTAGTGTGTCCCCGACTCGTCGCGGACGGTGCGCATGCCCGCAGTAGCTGTCGGGCGTGGTTAGCCGTTGTGGTCCGGTTCGCCGCCGTCTGCCGGCGCCCCGTCTTCGGCCGCGTCGTCGCTGTCACGCTGTTTCGTGAACCGACGGTAGCGGAAGTAGCCGTAGGCGGCCGCAATGGCGCCGACGAGGGTGATACGGACGCCCAGGTCGACGTCGCCCTCGAAGTAGGCGATCATTGGCCCGACCGACAGCGCCAGTAGGGCGACGTTGAACACGACGACGAGCTTCCAGAACAGCGCCGTCACGTCGTTGTTGGCCGCGCCCTCCGGTGGACTGGGCGCCTCCGGAACGTCGGGGCCGAGGCTCGACGGGTCGAACTCGTCGGGCTCGAATGGGCTCTTCTCTGAGAGGACGCCCTCGCCGTCCTCGTCGGGACCGTCAAGCACGAGTACCGGTCGGACCGCGACGGGTAAAAGGACTTCTTTCAGGCCAGTTCGTTCAGCGCGACGGTCGTATCTGTCTGCACCCACGCGAGCGGGTTCTGTGCGTCGTAGAACACCGTCCCCTCCTCGGTCTCGTACGTCTCGGTGGTCTGCACTGCCTCGGGAAGCGCAGGGTCCGACCGGAGGTCGTCCGCCCTATCCGACTCGCCGTCGGGAGATGCGTGGTGCGACATGGCAGGTCGTCTGTGGGTATGCCAGTCTTTACCATATACTTTCTGCCTGTGACAATCCTTTACAGTCCCTCCGGGCGGCGGGTGACGCCGCCGACCGCCGACGTTTTTATGTACCGTCTCGAAGACCGGGCAATGAGTGAGGACAGCCAGCGTACCTTTGGGGATTTCGTCAGCGAGGGGGACGATGGCGACCGGCCGACGGCGGAGGCCGCGGCCATCGCGGGCAACGGCGACGGGGGCGCGAGCGTCGTCGACATCGACGAACGCCAGTTCCAGCCGGTCGAGGAGACCGTGGAGTTCGTGGTCACGCAGGTCGACTACACCGTCGAGGGCCGGGGCGACGATGAGTTCCCCGTCGTCCACGTCTTCGGCCGGACCGACGACAACGAGCCGGTCCACGCGCGGGTCTACGAGTTCAAACCGTACTTCTATGCCCCGACCAGCAGCGTCGCCGAGGACCGACTCCGCCAGTACGACAACATCACCGGTTGGGAGGAGACCGACGGAGAGGGCGAGCCCTACGAGTCCATCCGCGGCGAGCGCCTGACCAAGATATTCGGCCAGACGCCCCGCGACGTCGGGCAGATGCGTGACGACTTCGACCACTACGAGGCGGACATCCTCTTTCCCAACCGCCTGCTCATCGACAAGGACATCACGAGCGGCGTGCGGGTGCCCGCTCGCGAACTCGACGACGGCAGCCTGAAGGTCCACCACGAGGAGCTGCGCCCGGTCGAGGCGACCGCCGACCCGCGGGTCAACACCTTCGACATCGAGGTCGACGACCGCCACGGCTTCCCCGAGGACGGCGAACAGACCATCGTCTGTCTCACCTCCCACGACTCCTACACGGACGAGTACGTCGTCTGGCTCTACGAGTCGCCCGACGGCATCGAGGGACCGGAGGCGCTCTCGGGCTACGACCCAATTCGGGACGACGCCGACCTGGCGGCCGACGTGCGCATCTTCGAAGAAGAGGCGGCGATGCTGGATGCCTTCATCGGCTACATCGAGGACACCGACCCGGACGTGCTGACGGGGTGGAACTTCGACGACTTCGACGCGCCCTATCTGCTGGACCGCATCGAGGCGCTCCAGAGCTTCGACCACGACTACGACCTGAACATCGACCGCTTATCGAGAGTGGACGAGGTGTGGCGAAGCGACTGGCGGGGGCCGGATATCAAGGGCCGTGTCGTCTTCGACCTGCTCTATGCCTACAAGCGAACCCAGTTCACCGAACTCGAATCGTACCGACTCGACGCCGTCGGCGAGCAGGAACTGGGCGTCGGGAAGGAGCGGTACACCGGCGATATCGGCGACCTCTGGGAGCAAGAGCCCGAGCGCTTGCTGGAGTACAACCTCCGCGACGTGGAGCTGTGTGTCGAACTCGACCGCGAGCAGGACATCATCGACTTCTGGGACGAGGTCCGTACCTTTGTTGGGTGCAAACTGGAGGACGCGACGACGCCCGGTGACGCCGTCGACATGTACGTCCTGCACGAACTCCACGGCGAGTACGCGCTCCCATCGAAGGGCCAACAGGAGAGCGAGGACTACGAGGGCGGGGCCGTCTTCGACCCCATCACCGGGGTTCGTGAGAACGTCACCGTGCTGGACCTGAAGTCGCTCTACCCGATGTGTATGGTGACGACCAACGCCAGCCCCGAGACGAAGGTCGACCCCGACGTATACGACGGCGAGACCTACCGCGCGCCCAACGGGACCCACTTCCGGAAGGAGCCGGACGGCGTCATCCGGTCGATGGTCGACGAACTCCTGACAGAACGCGAGGAAAAGAAGTCCCAGCGGAACAGCTACGACCCCGATAATCCGGAGTACGAGCGCTTAGACCGGCAGCAAGCAGCCGTCAAGGTGATAATGAACTCGCTGTATGGGGTGCTGGGATGGGACCGGTTCCGCCTCTACGACAAGGAGATGGGCGCGGCCGTCACCGCCACGGGGCGGGAGGTCATCGACTACACGGACGAGGTCGTCGAAGACGAGGGATACGAGGTCGTGTACGGAGACACCGACTCCGTCATGCTCCAGCTCGGGGACATCGGCCCAGCCGACCTCGATGGCGAGGCCGAGGTCACCGACGAGATGCGCGAGAAACACCCGGAGATGGACGACGACGAACTCGGGCTCATCGCGGCGACCATCCAGAAGGGGTTCGAGCTGGAGGACATCATCAACGCCTCGTACGACGAGTTCGCCAGCGAGCGGTTGCACGCCGAGGAACACCGCTTCCAGATAGAGTTCGAGAAGCTCTACCGGCGCTTCTTCCAGGCGGGCAAGAAGAAGCGGTACGCGGGCCACATCGTCTGGAAGGAGGGAAAACACGTCGACAGCATCGACATCACCGGCTTCGAGTACCAGCGGTCCGACATCGCGCCCATCACCAAGCGCGTCCAGAAGGAGGTCATCGACCGCATCGTCCACGGGGAGGACGCCGAGAACATCAAGAGCTACGTCGGCGAGGTCATCGAGGACTATCAAGCCGGGAACGTCGACTACGACGACGTGGGTATCCCGGGCGGTATCGGGAAGAAACTCGACAACTACGACACCGACACCGCACAGGTCCGGGGCGCGAAGTACGCCAACCTCCTGCTGGGGACGAACTTCCAGAGCGGGTCGAAACCCAAGCGGCTCTACCTCGACCGCGTGCACGCCGACTTCTGGGACCGGGTCGAGGCCGAGGCGGGTCTGGACGCCTCGACCGACCCGCTGTACGGCGAGTTCCGCCGGGACCCCGACGTTATCTGCTTCGAGTACGCCGACCAGATCCCCGAGGAGTTCGAGGTCGACTGGGACAAGATGCTGGACAAGACGCTGAAAGGGCCTATCGCGCGGATTCTGGAGGCGCTGGACATCTCCTGGGACGAGGTCAAATCCGGCCAGGAGCAGACCGGTCTCGGCCAGTACATGTAACGCCGCGGAGCGGTGCCTTTTCGGCCAAGAAAATATTATTTCTGGATAGCGAAATCGAGTTCGCGGCAATGCGAAAGCTTGATGGGGGAAAACAACCTTGTTTCGGTTGACCTAAGACTACCATGGCAGTACTCGAAATCAACAATCTACACGCGGAAGTTGCAGAGGAAGGCGGTGAGACAATCCTTCGCGGTGTGAATCTCGAAGTGGAGTCCGGCGAAATTCACGCCCTGATGGGGCCCAACGGCTCGGGCAAGTCGACCACGGCGAAGGTTATCGCCGGCCACCCGGCCTACGAAGTCACCGACGGCGAGGTCCTCATCCACCTCGAAGACGACGAGTTCGGCGAGGACTTCGAGATTCCCGACGACCTCCGGACGTGGGACCTGCTCGACCTCGAACCAAACGAGCGCGCCGCGCTGGGCGTGTTCCTCGGGTTCCAGTACCCCGCCGAAATCGAGGGCGTGACCATGGTCAACTTCCTCCGGACGGCGCTCAACGCCAAGCTCGAAGAGCGCGAGGAGCTGTTCGAGGACGAGGAAGAAGAGGCCGAAGAGAGCGAGGCCACCAAGGAGGACGCCGCCGGCTACGACACCTCCCCGATGGAGGGTAACGTCGAGGAAGGCGAGGTCGGCGTCGCCGAGTTCCAGGAGATACTCCAGGAGAAGATGGAGCAACTGGACATGGACGAGAAGTTCGCCTCGCGCTACCTCAACGCCGGCTTCTCCGGCGGCGAGAAGAAGCAAAACGAGGTCCTGCAGGCCGCCATCCTCGAACCGTCCGTCGCCGTGCTCGACGAGATCGACTCCGGGCTGGATATCGACCGTCTGCAGGATGTCTCCGAGGGAATCAACGCGCTGCGCGACGAGCAGGGCGCCGGCATCCTCCAGATCACCCACTACCAGCGCATCCTCGACTACGTCGAACCCGACCACGTCCACGTGATGCTCGACGGCCAGATCGCCCAGAGCGGCGGTCCGGAACTCGCCGAGAAACTCGAGGACGAGGGATACGACTGGGTCCGCGAGGAAGCCTACGAGGCCGCATAACACCCATACGTCCACACCACTAACCCATACATATCATGAGCTCAGACCAAGACCACCTCAAAGAAACCGACACCGAAGCCCGCTTCGAGTTCAAGAAGGACGAGAAGTCCGCCTTCGAGACCGAGAAGGGCCTCACCGAGGAGACCGTGCGGGTCATCTCGGAAGACAAGGACGAACCCGAGTGGATGCTCCAGCGCCGCCTGCGCGCGCTGAAGCAGTTCCAGGAGATGCCGATGCCGGAGGGCTGGCCCGGAGCGCCCGACCTCTCGGAAGTCGACATCGACCACATCGTCCCCTACATCCGCCCGGACATCGAGACACGCGGCGGCGCGGAGAACTGGGAAGACCTCCCGGAAGAGATCCAGGACACCTTCGACAAACTGGGCATCCCCGAAGCCGAGAAGAACGCCCTCTCGGGCGTCGGCGCCCAGTACGAATCGGAGATCGTCTACCAGAACATGCAGGAGCGCTGGGAGGAGAAAGGCGTCATCTTCTGTGACATGGACAAGGCGGTCCAGGAGCACGAAGAACTCGTCAAAGAGCACTTCATGACGAAGTGTGTCCCCCCGAGCGACAACAAGTTCGCCGCGCTCCACGGGGCCGTCTGGTCCGGTGGCTCCTTCGTCTACATCCCGGAAGACACCACGGTCAACATGCCCGTGCAGGCGTACTTCCGCATGAACTCCGAGGGGATGGGCCAGTTCGAGCACACGCTCATCATCGCCGAGGAGAACTCGGAGGTCCACTACATCGAGGGCTGTTCCGCCCCGAAGTACTCGGCGTTCAACCTCCACAGCGGTGGGGTCGAAGTGTTCGTCGGCGAGAACGCCCACGTCCAGTACTCGACCGTGCAGAACTGGTCGAAGAACACGTACAACCTCAACACCAAGCGCGCCATCTGTGAGGCCGAAGGGACCATGGAGTGGGTCTCGGGCAGCATGGGCTCGAAGGCCACGATGCTGTACCCCTCCACCGTCCTCAAGGGCCCCGGCGCGACGGACAACCACATCACCATCGCCATGGCCGGCGAGGGACAGGACATCGACACCGGCGCGAAGGTCTACCACAACGCGCCCGACACGAAGTCCACCATCGAGTCCAAGTCCATCGCGAAGGACGGCGGCCGCACGAACTACCGCGGGCTCGTCCACATCGCCGACGGCGCCGAGGACTCCTCGACTTCGGTCGAGTGTGACGCCCTGATGTTCGACAACGACTCCACCTCCGATACGATGCCGTACATGGAGATTCAGGAGTCGAAAGTCGACGTCGCCCACGAGGCGACCGTCGGCAAGATCGGCGACGAGGACGTCTTCTACCTCCAGTCCCGTGGACTGGACGACGACGACGCAAAGCAGATGATCGTCGCCGGCTTCATCGAGCCGATCACGGAGGAGCTGCCGATCGAGTACGCGGTCGAACTGAACCGTCTCATCGAGCTGGAGATGGAGGGGTCGCTCGGATAACCATGAGCACGCAGGTACACGCAACACTGTCGGAAGACGCAGTCGAACAGATTTCGTCGGACCTCGACGAGCCCGAGTGGCTGCTCGAAACCCGTCTGTCGGCCCTCGAGGCCCTCGAAGAGCTCGACATGCCCGACGTCATCCAGACGCCGGGCCGCAAGTGGACGAACCTCGACGCGCTCGACTACGAGACGCTGGTCGACCCGCTCGACTACGCACAGGACAAGGACCGCATCGACGCCGAGGGCGTCGACGTGCTCTCCTGGTCCGAGGCGCTCGACGAGCACGGCGAGCTCATCGAGGACCACTTCGGCTCCGTCGTCGACCCGCAGCGGGACTACCTGACGGCGCTGTCGACGGCGCTGTTCTCCGCCGGGACGGTCGTCTACGTCCCCGAAGGCGTCGACGCCGAGGACGTGAAGATTCGGACGACGATGAACAGCCAGTCGCTGTTCAACTACACGCTCGTCGTCGCCGAGGAGTCCGCCTCGGTCACCATCCTCGAACGACAGACGACCGGTGAAGACATCGACGGCGACCAGTACTACTCCGGCGTCGTCGAGGCCGTCGCGGGCGAGAACGCCTACGTCCAGTACGGCACCCTCCAGAACCTCTCGGAGGAGAGCTACAACTACCAGGTCAAGCGCGGCCACGCCGACACGTACGGTAGTATCGACTGGATCGAGGGCAACATCGGCTCCCGACTCACGAAGTCCAGCGTCGAGACGCGCCTGCTCGGGGACTCCTCGGAGTCCCAGATCGTCGGCGCGTTCTTCGGCCACGACGACCAGCACGTCGATATCGCGGCCCGTGTCTGGCACGAGGCCGAGCACACCGTCGCCGACCTCGTGACACGGGGCGTCCTCGACGACGAGGCCCGCTCGGTGTACGAGGGCGTTCAGGACGTCGGCACCGACGCGTGGGACACGTCGTCCTACCAGCGTGAGAACACCCTCATGCTCTCGGACGAGTCCGAGGCCGACGCCTCTCCGAAGCTCATCATCAACAACCACGACACCGAGGCCTCCCACTCCGCGACGGTCGGGCAGGTCGACGCCGAGGACATGTTCTACATGACCTCCCGCGGTGTCCACCCCGAGAAGGCGAAGAACATGCTCGTCGAGGGCTTCTTCGTCCCCGTCCTCGAAGAGGTCGCGGTCGACGAACTCCGCGAGGACCTCGACCAGCTCATCTACGAGCGTCTGCGCGAGTAACACGAGCGCAGGCTCGTCGGAGCTTGTCTCCGACGGCGTCTTCGTGAGTAACCCGTAGGGTTACGAACGAAGGCTCGTCAATCTCTGATTGACGGTGTCTCCGCGAGTGAGCCGGTAGGCTCACGAGGGGAGGCTCGTGAGGGCACTGCCCTGAAGGCGTCTCAGAGAGTAATCCCCCTGATTACTGTCTGATACTCGTCTTCCACGGTCGTTTCGGGAGCAGCGAGGTGCCCCCGCCCCAACGGCGGGTCTGCTCGCTGGAAGTATCAAAACGCGTTTTGATGTTACGGCCGCCTCAAGAGGGTCTCTCTCGTAGCTCGCTGTATGGCCGCTCTCGAATCGTTCCGCGACGGTTGGACCGCGCTGTCAACTACCCCGACGTTGCTCGTCGCCGGCGGGCTGCTGGTCGCGCTGTCACTCGCGGGTGTACTGGATTTCGGGCCGGAGACCGAGCCGATTGTCGCGCTGGGACTGCTACTGACCTTTCCGTTCGTTCTCGGGGGGTTTCTGGGGATGGCCGTCGCGGCGGTCCGGGACGGCGAGAGCTCGCTTGCGACCTTCGTTCGGGCCGGCGTCGCGAACTACTCGCGGCTGCTGGCCGCGACGGTGCTGTTCGTCGCCGGCCTCGTCGCGTTGTTCACGGTCCTGTTCGCGCTCACCCTCGTACCGCTGGTCCTGCTCGTTCTCGTCGACATGGGTGACGCGGCGCTCGTCGGCGCGGGCATCACTTTCGCGCTGAGTGTCCTCGCCACGCTACTCGGTATCCCCACGGTGCTCCTGTTCGTACAGTTCCTCGCGCCGGCCATCGTCGCCGAAGACCGGAGCGTCGCGGGCGCGGTCCGGCGGAGTGTCGCACTCGTCCGACACAACCTCGGTAGCGTCGTCGGGTTCACGCTGCTCTGGGTGTTTGTCGTGAGCCTCGTCCCCCATCCCGAGGTGTTACTGGAGGTCTCACCGACGTGGCTCCCCGCGACACCGTACTTCGGCGCCTCGACGCTCGTCGTCGCCGTCGCGAGCGTCCTGTCGACGGCGGCGCTCACGTACTGCTACACCGTTCATGCGGCCTACTTCCTCCGCCTCGCCGGAGGGCAGCCCGCTTGGACCCGGCAATCTGACCGTCCGAAACCCGCAGGAACTGTCGAAACACAGTAAGGTATTCGGCCGTGGAACGCCACAGCGGTGATATCGGTCCACTGCGCGACAGTTCCGTCAGGACACAGACATATGGGACGACTCCTGCCGACAGAGACTGACGCATCGGTCGAGCGAAGCGACGAGCCGTCGGTGCTGTGTATCGACGACGAGGCGACCTGCGAGGTGTTCTCGGCGCTGGGTTCGGAGACGGCACAGGATATCTTCCGGCTGTTGAACGAGGAACCGGCGACGCCGGCGACTATCGCCGAGGGGCTCGACATGTCCGTCCAGAACGTCCACTACCACCTCGGCAACCTCGACGACGTCGGACTCATCGAGGTCGTCGACACCTGCTACTCGGAGAAGGGCCGGGAGATGGACGTGTTCGTCGTCGCCGAGGACCCGACGCTCGTCTTTCTCGGGACCAGCGACGACAAGCCCGCGATGCGGCGCGCGTTCGAGTCGTTCGCGTCAGTCGTCGGCGTCTCACCGCTGCTGGTGTCGCTTGGCAACGCCGTTTCCGGGCTTCTGGGAGAGGAATGACCGCTGGGGAGGAGCGGCCCCCGTCGGTGTCCGCCGGCCCGCGTGGGCTGCCGATTCGCCGCCGCTCGGAGACCGACGGCTGTGGCTGTCTCGACTGTCGGAACGTCGACGCCACGGCGACCCGGCGGAGCCTCCTCGACACTGTCGCCTGGAGCTGGCGACTCTGCCGTACGCACCCGTCTATTCTCGTCCTCGGGGCCGTCCTGGTCGCGCTCGGTACGCTCGTCGATGTCCTCGGCGTTCGGTATCTCCCGGTTCCGGTCGCGGACGTGCTCGAAATCGCCGTCGCCGGCGGCTTTTTCATCGGCGTCAGAATCTACGTCGCGACACTCACCGCGCGTGAACTCACCGGAGACACGGTGAGTCCGTGGCTGTGGTGCAGACGGGCCGTCGGCCGGGCGCTAGTGCTGGTCGTGGTCCTGATCGGGTTGCTCGGTGCGCTCTCCGCGCTCTCGACACTGCTGAGTGTCGCGCTTATGGGCGTGCTGGTCCTCACGGCGCTCCAACCGACGACCCCGTACGGCTACATGCTGGTGTTCGCCGTCTCCGTCGGGCTGCTGTTGCTTCCCGTCGGAATCATGCTGTTCAAGTGCTGGTTCGCGATGGAGGCGTGTATCCTCGGCCGGTACGGCCCGCTGGAATCGATCCGGGTGAGCTGGGCGATGACGACCAGCTATCGCTGGAAGCTGGCGCGTCTCCTCTCGCTGTTTACCGTCGCCATCGGGCTGAGTTACGTCGGCAGACTCGTCGCTCCCGGTTCGGGTCCGCTCGCTGCTCTGTTCCCGGCCGTACAGAGCCTCGCCGGCGCTCTCGCGGAGCTGAGCGCCGTGGTCTGGTTCGCCGTCTCCGCACACCTCTACGTGCAGAGCGTCGTCGAGGGGTGACCGGGGCCCGCGTTTGGCCGGCACAGCGAGGGAACCGCTTAAGTTCCGGCCTCCCCGACCTTCCCCTATGACTGTCTCGCATCGCCCGGAGGTGTCGTCGTGAGTCTGACCCAGCCCGTCGCGTCGGACCACCAGCTCGCGCGCCTCCTCCAGATCGGCATCGTCCTCGAAGAGGTCGTCGAGGCGCGAGCCGCCAAACACGCGGCGGCGACCACCGCGAACGACTCACAGCTCCACGAGCTGCTCTCCGAGGCGTCGGCCGAGTCGGCCGACCACCGCCGCCGGCTGGAAGCGCTCGTCGAGGACCTCGACGCCGACACCGTCCCGTTCGAGGAGATACAGACCCTCGTCGAGGCCCAGTACGAGTCCGACAAGGACTTCGACGGTGTGTTGTACGACCAGCTCTGCAACGAGGAGACGGCGTACAAGTTCTACGACGACCTCATCGATTCTATCGAAGCGTCCGAGACCGACTTCGGTCTCGACCGCGAGCGGCTGCTCGACGTCCTCTCGACCATCCGCGAGGAGGAGGCCGCGGGCGTCGAGGACGTGACCGAACTCATGGAGGCACGAGAATGAACACGCAGGCTCAGTATCTGAAGGCGATATACCTCACACAGCAACAGGCCGACGGTCCGGCATCGACCGGCGACGTCGCGAATCTGCTCGACGTCAGCCCAGCCAGCGCCAACGAGATGATCGGTAAGCTCGAGGACCGCGGCCTGCTCGACCACGAGAAGTACAAGGGCGTCGACCTCACTGACGAGGGCATCACACAGGCCCGTGACGCCCTGCAGAACTACTGTATCATCGAGCGGTTCCTCATCGAGGTCCTCGAAGTCGAGGACTTCCGCGGCGAGGCCAAGACGCTCGAAGGGGTCATCGACGAGACCGTCGCCGAACGGCTCGACACCATCATCGACCGCGAACCGCAGTGTCCCGACTGCTTCAACGCCGAGGACGACGTCTGTGGTCTGCTCGACGTCGAGGCCGAAGTGACGAGCGACTAGCTCTCGAAGCGTTCAAGTGCATTCCGGCGGTTTATTCGAGTGCAGTCCCGTGGTGGTGAGCAATCTCGACGAGATTGCGAGGCACATGGGGCGAACGAAGCGAAGTCCCGTGGTGGTGAGCGAACCTGTGGTTCGCGATGCTCACGGGGCGAACGAAGCGAAGTCCCGTGGTGGTGAGCGAACCTGTGGTTCGCGATGCTCACGGGGCGAACGAAGCGAAGTCCCGTGGTGTAGTGGCCAATCATATGGGCCTTTGGAGGCGTTCGCCTTCGGCGAGCGCCGAAGACAGCCCACGACGGCGGTTCGAATCCGCCCGGGACTATTTTCGCGCGAACAACTTCGTGAGCGTGAATATCCTCGGCGGTTCGCGCCCAGAAGACGAGAGGATTCGAGTCTTCGTGGTTCGAATCCGCCCGAGACTATATTGCTTTTCCGACAACTCCTCCGGGACACACTTGCGTCCGGGGAAGCGTGACATCCCGTCAGGAAAACGAGGCTCAGATAGGCTATAGATACGCCGCGTCCCACCGAACCGGCTTTCGCACGTTCCCACACGACTCACACTCGATGCGGCCCATCGAATCCATCGCGGTGGCGAGCGTGTTACAGTTGCTACAGAAGTAGCCATAGCGGTTGTCGCCCTCCGGTTCGGTGAACACGACCTGGAAGGGGGCCTTCGAGCCGCGCTCCTGGTTGTCGTGGTCGACGTAGACGGTGCGGTCCGCGTCGGTCTGGACGGCTTCGCGGCCCCACTGCTCGGACTCGGCGTAGATGTTCTCGACGTAGCTCTCGCCGTCTATCTCGACCGTATCGGTGCCGACCTGCCGGAAGCCGCGGTGCTCGTAGAAGCTGGTCCCCTCGGTGTTCTCGGCGAGGACGCGCCCGCGGAGCCCCGTCACGTCGAGGTCCGTCAGCTCCTCGCGGGTCGCCTCGAACAGCGCGCTGGCGATACCCTCCCCGCGGTGAGCGGGGTCGACGTGGAGCCACAGCAGGGTAGCCGTGTCGGCCGCCGCGACGATACTCTCGGAGAACCCGACGACCTGGCCCGCCTCGTCGGCGACGACGACCACCCGTCCGGGCTCTTCGAGCTTCTCGGCCAGTCGGTCCTCGCTGTACCACTCCGCTATCGCGCTGGTAATCGCTTTCGGCCCCAGCGAGTACGACGCCTGCAGTGAACGGCGCGCGACATCCCGAACCGCGGGTCGGTCGGCTGGTCTAGCCCGTCGGAGTTCCATACGTCTACCCTGACAGCGGACGGGCATAAAAATACAGTTCAATTGAAACTTTCGGCGGCTGACCGCGGGTCGAGATGCCGGAACTACTACCACATAATTCAAAGAAAGTCTTATACTCTTGGACGCACGATTTACATTCACACATGGAGGTTGATTATCGAGCATAGATGGAGAGGATAACTACCTGAAACAGAGAGAGGTGTCTTGCCGGCCGATGCCTGCCGGCTGCCCGCCGAGATGGCCGTTCTTCGCCCGAACGCGTGCTACCGGACCGGTCGTGGTCCCCGCTCGCACTGGGCGCCGCTCAACCACACCGCCACTCTTGGCACCGCTGTTTTCCGTACATCCGTTCGGATTCGTGACCGCTTCGGGGCGTTTTCCCTGTCGTAACGCTAAAGAGTCGAACGTACCTTCTTATCTGTAAGATGAATACCGGAACCTATCGCCGGAGGTGTCGCCGTGGGCGTCGAGATTAGGGAGTCACCAGTCTCGGACGAGGCGTTCGATGCGATGCGGGAGTTCGTCCACGACTATCTGGCTGCCAGTGTCGAAAACGAGGACGAAGGCGGCAGGATGCGCTGGTACCCCTGGCACTCGGCGGAGTACCGGTTCAACCACATCCTCAACGTCGTCGACATCTCGACGACCATCGCCGAGCGGGAGGGTGCGAACGTCGACGTGACCCGGGTGGCGGCCCTGTTCCACGATATCGCGAAGCTGGAGGCCGAACAGGACGTCCACGCCGAGGCCGGCGCTCGCATCGCCCGCGAGTACCTCGAGACACACGGTGAGTACCCCGACTCGTTCGTCGAACAGGTGTGTCGTGCTATCGAGGCCCACTCCTATCAGGACGACCTCTCGGACCTCTCTCTGGAGACGCAGTGTCTCATCGAGGCGGACATCCTCGACAAGGTCGGGGCCAACGGGACGGCCCTGATGCTGTTGCGGATGGGCTATGAGTCACGGACCCACATGGACGCCGCGGAGATGGTCGACCGCGTCATCGAGCGCGGCGTCGACGCCAAGGAGCGCGTCGAGAGCGACACCGCGGAGTCGCTCGTCCACCAGCGGCTCAAGCGCACCCGCTGGTTTCAGGAGTGGCTGGAGATGGAGGTCGCCGAGATGGAGGCCGAGGAGAGCCTCGACGACGTGGCGACCGGGATGGGTGACTCCTGAACTACTGCACCACGGCCTGACCGAGAAAGAGCACACCGGTCACGGCGAGCACCGCGGCGCTCGCCCACGCCACGGCCGGCGCCAGCGCCTCGACGCGCCGGCGTGCCAGCACGATAGCCGCCGGAAAGCCCGTTATCCAGAGCGCGATACCACCGAACAGCCCGACGAGCAAGGCCGGATGGCCCGTCCGGACGACGAGCAGGCCCGTGGTGTCGGTCCCGACGGAGGGCAGTGACGACAGCACGTCTACCGTTCCCGGCCGGAGGAGCCCGATGCCGACAGTGAGCCAGAACACCACCTGGTAAGGGTTCGTGAGGGCCAACACGAGCGCTTTCCGGAAGCCACGGCTCTCCGCCCCGGACGCCTCGGCCGACGAGAACCCGCTCGCGTCCCGGACGGCGCCGTAGGCGAACCAGAGCATCAACAGGCCGCCAGTCGCCACCATCAGCCGATGGAGTCCGGGCGTCTCGGTCACTACTGTGGCGACACCGACGAGCGAGAGGAGGAGGAAGCACAGGTCGGCCACCATCGCACCCAGCCCGGCAAACAGCCCCGCTCGCCACCCGCGAACAGCGCTCTCCTCGGCGATGACGGCGTTCATCGGTCCCGGCGGTGCCGCCAGTGCGAGGCCGAAGACGACACCGCCAACGACCGTCGGGAGGAGCCCGAGCGGACCCGCCGACTGGAGGGGAACATAGGGATGCATCTACTGGCCGTGAAAAACAGAGAGAAAGACGCCGACTCAGAGCTTGCCGGCCTTCTGCAGCTTCATCAGGTCCTCGGTGTCGAGGGTTTCGCCTTCCTTGAACTTCTGGTAGATCTCCTCGGCCTCCTCGCGGGCGGCCTCCTGCTTCTCCTCGCGCTGGGAGCGCTCCTGTTGCTCCTCTTTCTTGTCGAGCTCGCGCAGGCGCTTCTGGACGCGGACGAAGTCCTCGTGGTGCTGGTCGGCGGCCTCCTGGGCCTCCACGAACTCCTCGTGTTTCTCGTCGGCGTCGTCACGGATCTCGTCGGCCTCGCGGTAGGCCTCGATCATCTCGTTGTGGTGTTTCTGGGCCTCGTCGGCCAGCTCCGTGACCTTCTGGTGGTGTTTCGAGGCCTCCGAGCGGACCTCCTCGGCCTCCTCTTTGAGCCCCTCGAGATCGCCGCTCTGGTCGAGCTTTTCTTTCTTGTTCTGGAGCTTCTCGCGTTTCGCCTCGATCTTCTCGATGAGCTCCTTCTCGTCCTCGGAGGAGAGCACCTCGGTCTGCTGTTTGAACTCGAGATCTTCGATCTCGTCCGTGAGTTCGTCGACCGATTTTCCCTCGTCGAGTTCGAGGTCGTTCTTGACTTTGTCGACCTTGTCGAACAGCTTGTTGGCCTCGGCGTTGAGCTCGTTGCGCTTGTCCTTGTGCTCCTGGACCTGCTCGTTGAGCTCGTCGCGCTTCTCGCGGTGTTCTTGGGCCTCGTCGACCTTCTCGCGCGTCTTCGCGTTCAGGTCGTCGCGGGCGCTAGCACGCTCGGAAGCCATCTGGTTGAGCTCGTTTCGCCGGTCTCGCAGCTGACCGGCGAGCTTGATGAGCTCGCCCTTCGATTTGTTCTCAAGATCCTCTTCTGTTACTGCAACGTTTTTTGATTCGTCTATCGAGTCTGCCATTGTTGGAACCTCTATGCCATCACCGCCTTCGGACAGGCAGAACCGTAGCTATGGAGGGGCTGGCACCAATAACAAGGGTTCCCTCTCATGTTGGGCGCGGAGCGATACTGCCTGAACGCGAAAGCGTTCTGGTACCAACAACTACCGGGGGATACCGTTTAAATATTGCGGTGCAACCGATACCGTGGCGACCCCTCACACACCCGTCTGCGGGCGCGTGAAGCTTTCACACGGATTCGGTATCGGTTATATATCCCCGTCGATGTGGTACTCGTTTTTCACCGCCTGCCGCTCGACGGCGGCGGCCAGCGTCAGTTCGTCCCCGGCTTCGAGGGTGAGCGAACCGACGGTCACTCTGCCGAACTCGCCGATGATGCGTTCCTCCTGTTGCCGGTCGCCGTTGTGGTCCCACTCGACGGTCACCGTCGCGCCCGAGGGGCGGTCGTGACACACCACGATGTCGCTTTCGCCCGGTGTCGGGTCCGAGAGGAACACCTGTGTCGGCTGGTAGCTGTCGGTCACCGTCGCGTACGCCGCCTTTTCCGTTCCGTCTTCGGTGAGCACGCCCATCCCGGCGTCGCCCACGTCCCGGAGGCTGTCGAGCAGCAGTATCTCGCTCTCCCGCTGTCGGAGCGCCTCGGCGACCGCCTGCACGATTCGGGCCTGATACGTCTGTGAGGCCGTGCTGTCGCCGCTGACGCGGCTGTCGTGGACCGCCGCCGTCTCGTCGCTCCCCAGCGAGCCGGCGCCGAAGCCGGCGACCACCTCGCCGACGTCGTACCGGTCACAGAGCCACGACAGGTCGCCGACCGCGCCGTACTGCCAACCCGGATACAGCGTGACAGCGTCGGGGTCGATACCGGGCGGGCCGACGACGGGGAAGGTGGGGACCCCTTCGACGCGGTCGGCCACCGACGTCGCGGGCGCCTCGTTGTAGCTCGCACGCCAGGCCCGGAAGCGAAAGCGCAGCCGGTCGAGCAGCCCCGAACCGAGCCCGTCGGCGTAGGGCCGGACGGGTTCGTCGTGGACCGCGACACAGGCGAGGCTCGGGTGGTGGCCGATGTGGGCGGTGAACGCCGACGCCAGTTCGCGACCGCGCTCCATATCGAAGCCACCGGGGCCGGTGAGTGGAAGGTCCTGCCAGAGGAGGAGGCCGTATTCGTCACACGCCTCGGCCACGTCCGGTGGGAGGCCCTGGGCGCGAACGCGGACGAGGTTCGCGTTCGCCGCCAGCGCGCGTTCGACGTCCTCGACTGTCGGGTCCAGTAGCGTCACCCCGCGGACCCTGACCCGCTCGCCGTTGACCCGGAGCCCGTCGTCGTACGTGACCGAGCGCAGCCCCGTGGTCAGGGAGTGCTCGGCGTCGCCGAGTTTGGCCCGCACCACGTACCGGGGCTGGTCGCCGCGGTCGTGGGGCCACCACAGCGTCGGGTCCCGCACGTCTATGGTGTGCGTGACGGTGCGTTCCCCGGCGTCGGTGTCGACGCGGGCGCGGTCCATCATCCCGCCGCCCCGCACTTCGCCCGCCGGCCGCAGTGAGAAGGTGAGCCGGTCGTCGATGGGTTCGCTCGTGACGACTTCGGCCTGTACGTCGACCGCGGCCCCCTCCTCGGTGAGGCGCGGTCGCGCACGCATCGCGTGCACGAACGGGTCGGGGTAGGTCTCGATGCTCGCGTCCCACCAGATGCCCGGCACGCAGCGGTCGGCCGGCAGCTCGTCGGTGTCGTGGAGCCCGCCAAAGCGGTGCTCGGGGCGCCGACACTCGACCAGGAGCCGGTACTCCTCGGCGTCGGGCAGCCGGACGCGCAGCGGCGTGACGTAGCGGTCCGAGGCCGCGAGCTGTTCGCCGTTACACCAGACGCGTGTCTGGGCGTAACTCCCCCGCAGAACGAGCACCGCGTGTTCGTCGGCGCCACGCCGCGGGTCAGCGACCGTCGTCTCGTATGCGACGGCGTCGGCCCCGGCGAACTGTGCCGGCCGTCCCGGGACCGACACCGGTTCCCACGTCTCCGGCGACGGCATCTCCTCGTCCGGCGCTACCGACGCGCCGCGCCACGAAAGCGACATACCATGTGGCCCGTCCGCTGGGGGCATATCCTTTACCCCCACGGGCCGGCGGTGGATTCGGTCCGGCCCCGTCGCCCGCTGTCACTTTCACTTTCACTCCGGGGACGGCTCGGATTAAGGTAACCCCGGACCGTCCCTGCAGATATGATACAGGACCTCCGCGGGGAGAACACGTGCGACGCCGACGGCTGCGACCGCGCCCTGACCGAGCCACAGCTGGCGTTCGAGACGGCCGCCGGTCGGCGGGAGGCCTACGAGTGTGTCTGTGGCGCGGTGACGGTCACCGTCGCCCGCCCCGAGTCGACCGACTGAAACCGACGGTGCAACAGGCGTGTCGTCGACCCGGTCCCGGCGACACGCAGAACCGTCCGTCTAAGTACGGCCGTCGAAAACGAGGCCGTATGGAACACGACGCCGTCGTCAGCGCACGGGGCCACGAGAACGTCACGGCCGAACACGCGAGCACGCTCGAAGTCACCAGCGACGACTTTCTGACGCCGGCCGGTGACTGCATCCTCGGCGTCGAGGCCGACACCGTCCCCGCCGACTTCGACGACGAGTTCGTCGCGGCCTGCCGGTCCGCCGACGCGACCATCACGGCGACGCTCGAAGCCGCCGGCCACCGCGTCGTCGTCGAGGGCTCTGGTCACCCGGAGCTCTCCTTCGAGAACGACCGGAGCCACGTCCTCCGGACCAGCGATTACGTCGACGACCGGACGGTGATGGTCGGGGCCGACGCGGCCGCCGGCGACGTCGACCGCGACCTGGTGGCGGCGCTCGCCGACGGCGCGGAGCTGACGTTTTCACTCACCGTGGAGTCGACGTGAGGCCGTCCTCTCGTCCCCGTAGTCCTCGAAGAACGCCCGCACGTCTCGCGGCGGTCGCCCGAGCACGCGCTCGACAGCCCCGGTGACACGACCGGCGAGCCCGAGCCGGGCCGTGGTGTAGATGCCGCTCATCACCAGTGTGAAACCCAGCGGCCGGCCCCGCCGGAGCTCCCGGACCACGAACCGCGGGAGCGAGGGGTCGGTGTACGCGACCGGTGAGCCGAGCACGTCGCTCGCGACTGCGGCCACCTCGTCGTAGGTGAGTGCTTCGGGTCCGGTGAGGTCGTAGGCGACGCCGGCGTGGCCCGGCTCGGTGAGCGCGACGGCGGCGACGGCCGCCACGTCGCGGGCGTCGACGAAGCTCGTCCGCCCGTCGCCGGCCGGCACCGGAATCTCCCCCCGCGCGAGCGCGTCGCCGTGGACTTCGACGAGGTTCTGGGTGAAAAAGGAGGGGCGCAGGAACGTCCACCGGAGCGGCGAGGCCGCGACGTGGCGCTCGATTCGTCGGTGTGGGAGCAGCGGGTTCCGGTCGGCGCCGAGCACGGAGAGCACGACACAGCGGTCGACGCCGACACGGCCGGCGGCGTCGACGAACGCCCGAACCGGGCCGACCCGGGAGAGCTGTGGCGGGCGCATCACGAAGAGCGCGTCGACGCCGGCCAGGGCGTCGCCCCACGTTTCGGGCTTCTCGAAGTCGAACGCGACCCACTCGTCGGCCGGCCCGGTCCCCGGCGGCGACCGGGTTGCCGCCCGGACCGTCGCGTCACGGTCGGTCAGTGCGTCGAGCAGTGCCGAACCGACGGTGCCGGTGGCGCCGGTGACGAGAACGGTCGAGGTCACAGCGGTGATTCGGACGCCACGACAGAAAGATGGTTCGGCGACGGCAGTGCCAGCCCGGCGTCGAGCGGGTGAAGCTGTTTTGCCCCTCGCACCCCTTGGAGCCCACATGACCGACCGAGAGCCCTCGAAGAACATCAGCGGTGGCGAGTCCGGCGGGGGACGGACGGCGACGTTCGACCCGGCGACCGCGGCGACGCGGGCCGAAGCCGTCGTCGACCGCCTGGGCGAGCTGTACTGGACGAAGACCTACGGCGGTCAGGACGCTTTCGACTGTCTCGTCCGCACCATCCTCAGCCAGAACACGTCCGATACGGCGAGCCAGCCGGCCCACGACGCGCTGATGGAACGGTACACTGGCGGCGCGGACCTCGTCGCGGCCCTCGCCGAGGCGGACCAGTCCGAGCTCGCCGAGACCATCCAGTCGGCGGGGCTGTACAACCAGAAGTCGGCGCGAATCGTCGCTCTGGCCGACGAAATCCGTGCGGAGTTCGGCGGGGAGGACGGGTTCGACGAGTTCGTCAGGGAGGCCGACCCCGACGCGGTCCGAGACCGGCTGCTGGAGATGAACGGCGTCGGCCCCAAGACCGCCGACTGTGTCCTGCTCTTTGCCGGCGGCCGCGGCGGCGTCTTCCCCGTCGACACGCACGTCCACCGCATCGCCCGCCGGATGGGGCTGGCGCCCGCCGACGCCGACCACGAGACCGTCCGGGAGCACATAGAGCGGGACGTGCCCGCCGAGAAGTGCGGCTTCGGCCACACCGCGATGATACAGTTCGGGCGCGAGTACTGCAAAGCCCGCAAACCGGCCTGTCTGGACGACCCGGAGGCCTGCCCGCTGGCCGACCGCTGTGAGCAGGTCGGCGTCTATCCGGCGACCGACGAGGTCGTCGACCCGTCGGACGCGGCCTGACTCACTCCCGGGGACACACCGAGAGGAGGTCGTCGTCGGCGGTGACGGTGTAGCCGGCATACCGGAAGCTGACGACGACGCTCGAATCGGCGGTCTGGCCGTCGCCGAACAGGGCCTCCAGTGCCTCGGAGTCGACCGCCTCGTACAGGGGCGGGAGCGAACACGGGTCCGTCGACTCACAGTGGGCGACGAGGGCCGGTACGGCGATGCTCAACGGGTCCGAGCCGTGGTCGTAGCCGACGACGGTCGTCCCAGTCTCCGGGTCGGCTTCGTCGATCTCGAAGTCGCATATCCTGCTGTCGGTCCGGAGGCCATCGTTGCTTTCTTCCTCACCGGCAAATGCTGTCCAGTCGTCCATTGTACACGACAACTATCGGGACGGACATAGGGGAACGGATTGACTATGTAACCCGTTCAAGCCCGCTGCCGTATTTCAGGTGTGACTCTATCAACGTCCGGTAGCCCCGTCGGAGGCGACTCGCGAACGCCTGCCGAGAGATGCCGACACGGTCGGCGAGCTCGTCGAGGGTCGTTTCGCGGGGTTCCGAGTAGTAGCCGTGTTCGTAGGCGAGCAACAGGGCCTCGCGCTGGGCGTCCGTCACCGCCGGGTGGCTCCGCTCGGACGGTGCCGTCACCTTGTGGATGTCCCGCAGGGTCAGCCGGATGCCGGCCTGCCGGCACTGGTCGTCGAAAGCCGCTATGGCGCGCTGTCTGTCGCTCTGGACGTGGATTAGCCACCCCTCTCGGGTACCCGTCGCCGACAGCAGCGTCACGTCGGTGTCGGCGAGCGCCGCCAGCAGTCCGTCTCTGGTCCGCGGGCTCTGGTATCGGAACAGCGTGTGGTCACCAACCGTATCGACGATTTTCGGCTGTTCGATGGCGGTCTCCAGTTCGAGGAAGCGCTGGACGGCGTCGCCGGCCACGTTCATCACCCAGCAGTAGGGACGCAACTCCTCTCGGACCGGGACGACGCGCCCCAGTTCGATCGTCGCCTCGGGAAACTCCTCGAACACGACCCCGACCGGGAACGTCTCGGGCGGCAGGGCGAATTCGGCGAGGGTTGCCATTGTCTCGTGTTCTACTTCTAACAGGAAAAAGCTCGGCCGGGCGGCGACTCAGCGGCGGTGGCCCCACCGCTCGCCGTCGTCGGCGTAGCGGGCGGAGACGATGCGGTTGAACTGGTCGTCGGACAGGGAGATGTCGGCCGCGCCGACGTTCTCGTCCAGCTGGTCGACGGTGCGCGCGCCGACGATAGGCACGCAGGTGATGTCGGGCTGTTCGATGAGCCACCGGAGGGCGACCTGTGGGGTCGTCGCGCCGAGGTCGTCGGCGACGGCGCGGAGCTCGTCCAGCACGTGCCAGCCGCGCTCCGAGAGGTAGAAGTCCTCGAAGCGGTCCGACAGCGAGCCACGCGCCCCCTCGGGCCCCTCGAACTTCGTCGGGTCGTCGTCGTCGGTGCGCTCGTACTTCCCGGTGAGGAACCCGCCCGCGAGCGGGGAGTAGGGACAGACCGCCATCCCCTGATCCGCACAGACGTCGAGGTAGTCTTTGACGTCGTCGCGGTAGCCGGCGTGGAAGAGCGGCTGGGTCACCTCGAACCGTTCGAGCCCCTCGACGTCCGCCTTCCACAGCGCCTTGGTCAGCTGCCAGGCGGCCATCGTCGACGCCCCGAGGTAGTGGACTTTCCCCTCGCGGACGAGGTCGTTCAAGGTCCTGAGCGTCTCGACGATGTCGCTCTCCTCGTCCCAGCGGTGGATGTAGTAGAGGTCCAGATAGTCGGTGTCCAGCCGGTCGAGGGTCCCCTCTATCTGGGCGCGGATGTGCTTGCGACCCAGACCCGAATCGTTCGGCCCGGGCTCGCCCCAGCCGTCGAACGGGAAGTACACCTTCGAGGCGAGAACGACGTCCTCGCGGTCGCGGTCGTCGAGCCACTCGCCGATGTAGCGCTCGCTCTTGCCGTTCGGGTGCCCGTAGACGTTCGCCGTGTCGAAGAAGTTGATGCCCCGGTCCCAGGCCGCGTCCAGCAGTTCGTGGGCCTGCTCGCGGTCCGTCTCGACGACGCCGCCGGTCTCCCGGCCGAAGCGCCAGGTCCCGTAACAGAGCTGCGACACCGTCGTCCCGGTCGAACCGAGTCGTGTGTACTCCATAGCGACGCTCAGACGGCCGACGGCTAAAAGGACTGGTGGAGCCGGCAATCCCAACACCTGTTGTAAGATACTCGCGGGTGGCCTCGCCAGCGCGCCGTCGCTGGCGAACGGGGACGGGCAGGCCGTCGTGATGAGGGCAGGTCGCTGTGAGCATCCGGCGGCGCAACCGCCGGTTCGAACGCGGCGCGCGGACTGCCGCGGGCCGAAGGCCCGCGAAAGGAACACGCCGCGATTTTTCCCCGAGCGAGCATCGCTTTGCGACGCTCGCGACGGTGCAAAAAGCGGTTTAGATGAAGCGGAACGTCTCCAGGTTCTGCGGCGTGAACGTCCGCAGATTGTAGTCGTGGTACAGCGACGAGGAGAGGTCCTGCGTGGCCGACTGGTCGCCGTCGACACAGAGGACCTTCTCCGGGCGGGGGTGCATCGTCTTCACGAAGTTCTCCAGCCCCTGCCGGTCGGCGTGGCCGGAGAAGCCGTCGATCGTCTCGACGTGCAGTTCCAGCGGGACGCTCTCGCCGTCGAGCGACACCGAATCGCGGCCGCTCTGGATGCGGTTGCCGAGCGTTCCCCGGGCCTGGTAGTCGACGAAGGTGAGCGTGTTGTCGGGGTCCGGTGCGAGCGCTTCGAGCCACGTCCGGACCGGGCCGGGCGTACACATGCCGGGCGTCGAGAGGACGACGCTGGCCTCGTCGCGTTCGGCCAGCTCCCGGCGCTCCTCGTCGTCGCTGACCGGGGTGAACTGGTCGGCGAGGAACGGGTTCTCGTCGTCGTCGTGGAGCCGGTCCGCGACGCCGTCACGGAGGAACTCGGGGTAGCTCGTGTGGACGGCCGTGGCCTCCCAGATGATGTCGTCGATGTAGACGGGCATCTCGGGCACGTCGTCAGACCGCATGAGCTCCTCGATGACGACCAGCAGCTCCTGTGGTCGGCCGACGGCGTCGGTCGGAACGAGCACCGTCCCGTCGCGCTCGGCGGCGTCCTGTAGCCGCTCTTTGAACTTGCGCTCGGAGTCGCCCTGGTCGGTCTGGTAGTCGTTGCGGCCGCCGTACGTCGATTCGAGCACGAGCGTCTCGACTCGCGGGAACTCGTTGACCGCGCCGTCCAGCAGCCGCGTGTTGTCGTAGTGGATGTCCCCGGAGAAGGCGACGTTGTAGAGCCCGTCGCCGATGTGAAAGTGGACGACGGAGCTGCCGAGCACGTGGCCGGCGTTGTGCAGCGTGAGCTTCACGTCCGGCGCGATGTCGGTCACGTCGCCGTACTCCAGCGGGATGCAGTGTTTGACCGCCTCGCGGACCATCTCGGTGTCGTAGGGACGCTGCCGTCCCGTCCGGGCCGCCGAGTCGACGTAGTCCAGCGTCAGCAGCCCCAGCAGGTCACGCGTCGGCTCCGTGCAGTACACCGGGCCGTCGTAGCCGTTCTCGTAGAGCAGCGGCACCAGCGCGGCGTGGTCCAGATGGGCGTGTGTCAGGACCACGGCGTCGAGCGAGGTCGCGCCCGACCCGATGGCCTCGGGCACGTCGAGATACGGCTGTTCGCTGCGTTCGCCGGGCTTGTCGCCGCAGTCGACGAGGATGCGCGTGTCGGCCGTCGAGATGATGTAGGCCGCCCGCCCGACCTCCTTGCATCCGCCCAGCGTGGTGACGCGGACCCACTCGTCGCTCGACATCGGGTCGCGGTGAATCTGGCGGCCGACGCGTTCGAGGATGTCGCGGCGGTCGTCGCGTTCCTGTGTGAGGAAGGTCCGGACGTTCGCCACCGTCGGCGAGTCGATAGCCGGCGTCCGGACCACCTCGGGCGTCCAGCCGACGGCTCTGGTTATCTCCCGCAGCGTCTCCCCGCGGCGGCCGATGACTCGGCCGGGCTTTCTCGCGTGGATGACGACCTCGCCCGTGTCGGCGAGGAACTGAATGTCGCTGACGGCGGCGTCCTCGGGGATGATATCACGTATCTCCTCTCTGGCCGACTCGGGGCGCGTGAGAACGTCGGGGTCCGGCCGAACGGTGATACGCTTGCGGAGCTTCGAGGCCAGCCGCCGGACGAGGTCGTCGTCGGTGGCGAACTCCTTGGGGTCGCGGGTGTAGATGACCAGTTCCGGCCCCTCGTAGGTCACGTCGGTGACCGAGATGCGGTTGGGAACCTCTTCGTCTATCGTTGCTCGGACATCTTCGAGTTGCTTGTCTACCGTGCTCATAGTGTAGAACCGGCGGGAGCCTGTTGTGGCCGACGCCGTGGCGGGTCCGGTGTCCTTGGGGAGTCCGTCGGCCAGTGTGACCTCGCCGACAAGGCGCCCCGGAAAACCGATTGTGCCAGTAGGTTCCACTGTCGAATTATTAAAGACTTCGCACTTCGCGCCGGTGCTGCCCGCTGTGGCCGTGACCGCTGCTGAGAGCGGGGACTTGTGGCCGTTTCCGGGCTACCGGCTCCGGTGGGCAGCCGCCGGACGGGCGTCACACCAAAGTTCACAGCCCGCGAGCCCACGGTATGCGCGTTACACCTGCGGTCGTCGCCGAGGAGTACGAGTGGGTCCGGGGCCGAGCCGACGTGGTGGTCCCGCTGGTCAACGAGACCCGGGCTCATCTCGGCGAGCAGTTCGGCACCGACGTCGACAGTATCGACGAGGCGGCCTACTACGACGCCGTCGAGACGGTGTTTGCCGACGGCGACCGGCCGGTCAACGTCGCGGCGCTCGTGGCCCTCCTGCGGGCGCTCGACGTCGAGGGCGACTACCCGGGCTTCGTCGTCGACGAACTGCTCGGCCGTGAACTGGCCGCGATGCTCGCCGGCGACCAGCCGTTGCGGCTGCTCGCCGAGGCGACGTTCCACGTCGCGGACGTACGCACCCACGGCGAGCCGAACGACACCGCGGGCGCGGACGACCTCGACGCGGCGCTTGCGGCCGGCATCCAGACCAGACTCCCGGGGTGGCCCTGGACCGAGGGACCGAGTCCGTTCTCGGTCTAGAACTCGACGGTCGGCGTCGCGAGGAACGCGGTCTCGTACCCCTCGTGGCGGGAGACCTGCGGCGGCGCGACAGTCTCGACGGTGACGGTCGGGTCGCCGGTCGCGGGGACGACGGCCCCGTAGTGATAGCCGATGTCGGGGTGGATGGCCGCGGTCAGCGCGTCGTCGAAGGCCGTCTCACCGCCCACGTCGACGGTGCCGTCGAGGGACATCATCGGGAGCGGTACTCGGTTGTACGGCGTGTGGACCGAGACGGCGAGATACGACTCGCCCGACCCGAGGAAATCGGCGTCGGAGAGCCACGTCGCCGCGTACACCTCGTCGCTGCCCTTCGCGGTGCCCAGCAGTTCGCCGGGCAACGCGTCGGTCGCCGGGAGCTGCGAGGTCGGTATCATCTCCATGCTCATGAGGTCGAGCGCGGCCTGGTCGCCCTGTTTGTCCGGAAACTCGGTGTAGGAGATGCTATCGCGGGCCGCTCGCGAGAACTCCCAGTTGGTGCTCATCTTCCCGCTGGTACCGAAGTTCCCGTCGAACGCACCGAGGCGGCGCTCGGTCATCCCGCTGATACTGACGGTGAGCTCGTAGACGCCCTCGCCGTCGAGCTGGTAGTTGTCGCCGTAGTGAAAGCCCATGTTCTGAGAGACCATGGGCCAGGGCTGTTTGTCGGCGACCGTCTCGCCGTCGGACGCGATTTCGATGTTGACGCCCGACTGGATCGGCAGGACCGTGTTGGTCTCCGGGTCCCACACCGACGCCATGAGGTGGACGCTGTCGGCGTCCCGGATGCTGACCTGCTCGGCGGTAGTCCCGGTCACCGTCCAGAACCGGTGTGGGTACGAGTAGGTCAGGCCGACCATGTAGTCGCCGGCTTGCTTCGTTCCGATCATCTCCATGCCCTCGCGGTGGGTGGGGTAGTAGGTCGCGTCGGGTCGGTTCTCGACCAGCGGCGGCGACCGGGTCGACTGTTCCTGTAGCGAGCCACACCCTGCGACTATCGACGCGCCGGCGAGGCCGGCACCGGCGAGGAAGCGACGGCGGTCCATACCGTCGCTAGCGGTGTTCACACAAAGACGGTTCTGGTACGGCTGGCGAATCCAGCGGCCGGCGGACCCACACAAAGCATTTACTGTCAATACGAGCACGGTTCGCCGTGCCTTCCCGAATCGCTATCGCGACCGTCCTCGGACTCGTCGTCCTCACTGCCGGCTGTATCGGAACGCCGGAGACAGCCACCTCCCAGCCGTCGGCCACGCCCTCCTCGGCGCCGACAGCCACGCCGCCCGGCGGCGGGAGTATCGACTTCCCGGACGGGCCCAAAGCCGTCCCGGACAGGCCGGCGACGTTGTCCGAATCGACCGTCAGCGACTTCGTCTACGACTACGAGTACAACTACGTCTACAACAAGCTCTGGCAGGGCGAGCACACCGAGATGGACCTCGAATGCCGCGTCGACAGCGTCACCGAGCTGTCTCGGGGGTACGAGGCCGTCGTCACCTGTGACGGCGGTTCGACGACCGAGTTACCGGCGGGCGCGACGGGGACTGAAGGCCCCATCATGGACTACTTCACGCAGTCGTTCCGCTACCGCGTGACCGATACGGCGACGGCACGCGAACGGGTCGAGACCCGTCGCAACGGCGTCTGAACGCTCTCAAGCCGGGTTCGCCGCCGGGAGCGCCCGCAGGCCCCGCGGCGGCAGCAGGTAGTTTCCGCGGCGCTCTACGCGCATGTACTGGAGAATGCCGTTGTTGACGCGCTGGCCGACCGCGGACTCGTCGGCCACGTCGGTGCCGTTCATCACGGCCTTCGTGGCGACGAAGTCGGCGATAGCGCGTTGCAGCGAGAGGAAGTGGACTCGCGCCTCGCTGCCGTCGGTGGAGTCGAAGTCCCGCCGGAGGATGATCGGTGTGTCGTCGTCGTCACGGGCCCGTGCGGCCTTCTGGGCGTGGCCGGCGACGCCCTCCCGCCGGCTGTTCTCGACGACGTCTTCGGGACACTCGCCCACGCCGCTGTCGGTGCCCAGGTTCTCGCCGACGCCCTCGACTTTGCCCTCGTCGGCGTGGGCCGGACAGAACATCTTCGAGACGCGCTGGTCGCGCGAGTCCTGCTCGTACCACTGCTGGAGCTGGAGGCGGATGCGCGAGAGGTGCTGGGTCGCGCCGTCGGCGAAGGGGCCCGACTCGACGGTGACGCGGTCCTCGCTGGCCTGGTTCCCGTCGAAGCCCGATTTGAAACCCATGAACAGCGGGGCGTCTTCGGGGACGGGCTCGGAGTCCGGGATGCCGTCCACGTCCTGGTTCTGTGCCGGGAGGCCGGCCCCGACGAAGCCGGTGCGGCGGTCCTGTTCGGCGAAGACGCCGTCGAGAGAGGCCGCTACGTCGACGTCGTTGACGGTGTCACGGTTGTCCTTTAGGGCCTCCTCCGCCGCGAGCACGACGGACTCGTGGTCGCTGGCCAGATGCAACAGTGCGTCGGGCGTGTCGAGTTCGGGGTCCTCGAAGGGGGCCAGCGACTCGGGAGCGGGAAGGTCGACCCCGGCGGGGCCGCTCTCGAACCGCTCGAAGTACGCCGGGCTGTAGCCGAGCGTGAACTGGAGGCCGTTGGCCTGCCAGGCGTAGGCCCGTTCCAGCGAGCGGAGCGCGTCGGTGACCTGCTGTCGGTCGCCGTCGGTCGGGGTGCCGTCGCGCTCGTAGTCGAGCAACAGCAAGACGTGGTGGCGTGACAGCCGCGTGTTCCCGGCGTCGTCGGTCGGCAGCCCGCCGTCCCAGGCGTGCTGTCTGGCCGGGAGCGTCGACGGGTCGGTCCCTGTGGGCACGTCGGGCTGTCCGAACCGGTCCAGACAGGCCGCGAGTGCGGCCGTCCCGCCGATGGCGACGGCGCTTTTCGCGAACTCGCGTCGGGAGATACCACGCTCACTCATCGCCGGCTCCTAGGGACTCACCCCATTACTGGTTTCTGGTACGCCGGGCGAACGCGGCCGAAATCAGTCCTCTCGTGGCTCTTCGAGCAGGCTGTCGATCAGCCGCTCGAAGCGGTCGGTCAGCCGCTCGGCGAGGCTCGGCTCCACGGCACCGAGCAGCGCGACCGTCTCCTCGGGGCGGGCCAGCGAGAGCGTCACGCGGTTCCCCTCGCGCCGTTTCGCGACGATATCGCCCGCGACGAGCCCGTCGAGGTGGTGTTCGAGCGTGCTCCGAGCGACGCCGACCCGGTCGGCGACGGCGTCGGGACGTGTCTGGTCGCCCTCGTACAGCGCCACGACCACGTCCCGGGCGGTCTCCCGGCGGAGCATGGCCAGCGTGTGGCGTTCCCACGCGTCGTAGCCCGGCGGGTAGTAGTGGGTCCGACCGTTGACTCGCTCCGCGGTCACGTCGTCGAGGCGGGCGAGGTGGTACTGCACCTGACCCGTCGCCAGCTCCAGCCCTCGCGTCAGCGCCCGGAAGTGGATGCCGGGGTCGCGGTCGATGCGCCGACGGATGCGCCGTCGCGTCTCGCTCATGGCCCCTCCAGTCGCTGTTCGACCGAGCGGGTGTAGTAGGCGGCCCCGAGGACGAGGACGACGATGACCGCGTCGGCGCCGTGTTCGAGCGTGTGGTGCGTCGTCGGACTGACCGCCCCGACCATCGCCAGTCCGCCCAGTACCGGGCGGGCGACGAGCACCGCGAGTGCCAGCGCGACCAGCAGATACGCCCGTGACCCCCGTCGGCGGTAGGCGGCGACGCCCGCGACACAGAGCACTGCTGTGGTCAGTCCCGACACCGCGAGTACGACCGTGAAGTCGACGTGGGCCGTGCCCCAGTGTCCGCCGACGTGACCCGGCCAGTTCATGGACGGATTTGGGGCCGAGTTCACCTGATACTGTCGACTCCGGGTCCGTAGAGATGGTCGCCACTTGGGGACCGAACACTCCCGGGATGTTACAGCCGACGGGACGACTCGTTCGGTTCGTCCGGACTTTTTTACGCCCGCCCTCCGAGCGGGGGGTATGGACAGTATCGGGTTCATCTGCGACCCGGACCACCCCCTCTTTCGCCCCGTCGCACAGCGATTGGCCGCGCGGGGGTTCGAGGTCCAGTTCCACCGGCCGACCGGCCCGGTTTCACCCGCCGACATCGACGCGCTGGCGGGACTGGTAAACGGTGCGGTCCACCCGACGGCCCTCGCCGCGCTCCGGCACGCCGACCGGACCGGGGTACCGACGTGGAACGGCGTCACGGCGACGGTGGCGCTGTCGGCCCGGCTGGTCACGCTCGACGCGCTGGAGTCTGTCGGCTGTCGCGTCCCCGATGTCAGCTTCGACGGCCCGAGAGCGGGGTACGACCCCGGGCGCCGGTACGCGTGGGAGGGGCCCGCCGCCCTCGACGACCCGGCGCCGTTCTACGTCGAGCAGCCGGGGACGGAGCCGGTCGACTACCGCTACTACGCGGTCGACGACGGCCGCGAGACCCACATGCGCGCCGTCGAACTCCGGACCTCGCTGCCCGACGACGGCCCGCTCCTCCGGCGGACCGACGTGGACGTGTCGCTGGCTGCCTCGGTCCGGGAGCTCCTCGACCAGTTCGGTGCCCGCGCCGTCGCCGTCGACTTCACCCGCGGCGCGGACGACGAGCTGTACGCCGTCCGGGCGACGCCGACGCCGACGTTTACCGGTGCCGGGATGGACCGACGGGTCGCCGACTCGATAGCGTCGCTGACGACTATCGGGGCCTGAGGACAGCCCGGGCACCCTCAGCACGGACTGACCGGTCGTTTCCCGCCCGCTCTCACAGACCAGAGAGCATCTCGCGGGCCCGATGTTGCGCGGTTATCCGGACCAAACCTGATCACTTATACATAAGATTAACTACATATTCGCGGCGGCGGAAGGGAGACTGATGACGACGCAACGCAGAACCCGACGACACGGAAGACAACTGTTCGAGGTGGCTGCTTGATGCCGTTCGAGACGACCGCCGGGGCCGCGACGTTCCTCGCTGGGCGGGCCCTCCTCGGCGGGGTCTTCGCCTATCTCGGCGTCAGCAACCTGCTCGACGTGCGAGCCAAGATCGCCTACGCCCGCGACACGGGTATTCCGCTGGCCAGCGTCGCCGTCCCCGCCGCCTTCGTGTTGCTGGTGATCGGTGGGCTCGGCGTTCTCACCGGTGTGTATCCGGCCGTTGCCAGCCTCGCGATTATCGCGTTCTTCGCCGGCGTCACACCGGCGATGCACGCCTTCTGGCGCATCGAGGACCCGGACGAACGGGAGTCAGAGAAGACACAGTTCCTGCTCAACACCGCCCTGCTCGGAAGCGCGCTCGTCCTCCTCGCGCTCGGCGGCACGAACTGGCCGTACGGACTGTAACGACACTACACAGCACGCACTTACCACAGATGACCACAGACGATACTCCCCAACCGTTCGATGGACTGTTCGCAGATACGGCGAGTGAACCGGCGTTCGTCCGCAAACTCCGCCGACACGACGAGGCCTTCGCCGACCACGTCGCCGCGCTGGCACGGAACGCCGGAGCCGACGGCGCCCTCCCCGCCCGGACGAAGACCCTCATCACGCTCGCGCTCGACGCGGCCGACGGCAACACTGCCGGCGTGACCGAGCTCGCGAGCATGGCCCGCGCGCAGGGTGTCACCGAAGACGAACTCGCGGAGACAGTGAAGGTGATCGGTAATCAGGGCGGGCTCGGGACGCTCGCCATCGCCGCCCGCGCGCTGGAGGAGTAAGCTACACGTCTGGCGTCTCGGACGACAGCGGCCCGTTCTCACCGCCCCACTCCTCGCTCCACTGGTCGATAGCGTCGAACACCGGTTCGAGCGCCGCCCCCTTCTCGGTCAGGCTATAGTGTGTCTCGACGGGCGGCCCGGGCTCGACACGGCGGTCGACGATACCGTCCGCTTCGAGCGATTCGAGCACACGCGAGAGCGTGTAGGAACTCGCGCCCGACGCCCGTTTCAGTTCGTTGAAACGGTGGTCCGCTTCGAACAGCGTATAGAGGATACGGAGCCGCCACTTCGTCCCGAACTGGTCCAGCGACTGCACGCTCCCACAGGCCTCGGGGGTGCGCGCCCGGGCTTCCCGTAGATTGTCGTCGACCTCGTCGTCTGGTCCCTGAGTCATGTTGTCACTCCTTGTGTCCGTGCTGTAATAATTGACCCGGGAGGCGGGTCCGCGCCGGGGGCGGCCAGCTGTGGCTGGGACGTCAGCCGCGCTGATGCGGGGCGGTGAGGTCGATATCTGGGCCGACCGGGACGAGGCCGTTCGGATTGAGGCCGGTGTGACTCCGGTAGTAGTGGTTCTCGATGTGAGCCATGTTCACAGTGTCCGCGACGCCGCGGCGCTGGTAGATATCGCGTGTGTACCCCCAGAGGTTCGGATAGTCCACCAGACGCTTTCGATTACACCTGAAGTGCGTGTGGTAGACTGGGTCGAACCGGACCAGCGTCGGGAAGAGTCGGAGGTCGGCCAGCGTCAGCGACGCACCGACGAGATACCGCCGGTCGGCGAGCACCGACTCCCACCTGTCGAGGGCGTCGAACAGGTCGCTGACCGCGTCCTCGTAGGCCGCCTGCGACGTGGCGAACCCTGCGGTGTAGACGCCCCGGTTGACGGGGTCGTGCAACTCCTCGACGACGGCGTCGATACGCTCGCGCTTCGACTCGGGATACAGCGACACGTCCCCGTGGTCCTCGAAGGCCGTCGCGAGCATCCGCATTATCTCGATGGACTCGTTGTTGACGATGGTCCCCTCCTGTTTGTCCCACAGTACCGGCGTGGTCACCCGACCGGTGAACGCCGGGTCGGCCCGGGTGTACACCTCGTGGAGATAGTCCGACCCGTGGAGTGAGTCGGGCGTACAGCCGGGTTTGTCGGGTGTGAACTGCCAGCCGTCGTCGCCGCGGTACGGGTCGACGATATTCACGCTGATCGCGTCTTCGAGGCCGAACAGCGCTCGGACGAGGACGGCGCCGTGGGCCCACGGACAGGCGCGAGCGACGTACAGGTGGTACCGTCCCGGCTCGGGCGTGAACCGGGAGTCGGGGCCGACGCGCTCCCGAAACGAATCCGGGCTCCGGTCGCGGTCGGCCGCCGTCAGTTCGTCGTCGGTCTTCCAGCGTCCGTCGATTAGTTGTCCCATACGATGGCCTCCTGTCGGTCAGGTCGCCCCGTCGACCGGCTCTTTCAGCTCGATGAGGTAGCCAAAGGGGTCCCGGACGTAGATGGCCGGCGCGTCACCGGTCGCGCCCGTCGGCGTCCCCTCCCGTTCGACGATGACGCCGGCGTCTTCGAGTTCCTGCTTCACGTCCGTGACGTCCTCGTCCAGCACCACGGCGAGGTGGTCGAAGTTCCGTCGCTCGGGGTGGACGAAGTCGTCGGTCGGCTTGACGTGGATGATACTCTCGGGGGTGAGCCGGAACGTGAAGATGGGCGAGTCGCCTCGGTCGTAGGCGTCGAACCCTTCGAGACCGAAGCCGAGCAGGTCTCGGTAGAACTCGATGGCGTGTGCCGTCTCGTCGTCGGGTATCCGGAGGTGGACGTGGTCGATGCCGAGTGTCTCCATAGCGGTCCGGTGGCCGCGAACCGGCATATAGCTCAGGCAAGGCCGATATGAGCAGGTCACGTCCGGCTAACCACCCCCTCCGGGACGACCGACGCTTCGCGCCCCCTTCGTATGCTTTAATAGCGGCGTGGGCCACCCTCCGATAATGAGCGGCGAGCAGGAACTCGGTATTACTGAGAGCAAGGAGCATTCACCCGGCGAGTGGTACGCCGAGGTCGTCCAGAAGGCAGGCCTCGCGGACTACGCCCCCATGGGCGGCTTTATCGTCACGAAACCGCGCGGCTACGCGGTCTGGGAGCGCATCCAGAACCATCTGGACGGCTGGTTCAAGGACACCGGCGTCCAGAACAGCTACTTCCCGATGTTCATCCCCGAGAGCTTCCTCGAACGGGAGAAAGACATCGTGGAAGGGTTCGACCCCGAGGTCGCGTGGGTCACCCACGGCGGCCACGACGAACTGGAGGAACGCCTCGCGGTTCGCCCGACGAGCGAGTCCATCATCGCGCCCTTTATGGCCGACTGGACGCGCTCGCACCGCGACCTCCCCCTCCGCCTGAACCAGTGGTGTTCGGTCGTGCGCTGGGAGGCCACCGAGACGAAGCCGTTCTTCCGCACCAAGGAGTTCCTCTGGCAGGAGGGCCACACGGCCCACGCCGACGAGGAGGGCGCGTGGGACGAGACGATGACCCGCCTCGAACAGTACAAGCGGCTCTACGAGGAGGTCATGGCGATGCCGGTCATGGAGGGGCGCAAGCCGCCCCACGACAAGTTCCCGGGCGCGCACACGACGACGACAGTCGAGGCGCTGATGCCCGACGGGAAGTCCGTCCAGGGCGGGACCTCCCACTATCTGGGGACCTCCTTCGCCGAAGCGTTCGACATCACCTACGCCGACGAGAACGAGGAGGACAACGTCGCCCACACGACCTCGTGGGGGCTCTCCTGGCGGGCGATGGGCGCGCTCATCATGACCCACTCCGACGACCAGGGGCTCGTCCTGCCCCCGGCCGTCGCGCCGACGCAGGTCGTCATCGTCCCCATCTGGCAGGAAGACACCAAAGACGAGGTCCAGGAATACGCCGCGGACCTCGCCGTCGACATCGAAGATTCGGGCGTCCGCGTCGAACTCGACGACCGCGACCACTACAATCCCGGCTTCAAGTACAACGAACACGAGCTCAACGGCGTCCCCCTTCGAATCGAGGTCGGCCCCCACGAGGTCGAGGACGACGAGGCGACGCTGGTCCACCGACCCGACGGCGAGAGCGAGGTCGTCGACCGCGAGGACATCGGCGACACCGTTTCCGACCACCTCGACACCGTCCACGCCAAGCTGTACGCGAGCGCCGAGGAGACGCTCGACGGCGAGATCCGCGAGGGCGAGTCGCGCGAGGAGATTCTGGGCACCATCGGCCAGCACGGCGGCTACGTGAAGTGTGGCTGGTGTGGCGACGAGGACTGCGAGGACCCCATCAAGGACGCCATCGCCGCGGAAATCGTGATGGTCCCGCTGGACCGCGACGAAGAGCCGGTCCACGACGACTGCGCTATCTGCGGTGAGGACGCCGAGGAGACGGCATACTTCGCGAAGAGCTACTGAGCTAGCGGACGGTGGCTGTGTCGCCGGTTCCACGTGGTACCGGCTTCGCAACGGCGTGCGGTCGTTCCACAGTACGTCCAGTACCGAAGTGACGCCGGCGTCGGTCACCGCCGACCACGCACTCGTCGGATGCTGACTCTTCGACACGCCAGCGCTCATCCGCGCGTTCGACTGGTCGTGCCGGCCACCGATATCCGGACCAGCGACTTCTGACCGTGTAGCTGCTCCGGAGGAAAGGTAAGGATGGGGCCAAGGGAGCGTGTGACTTTCTCCATGCCCCCATGGACGACTCTCTCGTCGCCATATATAAATCGGCGTCAGACTCGGGGCTGACAACCGGCAGACAGCGGCCGGTTTTTTCCTACGAGTGACAGTTCAGACATCGACTGCGAGCGGCGTGTCGCCGGCGGCTATCGGGCGAGCGGTTCCGGCGAACAACAAGTTTATTGAGACGTGTATGTGAGTGAGGAGCATGGACGATATATTTGTCGGCAGCTTGATGACATCGCCAGTAACCACCGTCTCGGCGTCGACACCGGCGAAGGAGGCCGCCGAACTGATGCTCGACGAGGGCATCAGTTCGGTCGTCGTCGTGGACGAGGACAACCGGCTCGTCGGCATTCTCACGTCGACCGACTTCGTCGCCATCGCGGCGGCCGACGAGTCCGCCGGGGCCTTCTCGGTCGCCGACCACATGACCCGCGACGTGGTGACGACGACGGTGCAGGCGTCCATCGAAGCCATCGCCGACCTGCTCATCGAGCACGGGATTCACCACGTCCCCGTCGTCGACGACACCGAGGGCGTCGTCGGGATGGTGACGACGACGGACCTCACCGCGTATCTCGCGGGGGCCGTCGACTCCGAGTCGGCCCGCGCGTGGACCTGAGTCGTCGGGAACAGCCGGCAAATACTGCGTCGGCCTCGCGGTCCTGACACGCCCGTCGACTCGTGTCAATCGCCAGACTGCGTGGACAATGATGAGAATATATATGTCCTAATGGGGGGATTAGGAACACTAGTGCATTGATGAACATCCTCTTATGGGAGTCTCCACTAGGTGCGCGCACACATGGTTGAGCGACACATCAGTGACCAGTCTGTGGGTGAGGCCGGGCTCGCAGACCCGACTGACGAGCGGTCGAACTGTGGCGTCGGGGTCGTAATGGACCTCGACGGCGAGAGCGACCACGGAACCGTCTCCGACGGGCTGGAACTTCTGGAGAATCTCGAACACCGGGGCACGACTGGTGCCGAGCAGGGCACCGGTGACGGGGCGGGTATCATGCTGCAGATTCCCCACGAGTTCTTCGCGGCGGAGTTCGACGCCGACATCCCGGAACCGGGCGCGTATGCGGTCGGGACCCTCTTTCTACCGAGCGACGACGAGTCGGCCGCCGCCGACCTGAAAGACCTCGTCGAGACCGAACTCGCCGCCGAGAAACTGGACGTTCTGGGCTGGCGAACCGTTCCGACGGACAACGACGACCTGGGTGCGACCGCGCTCGAATCCGAGCCCGAAATCGCACAGTTCGTCGTCACCGCCGAGGACGGCGCGACGGGCGAAGACCTCGACAACAAGCTCTACGTCGGCCGTCGCGCCCTCGAAAACACCGTCGAGGCCGAGCAGCCGCCGGGCCACGACCGCTTTTACATCGTCTCGCTGGCGACCGACGTCGTCGTGTACAAGGGCCTGCTCAAGGCCGAACAGCTCCCGGACTACTACCCGGACCTCTCGGACGAGCGGTTTACCTCCTCGTTCGCGATGGTCCACGCCCGCTTCTCGACGAACACGCTGGGCGCGTGGCACCTCGCACACCCCTACCGCCGGGTCATCCACAACGGCGAGTTCAACACTATCCAGGGGAACATCAACTGGATGCGCGCCCGCGAGACCGACATCGCGAGCGAGCGCTTCGGCGACGACATCGAGCGGGTCAAACCGATTATCGACGACCCCTCTCAGTCCGACACCGCGAGCGTCGACAACGCTCTGGAACTGCTCCTCCAGGGCGGTCGTGACCTTCCCCACGCCCTGCGGATGCTCATTCCCGAAGCATGGCGCGGCGAGATGAACAACGTCTCGGGCGACCGCCGCGACTTCTACGACTACCACGCCTCGCTGGTCGAGCCGTGGGACGGTCCCGCCCTCGTGGCCGCCACCGACGGGGAGCGCATCGGCGCGGTGCTCGACCGCAACGGGCTCCGTCCGTGCCGGTACGACATCCTCGAGAACAACACGCTCGTCATGTCCTCCGAGGCCGGCGCACTGGAACACGACCCCAGCAGAATCGCCGAGCGCGGGCGGCTCCAGCCGGGACAGTGTTTCCTGGCCGACCCCGAGGAGGGGCGCGTCATCCCCGACGCGGAAGTGTTCGAGTCCATCGCCGACGAGAAGTACGGCGAGTGGGTCGACGAAGAGCAGGTCGACATCGACGACGTGGCCCCGCGCGAGGACAACACGCCACAGGACACCGTCGGCGGCCTGCGCAGCCAGCAGGCGATGTACGGCTACACCTACGACGAGGTCGACCACCTCATCGAGCCGATGGCCGAGAAGGGGAAAGACCCCGTCGGCTCCATGGGCGACGACACGCCGCTGTCGGTGCTCTCGCAGTTCAACCGGCCCCTGTTTACCTACTTCAAACAGCTGTTCGCACAGGTCACCAACCCGCCGCTCGACTACATCCGCGAGGAACTGGTCACCTCGCTCGAATCGCGGCTGGGCCACCAGCGCAACCTGCTCGACGAGTCCCAGGCACACGCCCGCCAGCTGGTGCTCGACTCGCCGATTCTCACCGACGAGGAGACCGAGTCCATCAAGACGCTGGACGAGAACGGCATGTCGACGAAGGTCGTCGACATCACCTACGAGAAGGGAACCGACCTCCGCGAGGCCGTCGAAGACGTACGCGCACAAGCGGACGCGGCCGCGAACGACGGCCACGACATCATCGTCCTCTCGGACCGCGCGGCCGGCGAGGACCGCGTCCCGATTCCCTCGCTGCTCGCGGTCGGCGGCATCCACCACCACCTCGTTCGCAACGGACTGCGCAACCACGTCGGGCTCGTGCTCGAATCCGGTGACCCGCGTGCGGTCCATCACTTCGCGACGCTCATCGGCTACGGCGCGGGCGCGGTCAACCCCTACCTCTCCTACCAGACTATCGAGGACCTCGTCGCCGGTCCGGACGGCGCGGACCTCTCACAGGCCATCGACGCCTACATCACGGCCGTCGAGGACGGGCTGTTGAAGACGATGGCGAAGATGGGTATCTCGACGGTCGAGTCCTACCAGGGCGCCCAGATCTTCGAGGCGGTCGGCCTCTCCTCTGACTTCATCGCGGAGTACTTCGAGGGGACGACCTGCCGGACCGAGGGTATCGGCCTCGACGAAATCGAGGAGGACCTGCTCCAGCGCCACGACGTGGCCTGGAGCGAGGAAGAGCCGGAGATTCCCCGCCAGGGCGAGTACGAGTTCCGCTCGAACGGGATTCACCACCAGTGGAACCCCAACACGGTCGGCAAGATTCAGCAGGCCGTGCGGATGGGCGACTACGATATCTACAAGGAGTTCGCCGAGCTCATCAACGACCAGAACGAGCAGCTCCAGACGCTGCGCGGGCTGCTCGAACTGGATTCGGGCCGCGAGTCCATCGACATCGAGGAGACCGAGCCGGTCGAGGAAATCGTCAAACGCTTCGAGACGGCCGCGATGTCGCTTGGCTCGCTCTCCCCGGAGATGCACGAGAACAACGCCATCGCGATGAACCGGCTGGGCGCCAACGCCAACACCGGCGAGGGCGGCGAACCGCCCGAGCGCTTTGGCACCGAGAAGGAGTGTACGACCAAGCAGGTCGCCTCCGGCCGCTTTGGCGTCACCTCCGATTACCTCTCGGAAGCCAACGAGATCCAGATCAAGATGGCCCAGGGCTCGAAACCCGGCGAAGGTGGCCATCTGCCCGGCAAGAAGGTAAACGAGATGATCGCCCACGTCCGCTATGCGACGCCGGGCGTCGGGCTCATCTCGCCGCCGCCGCTGCACGACATCTACTCCATCGAGGACCTCAAGCAACTGATTCACGACCTCAAGGCGGCCAACCCGGAGGCCGACATCAACGTCAAGCTCGTCGCCGAGGACGGAATCGGTACGGTGGCGGCCGGCGTCGCGAAGGCCAACGCCGACGTGGTCCACATCTCGGGCCACGACGGCGGGACCGGGGCCTCGCCCAAGACCTCCATCAAGAACGCCGGCCTCCCGTGGGAGCTCGGCGTCGCGGAGGCGAACCAGATGCTGCGTGCGACCGGCCTGCGCTCGCGTATCCGCATCAACGCCGACGGCGGGATGAAGACGGGTCGCGACGTGGCCGTCGCCGCCCTGCTCGGTGCCGAAGGGTTCGCCTTCGGGACCGCTTCGATGGTCACGTCGGGCTGTGTGATGGCCCGGCAGTGCCACGAGAACACCTGTCCGGTCGGCGTCGCGACCCAGAACGAGAACCTCCGCAGCCGCTTCCCGGGCGAGCCACAGCACGTCATCAACTACATGACGTTCGTCGCCCAGGAACTGCGCGAGATCATGGCCGAACTCGGCTTCGAGACCGTCGACGAGATGATCGGCCGAGCGAGCGTCCTGCAACAGCGCGACGACGTGAAACAGGCGAAGGCCAAGAAGCTCGACCTCTCCTCGGTCATCGCGGAGCCGGCCGGGTCGGACGGCCGCTACAAACAGCGCGAACAGGACCACGACGTCGACGAACAGCTCGACTGGGAGCTGCTCGAGGCCGCCGAGCCCGCCATCGAGGACGGCGAGCCGGTTGCCATCGACGCCGGAATCAACAACGTCCACCGCGCGGTCGGTGCGACGCTGTCGAACCGCATCTGCCGGGCCCACGGCGGCGACGGGCTCCCGGACGACACCATCCGGGTCGACTTCGACGGCACCGCCGGCCAGTCCTTCGGTGCGTTCCTCGCACAGGGTGTCACCATGGAACTGACCGGCACCGGCAACGACTACGTCGGCAAGGGGCTCTCGGGCGGGAAGCTCATCGTCAACACGCCCAACGAGGCCAACTACGATGCCAGCGACAACATCGTCATCGGCAACGTCGCGCTGTACGGCGCGACCCAGGGCGAGGCCTACGTCAACGGGCAGGCCGGCGAGCGCTTCGGCGTCCGCAACTCCGGCGTCAAGGGCGTCGTCGAGGGCGTCGGCGACCACGGCTGTGAGTACATGACCGGCGGCGCCATCGTCGTGTTGGGCGACACGGGCAAGAACTTCGCGGCCGGGATGTCCGGCGGCGTCGCCTACGTCTACGACCCCGACCAGTCCTTCGCCGAGCAGGCCAACACGGGGATGGTCTCCATCCGCGACACGCTGGAGGCGAAAGACCGCGGGATGATCACCCGTCTCGTCGAGAACCACGCCGCCTACACCGATTCGGACCGAGCGGCCGAACTGCTCGAGAACTGGGACGAGGAGCTGTCGAACTTCACGATGGTGATGCCCGACGCCTACGCCGAGGTCATCAGCGACCGCGAGCGCGACGACGTGCGCAACGAACCGCCCGCGGCGGCCACGCCGACGGCCGACGCGACCGAGGCGGACTTCGCGGCTTCCTCGGACGACTAACGCGGCGGACGGACTTTTTGCGGGCCGACGAGCGGCGACCGCCGCCGTGACGGACAGCCAGACGCCCCTGTGCCACGTCCGCTCGGGGGCCGTCGGGCTTTCGGCCCATCGCACGGGGGTCGGCCACCCCGCCTACGCCTCCAGGTCGTACAGCCGCCGGAACACCGTCGGCGGGAACTTCGGTTCGAGCCGGCTCGGCGGGCGGCCCTGCTCGGCGTCGTTCTCCCAGCGCACCCGGTCGACGATGCCGACGGCCGCGAGCTCGTAGAGGTATCGCTTTATCGTGCCTTCGGCCAGCTCGTTCGACGTCGAGGCGGCGATGGCGCTCGTGGCCACGGTCACGCTGGCCCGGTCGGCGGGGTCGAGCTCGACGAGTTCGCGCAGCACCGTCTGCTTGTTCGCCGGGAGCGCGAACACGCGCCCCAGCGCGACGCCGTCGTCCGGCACCTCCTCGAAGGCGGCGTCGAGGTCGGCCGTGGTGATGGTGGTGTGGTCGGCCCGTGCCGCGCGGTCGGCGGCGACGAACAGCGCCGCGAGCGCGTCGTGGGCGTCACCGTCGGCCCACTCCGCGATAGTCGAGACGCCCTCGTAGCCCAGGGCCGCGTGGTCGAGGCCGCTCGCGGCCCGGCGCAACACGACGTTGACCAGCACGTGGAACCGGTAGGGCTCGACGCGTATCGCCTCGGCGGTGTAGTCGGTCAGGACCGTCTCGGCCGGTTCGGTCCGGCCGATAGCGAGCCAGCTGACGCCGCTCGGCAGCGCGGCGAACCGGTCGACGAGCGCGTCGGCGGGCGTACTCCCCGGCTCGCCGACGTGGTCGACGGCCAGCAAGAGCCCGGCGTTCGCGTCCCCGAGCTGTCGGTGTAGTCGCTCCCGAAGCGTCTCGGTACTGATGCCGTGGCGGGGCACCCGCTCGTCGGTGATGGCATCGAGCAGCGTGTGGTAGAACGCGAACTCGCTGGTCCGGTGTCTCGTATCGACGTAGACGAACTGGAGCAGTCGCGACGGCCGGACGCGGGTCGCGGTGTAGATGGCGTTGCCCGGTGTGATGCGCTGCCGGCCGAGATGGGCAAACAGCGCCGTCACCACGGCCGATTTGCCGGCGCCTTTCGGGCCGTAGAGGTAGCCGTGGGGCGGCAGGTGGTCGTCGAACACCGGGTCGAAGTGGTCCAATAGCTCTTCGAGGAGTCGGCTCCGGTCGGTCGGTTCCTCGACGTGGGCGGCCGCAGAGAGGTGTTCGTAGTCCTCGATCAGTCGCGACTCCCCGTCCCGACGCTGTCGCCGCTTTATCATCGCCTCGATGTTCATGGTTCCCGGTGGGGGGGACGGCCCGGTGTAGTTACACCGGGACGGGGACCCAGCCGCTATCCGGGAAGACACCGAGAATCGCCAGCACGGCGATGGTGAACGTCGTCAGGACGATGGCGGCCGCTGGGGGGTCCCAGTGGGTGTCGCTGTGGGCGTAGAAGATACGCTGGTGAGCCTCGCCCGCCAGCGCTCCGTAGAGCCCGAAGACGGTGCCGACCAGTAGCGCGAGCAACGCGTCGCCGCCCGCCCCGAATATCAGGGCCGCCGTACTCGACGGGAGGGTGATGTGGTGGGTCACCGGAATCTTCTCGACGCCGCAGTTCAGGAACAGCAGGGAGGCCGCGCTGATGCCGAAACCGAGGAAGAAGCTCTCGGTCACCAGCGCGATGTACGACCCCAGCACGCCGACACCGATGCCGAGCAGCGCGACCCCGGACCACTTGTACTGGTGGGGGAGCCACGGCTCGACGGCCAGCCGGCTCTCCTCGACGCCGCCGTCGGCCGCCACGTCGCCGGCCTGTCGCATGTCCCCTCGCGCGAACGGACTCATATCGAACAGCCCGTCGCCGCGGATCTTCCCCACGAGCGGGTAGCCAAACACGAGTCGGTGGGCGACGGCCGAGAGCGTCACGCCCATCGCGATGGGGTCCCAGGGGAGCGCGAGCCCGCCCGATATCTGTCTGATGAGCATGCCCAGAATCCCGAAGGCCCCGCCGACGAGGAGGACGTCCGGCTCCGTCCCGAACGCATAGAGGATGTTCTTCCCCTCGTGGTAGTCGAAGCCGGTGTCCATATCGGTGTTTTTCGCCGCGTAGGCCGTCGCCGCCGCCCCGCCCGCAAAGGAGATGTGCGGGCCGAACACGGGGCCGAAGGCGACCAGCGCCGTGACGTTCGGGGCGACGTCCCCCGTGGCGATGCCCGCGACCTCCCCGAGCTGGGCCGTCAGGATGTTGATGGCCTCCCCGGCGATGACCATGAAGCCGGTGAAGATGAAGGCGGGAAGCGCACCCAGTGCCGCGCCGAAGAGCCCCCCGGCGAAGGAGGCGATGAGCAACACGACGAACTCCGCGACGCTGAGCCCGATGACCGGGAGCTGGAGGACCGGCCCGATCATCGCTGCACCTCCCCGGGGGCGCCACGCTCCGTGGTGCTCGTCACCACCCGGCCTGTCAGTCCTCCGGTCGAGTCGACCGAACCGACGTGGTTGCGCGGTGATACACGAGCGGTCGTCCGAACGTATTTGCCAGCCATGGTAGGGTTTAGTCGGGTGAGCGGTGGTTTATCCACGCTGCCGTTGCGTCAGTAACTGACACGATTAAATCACATAAAACCTTGTCAACAATAGTGAATTTCATACTTACCAATATATTCCGGCGTGGAGCCGACCGTTGCCGTGCGGCTCGGAGACGATGGCACCGAGCCGGTGTCGTGACGGACCTACTCTGTCTCGAAAACGTGTCCCGTCCCCCGACGGAACGCCCCTGTAGCGGCTATTTCCCGAGTTGCCAGCGCTTGATGAGTTCGAGTAACTCGGAATGACTGACCGTCTCGCCGTCGGTTCCGGGCACCGTCTCCCCGTGTTGCCAGTACTCGATGGCGTCGAGTATCTCCGAGTCGTCTATGATGCCGTCGTCGTCGCCGTCGATGGCTGCGCTGACGGACTCGACCTCACCCGTGCCGTCCGACTGCTCGCCGAGGGTCGACGTGTCGACCTCCGCGCCGTCGATGTACACCGTGAGGTCATCACTGCTCGACCACGACGTGACCTTGCCGGTGTACCGGTAACTGTCCTGGAAGCTCTTGAGATAGCCCGAAGCGGTCGTGCCGTCGATGGAGTCCGAGCCGCCGCCGTAGAACTTCCCGGCTTCGAGCGTGTCGCTGACCTCGAACTCGTAGGTCTTTTCGACGTCCTCGGTCTCGTCGACGAGGATAGTGTGCGTGTCGACGTGGTCGGACGGGTCGACCGGCTCGCCGTCGATGAAGACGGTGACGCCTTTCCCCCAGAAGTGTTCCAGCCCGCCGCTGTAGACGTAGGTGTCGGCCTCGCCGTCGACCTGGCCGTCCACAGTGGCACTGTCGACGGTGTCGTTGCGCGTGGCGAATCCGTCCTTCGAGACGTCGCTACCAGCTTTGAACCCGTAGGGAACCCCGTTCGGGGCCTCGATGCGAAGCGTCGTCCCGACGGACACGGTCTGCGTCGTAGTCGTCGACACGCCGTCGCTGTCAGTCACTGTCAGCGTGACGTCGTACTCGCCGATCGCGTCGTAGCTGTGAGTGACTGTCCGTCCGGTGGCACTGGCGCCATCTCCGAATGCCCAGTCGAAGGTCACCGCGTCGGCGGTTGATCCCGAGGCCCTGAAGCTGACTGGAGCGTTCGGCCTCGCAGTGGTCGGAGCATCGATAGTAATGTACGAGGAGTCCTCGAGAACCATGCCCGGGAGTTTCGGTGGCATCACGTCGCTCCCACGTTCGACGTTAGTCCCTGTCGCCGACGTCTCCCATGCATGGTCGACGAAGTCACTGCGCTCGGCGTCAGCAGGGACCATCTCGCCACCGCCTTTCAGTCCGTACTGTTCGTTCAGTTCCGTGTTCGTTTTGCCGGTGAGCGCCTCCACGTTGTCTTCGATTTCGTTTACTTCGTCCGGGAGATTCCTCGCCTGACCGAAGTTGAAATGAGAGAGTGTCGAGTTCATACTCTCTGCAACTTCTCGTTCCGAATCGGTGCCGGGGAAGCGACCGTTCCGTCTGGCGGTCTCCATCGGCTCGCTGTCGGGTTGCTGGTAATCGAAATACAGCTTCTTGTCGTCGACTCGAACGCCGCCCGAGTTCGCGTGAGTCTGGGCGAACGACGACGGCTCCGAATCGGGTCCCTGACTCAGTAGGATGCGGTAGTCGAAGAAGGCTGGGAACCCTATTGTCCTGAGGTCGTAGTGGTGCCATAGGTTCCGGTCAGCCCGCCTGTAGGTGTTGTTGTTTAGCCACAGCATAGAGCTCTTATGTATCGTCCCAGCCGGTGCGCTGACGTTCGTTCGCTCGTTGTCCAGCGTACAGTTGGTTACGATGGTCGTCGGTCCGGTACTAACTGCGATGCCGACGGCGAAGTTCTCGACCGTCGTATCTTGGTACATGCAGTTGGCGATCTGATACAGGTTGCTACCCCTGTTGATACCGTACCCGTTGCCGTCGCCGACGAGCCGACAGTCCTTGACCCAGCAGTGGCTCGACCAACTGATGCCGATGCCGTTGCCCCCGGTGAGCCAGTGACCGTCATCACGGTGGATACCGTAGGCAGTGAATCCCTCGATCTTGTTGTAGTCCTCGTACTTGTTGTGACGGAGTTGTCCGGAGTATCGTTGTGGTTTCATCCAGCGGGTTCCGACCCCTGATCCGACCGCGTACGCGGTGTTGTTGGCAAACGAGCGGATGGTAACGAAGCCGTGTGCGACGTGTGTGTCCGTCTCGCCCACGTCCGCGCTACGACCGTCGTTGCGGTTGAACGTCGCCTGTTCTTTGGGGTAGTTCGCCGGAATCATGATACCGTCGCGCATCACGCTGCCCCGGTCGATGCCCGTCTCGTCGAGTGGCATCCCCCAGTAGAAGAACCCGTAGTCCGCGTGGCCCGCGGCGACGTTGTCGTCGACGACGACGCCGGGGCTGTGCATCCAGAAGCCGTGTCCCGAGTGACCGAAATCGTCGATCGGATTCTCCGTGACTTCTGTCTGTCCGCCTTCGTCGGCCCTGTGGGCGACGTGTTGCCCGCTGCCCTCGCTCTTGATGGCGATGTTGCGCTCGAAGGAGCCCTGCTCGTCGCCGGCCTCGGTGACGAAGCCGGCACCGAGGACGTCGTAAGAGACGCAGTCGGTGATGTGTGCGTACGAGTGGTGGTTGACGAACCCCCAGCCGGGCGAGCCGTCGACGGCGCAGCCCCGCACTTCGTGGGGCTCCTTCGAGCGGTCGGCCCCGGTGACGTGAAAGTGCAGGGCGTACCGCGCCTTGGGGTTGGTCCCGGCCGGGTCGTCGACGTGTGGGTTGGTAAACGGCTTCGATTTGTCGGTCCGGCCGAGGTCGTAGAGGCCGGCGTTCTCGACGACGACGCCCTCGCTGGTCATGAGCATCAGGTGGCCACGACGGGGGATATCGGTCGATTCGGACTGGAAGCGGACGCTCCGGGAGAGGTTGGCGACGTGGACGGGGAGGTCGTCTTTCGGCGGGACGTGGTCGTGTTCGAGGCCACTCGCCAGCGAGACCGTGCTCCCGTCGATACCCGTGACAGCCTTTACTTCGTCGGTGTCGGGGTCGTCCACGGGCGCGACGACCACGCGGTCGCCGGGCTGCCAGCCCTCGGGGGCGCTGGCGAGTTCCAGCCGGTCGTCGCCCGACGTCGGGAACGCGGCGAGTTCGGTCCACTCGGTCTTCTCGGCGCCGTGGATCGCCACCTCGCCGACGGTAAGCAGGCCGCGGCTGCGACGGCCGGGGTCGTAGTCGGTGTCGATAGGGCCGCGGTCCAGAAAGGTCGTCGTCGCGGTCGCGTCCGGGCCCACCCGCGACTCCGCGGTCCCGACCTCGAATCGGCTCGCCTCGGTCGTCACGACGGTTTCGACGCGCAGGTGTGAGTCACTGCTCGGGTCGACCCGGTACGTCCCGTCGACGCGGAGCCAGTGGAGCCGGTCGGTGGTGTCCGCGAGCGTGACGGTCACACCGCTCGGGATATGGACTCTGGCGTCCGCACCGGGGACGCCGTTGTCCCAGACGTCCGGGTCCGTCCAGTCGCCGCTGCCGGTCGCCCTGTGGGTGGCCCGCTCGGTCGGGACGAGGTCGATCGCGGGACTGTGGGCGTCTTCACCGGTCTCGACCGCCCGCGACACCCCGACAGTGTCGTCGAACCCGACCGCTCCCATCGCCCCGACGCCGAGCAGTGTACGCAGTACGTCTCGCCGCGAGGTCGGCCCGATACGGCTCGGGCGGCGCGAGTCGCCGTCGGTCATCAGTTTCGCCTCCGGACGAGGGGCCGCTCTTTCGATGTAGGTGTTCGTTCACTCCTCAACACACTGTCCGCCAGTACCGCAATGAGATTTCCGTGCATAGTCGCTTGTCTCCCTGTCGCCGTTCGTCGCGGCCGCTCCCCAGCCCCCCCGAGCTGTGACCCCCACTGGCCCGCGCGATAGTCTCGGCGCGGTTATACGTAATTTAATGTGCTTTATGCAGCAAGTAACTTTCCCCTGTTTTAACAAGCCCCGTCCGGTCGCCTGAACCGGCCACCCAGCGATTTCGGCGGCGGACAGCCGGATAGGACAAACCGTTTTCCCATCCCGGCGAGGAGGTGAGGATATGTTCGATAAATCGACGTGGATTCGCCTTCCGCGCAACGTCGTGGTGGGCCACGGCGTCCTGCCGGAGACACTCGACGCCGTCGAGGAGCTCCATCTCACCGGGCGGCCGCTGGTCGTCTCCAGTCCGACGCCGTACGACGTGGCGGGCACTCGGGTCATCGAGCAGTTCGCCGACGCGGGGTACGACCCGGACAAGATCATCATCGACGAGGCCAGTTTCGACGCCGTTCAGGCGGTCATCGCCTACGCCGAGGAGACCGACGCCGGCTTCCTGCTGGGCGTCGGCGGCGGGAAAGCCATCGACATCACGAAGATGGCGGCCGATCACCTCGGCCTGGGGTTCGTCTCGGTCCCCACGGCGGCCAGCCACGACGGCATCGTCTCGGGCCGAGGTTCGGTCCCCGAGAAAGACACCCGCCACAGCGTCGCCGCGGAGCCGCCACTCGCCGTGGTCGCCGACACCGAGATTCTCGCACAGGCCCCCTGGCGGCTGACGACGGCCGGCTGTGCCGACATCATCTCGAACTACACCGCCGTCCGCGACTGGGAACTGGCCCACCGGCTGAAGAACGTCCACTACTCCGAATACGCCGGCGCGCTCTCCCAGATGACGGCGGAGATGCTCGTGGAGAACGCCGACTCGATCAAGCGGAACCTGGAGGAGTCGTCGTGGATCGTCGTGAAGGCGCTCGTCTCCTCGGGCGTGGCGATGTCGATTGCGGGCTCCTCGCGCCCGGCCAGCGGCGCGGAACATCTCTTTTCTCACCAGCTGGACCGCATCGCCCCCGGCGCGGCCCTGCACGGCCACCAGGTCGGCGTCGGCGCCATCATGACCGAGTACCTCCACACCGGACCGCAGGGACGCTGGCGAGACGTGCGCGACGCGCTGGCGGCCATCGGCGCACCGACGACGGCGGCGGACCTGGACATCGACCGCGAGACGGTCATCGAGGCACTGACGACGGCCCACGAGATACGCGACCGCTACACCATCTTGGGCGACGGGATGAGCGAAGAGGCCGCCATCGAAGCGGCGACGGTGACGGGCGTCGTCTAGACGAACTCGCCGACGGCGTCCGGGTTGGCGTCCCAGCGGACCTCGTCACCGTCCGGTTCGTCGGTGTCGACGACCTCGGCGGTAAACACCACGCTGAGTCGGTACACCGTCGACGCGGCCTCGTCGTCGCTGTTTCTGATGCCGTGGATGTTGGCGCTGACGGCGTCGGTCACGGTGCAGTCGACGTCGGCGGCGTCCCTGACGATACGTTTGACCGCCGCCGAGAGCCGTTCGTCCGGCTCGGTCTGTCCGTGCGGGACCATCCACTCGCCGTCGCCCTCACGCAACAGCACGGCGCCGTCGTCGTCGCGGACCACCGCCCGAACGTCGAGCTGGCCGTCCTGTGATTTCTCCAGTGCCCGCTGGTACCGCTCGCTCCCCACCTCGAAGGTCGTCTGTGTGACCTCCGGCGGGCCGAACTCCTCTTCGAGTCGCGTCAACCGCTCCTCGACTCGCGACCGAGAGCGGCTGGCTACGTCCATGCCTGCCCGTCGCTTCCGACTGATATAAAGCCAGCCACTCGTTTTCAGCGTCTGAAGCCGCCGCTCGTAGCCGGTAGCGCCCCTCACTCGCGATAGCCGACGGCGAGTTTACACGTGCTCGTCGAGGAACGCGACGACCCGAGTGTAGGCCGCGATGCGGTTCTCGCGCTTGCTGATTCCGTGACCCTCGTCGTCGAAGACCATCGTCTCGACGGGGACACCGTGGGAGCGGACCTCCGCGGCGATCTGCTCGGCCTCCCCGACCGGGACCCGCGGGTCGTTCGCGCCGTGGAGAACGAACAGCGGCGCCGTAATCTTCTCGGCGCTGTTGATCGGCGAGATGGATTCGAGCAAGTCGCGGTCGTCGTCGAGCGAGCCGTACTCCGCCTCCCGGAGCTCGCGGCGCCACTCGCCGGTGTTTTCGAGGAACGTGACGAAGTTCGCGATGCCGACAACGTCCACGCCGGCGGCCCAGAGGTCGGGGTACTCCGCGAGTGCCGCGAGCACCATGAACCCGCCGTAGGACCCGCCCATCGCGACGACGCGGTCGGGGTCGACGGCGGGGTGGTCGTGGAGCCATCGCACCCCCGCCCGGAGGTCCTTCACCGAGTCCATCCGCTTCTCCACGTCGTCGAGACGGGTGTAGGCCTTCCCGTAGCCCGTCGACCCTCGCACGTTCGGTTCGAGGACGGCGTACCCTCGCGAGAGGAAGTACTGCGTGAGCCCGGCAAAGGAGGGGCGGCGCTGGCTCTCGGGGCCGCCGTGGATGTCGACGATGACCGGCGTCTCCCCGTCGCCGTCGGCCCCCGGCGGCAGCGAGAACAGCGCCGGAATCTCGCGGCCGTCGAAGCTCTCGAAGCGGACGACCTCGGGCTCGACGAACGTCCCGGCCGGGATGCCCGCCGTCGAGGCGCGGGTCCAGCGCTCGCTCTCGCCGGTCGCCGTCTCGACGACGAAGACGTTCGTGTTGACCGTGCGACCGGTGACGCTGAGCGCGAAGCGGTCGGCGTCGGGGCTCCAGGCGACGCCCCCGGCGAGTCCGCCGGGCAGCTCCGGCGTTGGGAACGTCTCGACGGCCGTCGGGCCGTCGAACGCGCCCACGGTAATCTCGTTGTACCCCTCGACGTTGCGGGAGTAGGCCAGCCGGCCGCTCTCCTGGTCGACGGCGACGCCGTCGATGTTCCACTCGCCCCCGCCGCGGACGACGTCGAGATCCCCCGACAGCGAGAGCCGAGCGAGTTCGAGCGTGTCGCTCTCGGCGTCGGTGACCAGATACAGCGCCTCCCCGTCCGGCCCCCACGAGACGCTGGCGTACCGAACCGACCCGTCGTGGGGCGTGAGATGGGTCCGCTCGCCCGACTCGACATCGAGGACGTAGACGTCCTGGTCGAAACTGGAGTGGGTCTCGCTGAGAGCGAGTCGGTCACCGTCGGGCGAGAAGCCGTCGACGCTGAACCAGCCGTCGCCCTCGTAGACCAGTTCGGCGTCGTCGCCGGCGTCCTCCCGCGACTGCACGTACACGTCGAACACCGCCTCGTCCCGGCGGTTGGACGCGAACGCGAACCGGTCGCCGTCGGGCCCCCAACCGCCCCAGCGGTGTTTCGCGTCGGGCATCCCGGTCAACGCCGCGACCGTGCCGTCCTCGTCGTCGAGCCGGTACAGCTGCGTTCGCTCGTTGCCCCCCTCGTCCATCCCGAAGGCGAGTTCGGCCCGCGTCGGCGAGTAGGAGACGAAGCCGACGGGCTCGTCGTAGAACGTGCGCTGTTCGGGCCACGCGCCCGGCTCGTCGAGCGTCCATATCTGTCCCACCCCGGTCGTGTTCAGCAGAAAGGCCAGCCGGCCGTCGGGCCCCATCGACGCGCCGTAGGCGCTCCGGACGTTGAGATACCGTTCGAGGTCGTACACGCTCGCTCGAAGGGGTGGCGAGAGCAAAACGCTTTGCCGGCGAACGGGTGGGTTTTTGAGCACACCCGTCGTGTACTGCGGTATGCGTGTCGCGGTCGTCGCTATGGAGACGAGTCACCACCGGGACACAGCGGGCCGGCGACACCTCGACCGGCTCGCCGCGAACCTCGCCGACGCCGGCCACGAGGTGTCCGTCTTCTGTGCCCAGTGGTGGGGCGGCAACGCGACGCAGTTCGCACCCGACGATATCACCTACCGCGCGGTCACCGTCTCGCCGACCGAGCCCTCGTTCTGTACGCGCCTGCCGGCGTTGCTGGCGAAGTACCGCCCCGACGTCGTCCACGCCGTCCCGACGCCGTCGTCGGTGCTGCGCGCGGCCAACGCCGGCGCCAAACTCGCCCGCGCACCGCTGGTCGTCGAGTGGTACGGCGACCACGAGCGGACGGTCTCCGACCGCGCGCTCGGGACCGCAGACCGGTTCGTCACCCCCTCGGAACTCGTCCAGACGCGGCTCTGGGAGGCCGGCGCGGGGAGCGACCGGACGACGGTCATCCCGGAGAGCATCGACATGGACCTCGTTCGCGAAGTCGAGCCCGCCGAGGAGGTCGACGTGGTGTACGCCCACCCGCTGGACGAGAGCGCCAACATCGAATCGCTGTTTCTCGGGCTGGCCGAACTCCGACAGCGGGGCTGGTCCGCGACGGTCGTCGGCGACGGCCCCGAACGCGGGGCCTACGAGCAGGAGGCCGCCGATCTGCGCATCGAAGACCGCGTCGAGTTCGTCGGCGAGTGTGACCGCGAGCGCCGCCTCGCTATCTACAAGGGCGCGCAGGTGTTCGTCCAGACGGCCTTCCGCGAACAGTTCGCGACGGAGCTGCTGTGGGCGCTGGCCTGTGGCTGTATCGCCGTCGTCGAGTATCAGGCCGAGTCGAGCGCCCACGAACTCGTCGAACACCGCGACCGGGACTTCCGCGTGACGACGCCACAGGAGATCGCCGACAGCATCGTCGAGTCCGCCGGGATGGACCACCGCACCGTCGACGAGTCGCTGGCCGAATACGACCACGCGGCGGTGACCGAGCGGTACGAGGCGCTCTACGAGCGACTGGTCGACGAGCGAGGGCTGTTCTGAGGGGCGCAGCTCACTGCAAATACAGGTAGAGGACAGAGAACGCGATTCCGGCCAGCCCGGCCTGCAGTACCGCCTCGAACAGCCCGCCGTCGAAGAGAAGCAGCTGGATCGCCCCCCAGACGAGGACCCACGCGACGGTGGTTACGGTGGTGAAAACCCAGGGGTTCCGCATGGATAGCTCGGGCACAGCGGACCGTTGTCGAGCGACCGGGAAAACTCCGGGGTCGACGCGGCGCGAGCGCTCGGTGACCGACCCGGGCAGACGAAACTCGTTTTGTCCGTCCGGCCCCAGACGCCTGTAGTGACCACCGACACCGACGACGCCCGCCTCGAACTCGACGCGGTGTACGACGCCATCGACGCTGTTGGCCGCCCCCATCTGACGGCGACCGAACTCTCCCGCAAGACCGACCTCACGCCCGACGAGGCCCGCGACGCGCTGGAAGCGCTGGCCGAGACCGGCGAGATACAGCGCCAGGACGTGACCGAGGTCGAGTCGGTGTGGTACCCGACCGACGTGGCGGAAGTGACCGACCGCGAGCGCGTGGTTCTGTTTCCGGACCGTCGCGAGGTCGTCGTCGAGCACCCCGACCAGTTCACGCGGGCCCAGCTCTCGCAGTTCGCCCGACTGGGGGACAGCAATCGCTCTGGCGGCTACGTCTACGAGCTGCGCGAGGCCGACATCTGGGCCGCGCCCCACGAGAGCCTCGACGACCTGCTCGCCACCATGCGGGACGTGCTGGGCGAGCGGTCGACCCATCTGGAGGAGTGGGTGACGAGCCAGTGGGAGCGGGCCCGGAAGTTCCGCCTCTACACGCACGAGGACGGCTACGTCGTCCTCGAAGCCGAGAGCGACGAGCTGATGGGCAACGTCGCCCGACCGAAACTCGACGACGACCTCCTCCGGGCGCCCATCTCCGACTCGGAGTCGTGGGTCGACGAGGACGCCACCGCACAGGTCAAGCGGACGCTGTACGAGGCCGGCTACCCGGTGCGTGACGACCGCGAGCTGGCGACGGGCGAACCGCTCGACGTGGAGCTTCGCCTCCGGCTGCGGGACTACCAGGCCGACTGGGTCGAGCGGTTCACCGAACAGGGCTCCGGCGTGTTCGTCGGCCCGCCGGGGTCCGGCAAGACGGTGGCGGCGATGGGCGCGATGGCCGCCGTCGGCGGCGAGACGCTGATTCTGGTCCCCTCGCGCGAGCTGGCCACGCAGTGGCGCGACGAACTCGTGCGCCACACGACCCTCTCCGACGACGACATCGGCGAGTACCACGGCGGCGAGAAGGAGATTCGACCCGTCACCATCGCGACCTACCGCACGGCGGGGATGGACCGCCACAGGAAGCTGTTCGACCAGCGCAAGTGGGGGCTCATCGTCTTCGACGAGGTCCACCACGTCCCGGCACCCATCTACCGCCGGAGTGCGAACCTCCAGACCAAACACCGACTCGGGCTGACGGCGACGCCAACTCGCGAGAGCGACGACGAGGAGGAGATTTTCACGCTCGTCGGCCCGCCCATCGGCACCGACTGGGGGAAGCTGTTCGACGAGGGGTACGTCGCCGAGCCGGAGGTCGAGATACGGCTGGTGCCGTGGGGCACCGACGGCGAGCGCACCGAGTACGCCGCCACCTCGGGCCACGACCGCCGGCAGGCCGCGGCCGGGAACAGCGGGAAGATAGACGAGATACGCTACACGCTGGCCGAGCATCCCGAGGCCAAAGCCCTCGTCTTCGTCGAGTATCTGGACGACGGCGACGCCATCAGCGAGGCCATCGACGCGCCCTTCGTCAGCGGCGAGACGCGCCACGCCGAGCGCGAGCGGCTGTTCGACGCGTTCCGTCGCGGCGAACAGGACACGCTGGTGGTCTCCCGCGTGGGCGACGAGGGTATCGACCTGCCCGACGCCGAACTCGCCGTCGTGGCCTCGGGACTGGGCGGCTCCCGCCGACAGGGCGCCCAGCGGGCCGGCCGGACGATGCGGCCCGCCGGCGACGCGAAGATGGTCGTGTTGGCGACCCGCGGGACGACCGAAGAGGACTTCGTCCGCCGGCAGATGCGCCATCTCGCCTCGAAGGGGATTCAGGTCACCGAACAGGAGGCCGCGGCGGTGGAGTCGGGGACCGACTGACACGGGTGCCCGTGGGAGGAGCGCCACTCGCGTGGTCCCGTCGGTGGCGACCGCCCGCTCAGACGGCGGGGCTCACCTCTATCCCGAACCCGACCTCATCGATATCAGTCTCCAGCGGGAAGCTGTTGTACTCCCCCTGGAAACTGACCGTTCGTGTCTCGCCGCCGTCTATCTGGACGGTCTGTTCGTCGAGAACCGTCCCGTCACCGGTGCCACCGCTCTGTACCAGTTCCACGTCGACGTCGCCGCTGCCCCCCTCGTTCGTCACGTCTGCCTCCACCTCGGCGGGCCACAGACGGAACCCGTACGCCCGATACCTGTCCTCTCTCGTCGCGCTTATCTCCACAGTTCGGCGCTCGTTCTCGTCGAAGTAGAGGCGCTGCTGTCCGGCCTGCGTAGCGTTGAACGACCACGGAGAGGTCGAGGTGTCCGGCATCAGTACAAGGGTGATCCCGACGTTGCCGGCCGTCCCCGTGTTCTGTACTGTGGCGGAGAAGTCGTAGAAATCACCGCTCCGTTGCTCGCTATCTATCGAGACGGCCTCTGGCTCAGGCATCCGCTCCGCCGAAACGACGGGGTCGACGGTGAGCTCGCCGAAGTCAAATTCCGCGTCCTCTGTGCTGTCGGTGGTCGGACCGGTAGTCACGTCACTCGCGTCCTGCACGTCGGGGTCCTGTGGGGCGTAGTCCTGACTGTCGACCACGCCGTCGCCGTCCGAGTCCTGTACCTCGTCCTCGCCGCTCGAACAGCCAGCGACGCCCGCCAGGCCCACGCCTGCTGCCGTAGATAGCATCTGTCTCCGGGTTACAATGTAGTCATCTGCCATATGGTGTACTCACTCCGATTTTATTTACAGTTTTCTGTGATAACTGAGAAATAGGAGGATATTATATTTATATGATAAATCTGCAAAATGCGAAACCGCTCCGAAAGTGTTCTACTCGTCGAATGTAGCAACCGGTTCAAATTATATAGTATTACTTGAAATAAAAGAATGCATAGATAATCCGGTCCCGTGGGATATCACGACCACTACCCCGCCGCAAGTGCGGGGCACAGGTGGGTGATGCGACCTGGTGACGGGTCGCCGCGTCCATCGATTCGCGGTCAGCGACGCTCGCATCGGCCTCGACCGAGCGGACACAGTCACCGTCTGGCACTGCGGGAACTGCGAACTCGGCGTGCCCCAGGTTACTCGCCGACCCCGTCGGGGTTCGCCGCCGCGTTCGCGACGTTGACCGCGGCGACGTTCTCGGCCACGTCGTGGACCCGTATCACGTCTGCCCCCCGCTCCGTGGCCATGGTCGTCCCCGCTATCGTCGCTTCCAGACAGTCACCGGGTCGCTCCCCGACCAGCCCGAACAGCGACTTGTGGGAGTGGCCGACCAGAATCGGACAGCCAAGCGCCCGGAACTCCCCGATGCGGTCGAGCAGCTCGAAGCTCTCGGCGGGGGACTTCCCGAAGCCGATGCCGGGGTCGACGAGAATCTGCTCGCGGTCCAGCCCGGCTTTCTCCGCCAGCAGGACCCGCTCGGTGAGTTCGTCGATGACGTCCCCGACCACGTCGTCGTAATGGATGTCGCTGTCCGGATCGACGGGGGTCTCGATGGAGTGCATCACGACGACCGGCACGTCGTGGTCGGCGGCGACCAGTCTCATCTCGGGGTCTTCCAGCCCGGACACGTCGTTGAGGATGTCCGCACCGGCGTCGAGGGCCGCCCGGGCGACCGCGGCCTTCCGGGTGTCGACGGAGACGGCCACGTCGGTCTCGGACAGCGCCTCGATGACCGGGACGACCCGCTCGATTTCGTCCTCGACCGGGACCGGGTCGGCGCCCGGGCGCGTCGACTCCCCGCCGATGTCGAGGATGTCCGCGCCGTCTTCGACCATCGACTCGGCGCGTGCGACCGCGTCCTCGACGGCGTTGTACTCCCCGCCGTCGTGGAAGGAGTCGGGCGTGATGTTGAGGATGCCCATCACCGCGGTGCCGTCGCTCCACGGGTAGTCGGCCCCGGCAGCCGGCTGCCGGATGTCCAGCGCCTCCCTGAGCTCGTCGGAAAAGGTCGAGAGCCCGTAGGGCTGGCCGTCCAGCTTGTCCGCGAGGCGTTTGAACTGCGCCATCGTCCCCATCATGACGATGTCGACGCGTTCCTCGGCCTGGTCGTTCAGGCCCGAGACGGCACACTCCCCGCCGAGCGAGAGGAGTTCCTCCTTGAGATACTGGGCCTGTCGGGGCTGGACGCGGGTCCGCAGCACTCGGTGGACGGCCTTCCCCCGCATCCGCCACGCGCCGGCGCTGGTGACGTGGGCGGCCTCGATAGTCTCCCTGGCTTCGGGAATCGAATCCACGTCCTTGGGCACCACCGGCCGTGTCCAGCGGGTCCGCGCCTCGCGAACGGCGTACAGCGAGCCGGTGACGAGAACCGCGTCGCCCTCGTCGGCGGCGTCGAGGGCCATCCCGACGGCGCCGGCCACGTCCGAACGAGTCCGCACCTCCGCGTCGGTCCCCTCGCGCAGCGCCTCGGCCAGCACGTCGGGGCTCTCGGCCCGGTCGACGTTCGGACGACAGGCGACAGCGTGGCCGGCGTCGGCGAGTTCGGCGGCGATGGCCGCGTGGTCCTTGTCCACCATCGCGCCCAGCACGACGTGGAGGTCGTCGTAGTCGAAACTCCCCAGCGTCTCCACGGTCCGTTCGAGCCCGCCGGGGTTGTGCGCCCCGTCGAGCACCACCAGTGGCGACTCGCCCATCACTTCGAAGCGGCCGGGCCAGTGGGCGTTTCGCAGGCCGCGCTCGATGTCGGTTCGGGACACGTCGGCGACCTGTCTGGCGAGCGTCGCGGCGATACCCGCGTTGTGGGCCTGGTGTGCCCCCAGCAGCGGGAGATGCGTGTCGACGGCCCAGTCGGGCCCCTCGATGCCGACGGCGGCCTCCAGTCCGTCACGGCCGCCGTAGCTGACGTGGACCTCCGACTCCTCGCCGTCGCCGACGGTAACCACGTCGCCGGCCTGTTCGCGGACGGCGGCGAGCGCGTCGCCGGTCGCGCCGGTCACCAGCGGTCGGTCGGCGGGCGCGACGTGGGCCTTGTCCGTGGCGATCTCCTCGACGGTATCGCCCAGAATGTGGGTGTGTTCGAGCGTGACACTGGTCACCGCGCTGGCGACGGGGTCGACGACGCTGGTGGCGTCGTACTTCCCGCCGATGCCGACTTCGAGGACGGCGACGTCGACGTCCTGTCGGTCGAACTCCCAGAAGGCGAAGGCGGTCAGCGTCTCGAAGAAGGTCGGCGACGCCCCCTCGGCGCCACAGTCGGTGATGTACTCGCGGACCCCCTCGACGAACTCGACGACGGCGGCCTCGGGCACCTTGCGGCCGTTCACGCGGATGCGCTCGCGGACGTCGTCGAGATGCGGCGAGGTGTAGAGGCCGACGTCGAGTCCGGCCTCCCGGAGCGTGCGTTCGAGCATCCGGGCGGTCGACCCCTTCCCGTTGGAGCCGGCGACCTGTACACAGCGTGGTCCCTCCTGTGGGTCGGACAGCGCAGACAGCAGGCTCCGCGTGGCGTCGGTGCCGGCCCGCGAATCGAACCGGCGCAACTCGAAGAGGAAGTTCGCGGCCTCGTGGAACTCCATGCCCGGAGTTTCGGAGCCGCCCGCTTTAGGTTGTCGGACCTACGCCTCGCCCTCGCCGCCCTGCACCCAGCGGACGACGGCACCGGTCACCGCGAGGAAGGCGACCCCCAGCAGCGGTGCCGCGTCGACCGACTCGCCCGGCCGCGGTTCCGCGTCGCTCGGCTCGGCCTCCTCGGCGGCCGTCTCCGGCTCGCTCGTCGGCGTCGTCTCTCTGGTCGTCCACTCCACGTCCGACCGGTCCTCGGTCCGGCCCCGCGGCTCCTCGGTGGCCGACTCCGGTTCGACGGCGGTCGGGTCCGTCGGCGGCGCTGGCGTCGACGGCTCCGTCACAGCCGGTTCGTCGACGGTGTCGAGACCGGTCGCGGGCGGCGGCGTCTCTGCCCCCTCGTCGTCGCCCTTCCGGCGCAGATACACCCAGATACCGACCGTCGCGATGCCGAGTGCGACCATCGAGACGCCCAGACCGAGCAGGCCGTAGGTCTTCACCATCGAAGCCTTCTCCTCGTCGACGACATCCGTATCCGGAACCCTGTCGAGCAGGCCGCCGTCGTCTGCCGTCGTCGGCGGCGCTGTCTCGTCGCTGTCGGCATCGCCGTCCCCGGCGACCTCGACGCCCGGTACCGCGCCCACGAGGCGCGCGAGGCGGGGCGACTCGACGTCGGCCCGGTAGAGAGTGACTCTGCTCATACCCGAGGTGACGGCCGGCCGAGATAAAAAGCCGCCTGCTGTGGGGCTACCGCTCCCGCTCGACTTCGCGTTCCGATGGGGACTCGGCGTCGCCGCGGTCAGCGGACCCGATGTCCGGAACCCGTCGGTCGGTCTCTTCGTCCAATAGCCGGTGGAGCTTCGCTTCGAGCTCCCGCTCGGAGAGCTCCCCCTCGACGTAGCGCTCGGTGAGCGCGGCCCGCTTGTCCTCGACCGTCGGCTCCAGCCGGTCGCCGAGGCCGAGCGCTCGGAGCGGCGGCACGGCGGCCTCCAGCCCGTACAGGACGTTCGCCGCGCGCTGGCTTCGCGGGAGCGAGGGGAGCGACGCCCGGCTGGCGAGCGTCGAGAGGAGCGCGGCGGCGGCGACGAGCGTCAGTCCCCCGAGGAGGAGCGTCCCGAGCAGGAACCCGCCGACGGTGAGGACGAGCGGCCCACCGGTCACCAGCGTGGAGACGGTGGCGAGGACGCCGACGACGGCGACGCCGACGGTCCCGAGCCCGGACAGCACCGTGGCGGCAAACAGCAGCCAGTGGCGGTTGTCGGAGAGCCAGCTCACAGCCGTAGTAGCCCGTGTCAACTCAAATGCGTTTGGACATCACTCGCGGTCCCTTCGGGAGGGGACGTACGACCTGTCGCCGCCGAGCCCGCCCAGCAGCCACTCGCGAGTCGAGAGCGGGCGAATATCGCTGACGCGTGCCGTCGCCACCCGGCGTTCGGTCGTCTGGAAGTAGTTGACGACCGTCACGAGCACGACACCGCCGATGGAGTTGCCGAGCAACACCGGCAGGACGAACTCGGTGACGCCGACCGCGAGCGCGAGCTCCCCCTCGAAGACGAGAAACAGCATCTCGGTCCAGGAGACGACGACGTGATAGAGGCTCCCGAAGGGGATGGCGAGAAAGGAGAGGTACACCATCGTGATGCGCGCGATACCGTCCCGCAGCGAGTAGTCGACCCAGACGACGCCGGCGACGATGAGCCCGGCGAACACCGCCTTTGCGAACAGCGCCCACCACGGCGCTTCGATGGCTTCGACGGCGAACCCCTCCGCCGCCGTCGCCGCGGCGGGCGAGAGGACGCCCGTCGACGAGAGCGCGGCCGCGCCCAGTGCGCCCCCCAGAAAGTTCCCCAGAAGTACGAGCCCCCAGATACGGGCCAGCGTGGGGAAGCTGGCGATGCGTTCGAGGACGAGCGTGACCGGCGGCAGCGTGTTCTCCGTGTACAGCTCGTAGTCACCGAGGATGATGAATATAAAGCCCAGCGGGTACAGCAGCGCGCTCAGAATCGGGTCCCCGCCCGTACTCGCCGTCAGCGAGGCATAGAGGAGGAAGGTGACCGTGATGGCAAAGCCCGCGGCGAGCCCGCCGGCCACCAGCTTCCGGGGTCGTGCGGTAATCTCGTCGTCGGCCGCCACGACGATGCGCTGGAATATCTCGTTCGAGGAGAAGCGGTCGCGGATAACGTGGCCGCCAGCCGGCGCGCCGCTTTCCGAGTGGTCCGCGGTACCGCGGAGACGCGACTCGCCGTCGGTGTCGTCCATGCCGCATTATTGACATTCAAATGACAACTGTCTTTCGAGTGGTTGCCCCGGTGTGGTACGGACTCGTGGTTCAGCGCTCGAAGACGCTCTCTTCGGGGATCTCTGACTCCCGGCCGGGCCGTTTCGAGACGAGGCGTTCCAGCACTGAGAGCTCCGACGGGTTCGCCTTGTCGACTTCGTCGTACTCCACGAGTACTGCCCCGTCTTCGGCCCTGAGACGGACGTAGCTCAGTCTGAACGACGGGTGGAACACGGGCGGGAGGAGCCCGAGCCGGGTGGCTGTCGGCGTGAACCGCTTGAGCCACGTCCCGGTGTTGATGACCGCACGACCGTCGAGCCGCCGGACGGACGCACGGTGCGTGTGGCCGTAGACGAACGCCGCCACGTCGGGGTTCGCCTCGAACACCGACCGCGCGCGGTCGAGATACGGGTCGGTCCGTTCCGGGAGTCCGAACAGGCCAAACCGGCCGAGCGTCGTCCGAACGTCGCGGACGTAGACGTACAGCGGCACCGCGAGAACGGCAAGCAACGCGGTGACCGCGATGTTGACGGCGATGACCGCATCGAGGAGCGAGCCGACGACGCCGAGCTCGAACAGCAGGTCGTGGACCGCCAGCAGCGGCGCCGACCAGACACCAGTCACGGCGAGCAGGACCACCAGGAGATAGCCCAGACTGACGTTGAACGTGAGCAGGAACGGGAGCGAGGCGTAGCGCAACAGCGGGTTCATCTCCCGGTAGAAGTAGTTCGAGACGACCCACTCGGGAATCCGCTCCATGGGCGTCACGGACTGGATATCCCTGAGCCAGTTGTACCGCCCACGGTCGGACAGCTGCCCGGCTTTGCTCGTGAAGTGCCGGTTGACGAAGTAGCCCAGCGGGTTCGCGTAGGGGTTCCCGAAGTCCGGAATCCGATTGTGCCCGTCCTCCTGCATCCCGTGTTCGATCCAGACGTCGTGCTCGCCGACAGAGCGGGTGATAGTCACGTCCTGTTCGAGGGTCACGTTCCACTCGGCGAGCCGCTCGACGTACTCGTCGTGTGCTGCCAGTTCGTAGTCGTGGTTCCCCGGGATGATGGTAATCTGGACGTTCTCGCCGGTCGCCCGCAGCTGCTCGAACAGCTCGGGGTAGCGCTCCAGCAGCGCGTCGAACTTCGCCATCCCCTCGAGCTCGGTGAACTCCCAGAGGCCGAACGTGTCGCCGTTGATGATGAGCTCGGCGTCCTCGTCGGTTGTTTCGAGCCGTTCGAGAAACCCGAGGAGCTCCGGCTCGAACTGCACGTCGCGCAACGCCTCGTCGCCGCCGATGTGCAGGTCGCTGATGAAGTAGTAAGTCGTCATCGGACGGTCCGTCTCCGCGGTGCTGTCGGCACTGAGCGCCGTCTCGATATTAGGCGTACTGACCGGGTTCGTACCAGCTCCCTACGCCGGAGAGACCCGACCGCCGATACAAACCGTCGTTCGCGAGACGCCGTAGCGTGGTCGGGGTTACCCGGCCGCTTCCGCGGGCGTCTCGGCGCTGGTCGCTTCTCGGGTCGTCCGGCCGTGCATAATCATCGAGAGGCCGGTGACCAGCAGATCCACGCCGAAGAGGACCCCGACGGCCCACAGCGCCGACGCCGGAAATCCGACCAGCAACATCCCGGCCAGCAGCAAGGAGACCACGCCGCTGATGCCGAGCCAGACGCGGCTCCCCTCGCCGGTGACCGCCCAGACCAGCTGGAGGATACCCTCGGCGGCGAAGAAGGCGATGACGAGGACCGTCAGCGTCGTCAGTCCGAGTATCGGGTTCGAGAGAATCGAGATGCCGACGAAGCCGTAGACGACGCCCAGCAGGACCTGCCAGACGACGCTTCTCGCACTGCCCGCGGAGAACGCCGCCGCGACGTGGACCAGTGCGCCCACGACCAGCGCCGCCCCGAGCAGGATGGAGAGGGCGATTCCCGTAATGAAGGGCGTAAACAGCGCGAGTACCCCCAGTAGCGCCAACAGGGCACCACCCACGATACCGCCTCGCTGTAACTGTGCCTGCATCGACTCGTTGGTTGTAGATTCTGTAGCCATTGGGACCACTAGGTGGTACTGAGGGCTATCCGACAGGAAAAGCGTAGTCTCGGAGTTCGAGCGGGATGCTACCAGTTCACGCTCGGTGTGACTGCCGGAACTGTTCGGTTCGGGCCGGTCTGAGTGCCACCGAGTGGAGTGGCCCCGCCTTCACGCGAGCGCACGCGCTCCCGTCAGTCGTGTCTGAAGGACCGCTGACCGGTCATGACCATCGCCATGTCGTGTTCGTCGGCGGCCTCGACGACGCTCTCGTCGTTTTTCGAGCCGCCGGGCTGGATGACGGCCTCGATGCCCGCTTTCGCCGCCTCCTCGATACCGTCCGGGAACGGGAAGAAGGCGTCCGACGCCATCACGGCGCCCTCGGCGTCCTTGCCCTCGGCGTGTTCGTCGGCTTTCATCGCGGCGAGTCGGACGGCGTCGACGCGGGAGACCTGGCCCATTCCGATGCCGACCGTCTCGGTGCCTTTCGCGAAGAGGATGCCGTTCGATTTGACGTGTTTCAGCGTGTGCCAGGCGAAGAGCATCGATTCGAGCTGTTCGTCGGTCGGAACCCGGTCGGTGACGACTTCGAGGTCGTCGACGGTGAGATGCTGGGTGTCCCGTTGCTGGACCAGCCGGCCCCCGACGAGAGGCTTCTCGGTCAGCGTGTCCGTCACCTCGAAGTTGTCGTTCACGTCCAGCACCCGGAGGTTCTCCTTCTCGAAGAGCACGTCGAGCGCGGCGTCGGTGTAGCCCGGCGCGACGACGACTTCCTTGAACGAGTCGGTAATCTGCTCCGCGGTGGCGGTGTCACACTCGCGGTTGAGGGCGACGATACCGCCGAAGGCGCTCATCGGGTCCGTCGAGAGGGCCTTGCCGTAGGCCTCGGCCACGGAGTCGGCGGTCGCACAGCCCGCGGGGTTGGTGTGTTTGATGACCGCGGCGGCGGGCTCGTCGAACTCCTTTATCAGGTTCAGCGCGCCGTCGGCGTCGTTGTAGTTGTTGTAGGACAGCGCCTTCGCGCCCTCGTTGAGCTGGTCGGCGTGGACGACGCTGGCCTCTGATACCGTGGTGTCGGCGTACAGCGCGGCGTCCTGATGGGGGTTCTCCCCGTAGCGGAGGTCCGCCGCCCGGTCGTCGGAGACGAGCCGTCGCGCGGGGAACTCCCCGCCCTCGTCCCCGTCGACGTCGACGGTGCCGGTCTCCCAGTCGACCTCGACGCGGTCCTCGGTGAACCACTTGACGACACGGGGGTAAGCGGTGAACTCGCCCTCGTAGAGGACGCGTTCTTTCAGCGCGTCGACGTCGTCGCCCTCGACGACCGGAATCGGTTCCTGCGTGACGATGGGGCCGCCGTCGACCGTCTCGTCGACGACGTGGACCGTACAGCCCGTCACCTTCACGCCCGCCTCCAGTACCTGCTCGTGGGTGTCCATCCCCGGGAAGTTCGGGAGCAGGGAGGGGTGGACGTTCAGCGTCGTCGGCGCGCCCTCGATGAACGTCTCGCTCAGAATGCGCATGTATCCATCGAGCGTCACCAGTTCGAAGTCGTAGTCGGCCAGCGCGTCGAGGACCCGCTCCTCGTGGGCCTCGCGGGACTCGTCGTCGCCCCGTTCGACGACCTCGGTCGGGATGCCACGCTCCGCTGCCGCCTCCAGGACGGGCGCGTCGGCGTCGTTCGTCAGGACGACGGCGAACTCGGCGCCACCCGGTGCGCGGTCGGCGATGTTCAGGAGATTCCGGCCACGGTTGCTGGCCATACCGGCGAGTTTCATATCTGTGTGGGTGCGGTCGGCGCGCAAAGTAGTTGCGAAACGGCCACTGGCCGGCGCGGGTATCAATATCGACAACGGCCAGAAGTGGCAGTATAATTAACTACACCTGTGGTAAATTAAGCGCCATGCCGCCGAAATCCTGTTATCCGGACAAGGCACCCGTCGTCGACCAGCTGCTAGACACTCTCTGTCACGCCATACGGCGCGAGGTAATACACTACTTCGAGAACTGCACCGGGTCGGAGACGGCGTCGCTGGCCGACCTGGCCGAACGGCTCACCAGCCGCGTTCCGTCCGCGACCGACCAGTCGATACGGGTCGAACTCAGTCACGTCCATCTCCCGAAACTCAGTCAGCGAGGCTGGCTCGACTACGACGGAGACACCGGGCACATCGAGTATCACGGGCACGCGGATGCGAAACAGTTGCTGGGTGAGGTACGTACCGTCTTCTGACTCGGCAGACGGCCCGGCGGGCGGTACACAGTCCGATGTCCATTAGTAGCGCGGCGACCACTCGCCGGTATGTCGAAGCTTCGCTGTCAGCGCGCTGGACTGGTCGGCGCCGCCGGCGGACTCGTGTGGCTCGCGTGGGCCGTCGCGCTCGGTCTGACCGGTCGCGAGAGCGACGCGGTCCTGACCGTCGTGGCTCTCTCGACTGTGGCCCTCGTCGTCGGGCACTACGCCGTCGAGAGCTTCTACGGGGCGCGCATGAAGCGGCCCGGTACCGCCGGCGCGTGGCTCGGTGCCATCGGCGGGGTCGTCTTCGCGCTCGGACAGGGCCTCCGTGTGGCGACTGGCGGCGGCGAGATCGTCGTCGGTCTCGGTGTGCTCGCCTTCGTCAGCGGCTCCCTGCTGGTCAGTGTCGGCCTCGTCAGGACCCGTATCCAGCCGCCGTGGCTCGGGGTCGTGCTCCTCGTGGGGACGCTCCTCTTTCTCGGGTTCGACATCTCGCCGTGGGCCGCGGTGCCCTACGGCCTGGCCTGGGTGGCACTCGGCGGGGACCTCTACCGCTACGACCCGCCGGACGGCCGGTTCGGGGAGGCGAGCGGCGACTACGGGTGGCTCTCCTGAGCCGACGCACACCGCCCGTGGCTATTTGTCGGTTCCGCCGAGAACAAGAGCCATGAGCAGCCACAGTTCGATTCTGGTACACGTCTCCGCCGACGATATCGGCGACTGGCAGATGGCGCTGCGGAACCTCGCGAACCTCGTCAACGACGACTCCGTCGAGACGCCGCCGGAGCTGATGGAAGTCGTCGTCAACGGGCCCGGGGTCCGCTTTCTCCTCGGAACCAGCCCCGAGGCCGCGAAGGTGACGCGGATGGCGGAGGCGGGCGTCGAAATCGCCGCCTGTGCGAACTCGCTGGACCGATTTGGCCACGCCCCACAGGAGCTCGCGACCGGCGTGACGACCGTCAGGTCCGGCGTGGCCGAGGTCGTGCGCGTCCAGCAGCGGGGCGACACCTATCTGAAGCTGCCCTAACGGGGACACTACCGACTGATAGTGATTCGCGTAGCGATTTACCGGTATGCACCGACCCCAGGGTCGGTGCTACCGTCCATAATCTACGATAATCACTGTGATACATCTCGGAAACAGCCGCCACGGATACGCTCGCGGACGTGTTTTCCACCGTCCCGCCGGCAGTGTGAGTCGACACGCTTTTTCGGGTCTCCGGCAACTCTCCGGTATGACTGACAGAGGGCCACTCGCCGCCGTCTCGCCGCTGGACGGCCGGTACGCCCGCTACACCGAGCCGCTCGTCCCGTACGCCAGCGAGCGGGCGCTCATGCGCGCCCGCGTCGAAGTCGAAGTGGAGTATCTCCTCGCGCTGGCCGACCTCGACGCCACGCCGCTGACCGTCTCCGACGACCAGCGAGCCGCGCTTCGCGACCTGTACGACGCTTTCGACGACGAGGACGCGAGCGTCGTCAAGCGACTGGAGACGGAGGGGTACGGCGAGTACTCGGCAACGAACCACGACGTGAAAGCCATCGAGTACTTCATCCGTCTGGGGATGCCCGACGGGCTGGACGCCGACCACTGGATTCACTTCGGGCTCACGAGCGAGGACGTGAACAACCTCGCTCACCGCCTGCTGGTCAAACCCGCCGCCGAGGACGTGCTGGTGCCCGAACTCCGCGCCATCAGGGACACGCTGGTCGAGATGGCCCACGACTACGGCGACCTGGCGATGCTCGCCCGGACCCACGGCCAGCCCGCGACGCCGACGACCTTCGGCAAGGAGATGGCCGTCTACGCCTCACGGCTCGGACAGGCCATCGCGCGAATCGAGCGCGCGGCCGACGCCCTCTCCGGGAAACTCGCTGGCGCCTCGGGGACCTACGCGGCCCATCACGCCGCCTACCCGGACGTCGACTGGCCCGCCTTCGCCCGCGAGTTCGTCGCCTCGCTCGGGCTGGACCACGAACCGCTGACGACGCAGGTCAACCCCTGTGACGACCTCGAAGTCCTCTTCGATGCGGTGCGGGGCGCGAACAACGTCCTGCTGGATATGGACCGGGACATGTGGCTCTACGTCTCCGACCGCTACCTCGGGCAACAGACCGTCGAGGGCGAGACCGGCTCCTCGACGATGCCACACAAGGTCAATCCCATCGACTTCGAGAACAGCGAGGGGAACCTCTCGAAGGCGAACTCGGACCTCGTCTTCCTTGGCGATTACGTCACCAACTCCCGGCTCCAGCGGGACCTCTCGGACTCGACGGTCAAGCGAAACGTCGGTTCGGCCTTTGCCTACTGTCTCATCGCGTACGGGAAGTGCCAGAACGGGCTGGCGAAGGTCGTCCCGAACGAGCAGGTGATGGCCGAGGAACTGGCCGACACGCCCGAGATAATCGGCGAGGCCGTCCAGACTATCCTGCGGCGCGAGGGCCACGACGACGCCTACGAACAGGTCAAGAAGGCCACGCGGGGCAAGGACGTGACTATCGAGGACTTCCGTGCGATGTTCGCGGAGCTGGACGTGAGCGACGACGTGCGGGCGGAGCTCGACGCGCTGACGCCTGCGGGATACACCGGTCTCGCGGCGCAGCTGGCGGAGCAAGCGTAGCCGTGTGTCAACACTAACGTCGCTTCGTCGAACCGCCCTACTCGCAGCTGGGCCCCGACGGACCGGCCGCTCACTCGACAGACGGTTCGAGCGAAACGTCGCCGTCGCTGCTGACAGTCACCTCGTAGCCCTGGTACTCGAAGGTGACGTGGCCGGTCGTGTCACGGAAGAGTCGGTCGAGCGCGTCACCGTCGAGCGCGTCGAACAGCGGCTCCCTGAGTGCTGCCGGCTCGATACCTTCTGAACGCGCCACGGCCAGGACGACCGCCCGCTCCAAACCCACATTATCTTTCATGTTTTTTAGAAATTCGTCATCGTATGAATATCTGGTCCCAAATTGTTTCGGCCCACTCGAACGGACCGCTAACGCAACTCTCAGGGTTCTTCCGACCAACCGGTCGGTAGATGGTTCTGGACACTGACTCACGCGTGCTGACGCTGGCGTTCGCCCGCATGGCCGACGCGCTGGGCAACTTCTTTCTCATCATCGTCCTGCCGCTGTCCATCGCCAGTGGCCGGGTGACTCTCTCCGGTATCGCCGTCGCGCTCGTGTTCGCCCCGTCGCTGGCGCTCGCGGGTGACCTCGCGGGCGAGCGCGGCTCCGGGACGACTCTCTCGGTCGACGCGGACGGGCCGGCCACGCCACAGGACTGACACCGGCCCGACCGCAGGGATTAACTCCGGGACAGTCGTATCTGTTGACATGTTCACGGACCGCACGGACGCCGGTGAGCAACTCGCCGCGGAGCTCCGTCGGCTGGACCTCGACGCCGATATCGTGCTGGGGATTCCACGCGGCGGGCTCCCTATCGCCCGTCCCGTCGCGGACGCCCTCGACGTGCCACTGGACGTGGTCGTGGCGAGCAAGGTCGGCGCGCCGGGGAACCCGGAACTGGCGGTCGCCGCCGTCGCCGACGACGGGACCACGTGGCGAAACGACTCGCTCATCGGGTCGCTCGACCTGCCGATGGGGTATCTGGAGGACGAAACCGAGCACGAACAGCGGGCCGCCCGGGAGAAGCGCCAGCGCTACCGCGACGGGCGACCCCCGCTCGACCTCGCCGGCGAGGACGTTCTCATCGTCGACGACGGGCTGGCCACCGGCGCGACGATGTTCGCCTGCGTCCAGCGCGTCCGTGCGGCCGGCGCCGCGAGCGTCGTCGCCGCGGTCCCGGTCGGCTCGCCCCGGACCGCCGAGGAACTTGACCGCATGGTCGACCGGCTTGTCGTCCTTGCGACGCCACAGCGGTTCTCCGCGGTCGGACAGTTCTACCGGGACTTCTCGCAGGTCACCGACGAGCAAGCGATGGCGCTACTCGACTAGCCGCGCGACGGTCTCACGCACCGCGCGGGCGGCGGTGCGGACCTCGGAGAGCCGGACGTACTCGCGTTTCGAGTGGGCGACCGCGCCGACCTCGTCCGTCAGGACGCCCGGGCCGAAGACGACGGTCGGCCCGTGGGGCGCGAAGTAGGAGGCCTCCGTCGCGGCCTCGAAGGGCCGGACGGCGCCGCCGCTTGCGGCCCCCAGTAGCTGCACCAGCTCGGCGTCCTCGTCCGTGGCGAAGGCCTCGGGGAAGGGCGTGTCGGGGCGGATGAGCGCCACGTCCAGCGACATCGACCCGGGGAGCCACTGGGAGAGGTGCGTTTCGAGGGCCCCACAGAACTCCTCGCTGGTCTCCGGCGGCACCGAGCGCCGGTCGAACGTGATGGTACACTCGGCGGGTATCTGGTTGGTCGCCTCCCCGCCCTCGACCATGGAGGGTGTCAGGATGGGGCGACCCAGCGTCTCGTGGTCGTCGGGGCCCTTGGTTTCGTCGTAGCTCTCCATCGCCTGCAGAATCGGGGCAGCCGCCCGGACGGCGTTCAGGCCGCTGCCCGGGTCCGCGGCGTGGGCGCTCTCGCCGTGAATCGTCACTGTCCCCTCGAACTGCCCCTTCGCGGCGGTACAGACGTCGAGCCCGGTCGGCTCGCCGACGATGTAGCCGTCGGCGTCGATGGTCTCGGCGAGGTGTGCGCCGCCGGTCTGGGTCGTCTCCTCGTCGATGGACACCGCGAGGGTCACCGCGCCCGCGTCCGGCTCGACGGTGAGGAAGGCGTCGAGCAGCGCCGCGAGGGGTCCCTTCGCGTCACACGACCCCCGGCCACAGACGACGTCGCCGGTGAGTCCGTCGCTGTCTCGCGGTTGTGCCGCCTGGCTGTCCGAGGCGCTTCGCGCCGGGCCGGTCCCGTCGATCCGCTCGTCGCCCGGGGGCTGCTCGCGGCGCTCGTAGGGGAGGTGGGGCGGCACCGTGTCGATGTGGGTGTTCAGGACCAGGTGGGTCCCGTCGGCGGCGGCCGCGGCGTCGGGGTCGCTCGCGCCGACGGTGGCGACGACGTTGCCGAGGTCGTCGACCGACGGGGTCACGCCCGCACGGTCCAGCGTCGCCACGAGGAGGTCACGCATCGGTCCCACGTCCGCTGTCGAGTCTGTCTCGACGGCCGTCCGGTGAAACGCCGTCAGGTCGAAGCCGACGCTCATCGTTCCATGCGGGTCACGTCGGCCAGCGTCTCCCGCTCGCGGACGACGCGGCTCTCGTCGCCCTCGATGGCGACCTCCGCGGGCCGGGGCTGGGAGTGGAACTGGTTCGCCAGCTCGTAGCCGTAGGCGCCGGCGTTGCCGATGGCCAGCAGGTCCTCCCGTTCCGGGCGGGCGATCGGCCGGTCGGTACAGAACACGTCGGCGCTCGTACAGCAGGGGCCGCCCACGGAGACCGGCTCCGCCTCCCGGTCGGGGGCCGTGACGTTCCGAATCGGGTGGTAGGAGCCGAACATCGCCGGGCGGATGAGCGTCGCCAGCGACGCGTCGACGCCGACGACGGTGGCCGCGGGGGCCTCCTTGACCGTGTTGACCTCGCTGAGGATGAGCTCCGCGTCGGCGACCACGTAGCGGCCGGGTTCGAGCTTTATCTGGGCGTCCAGTCCGCCGACGGCGTCGCGGACCTTCTCGCCGACGACGTCCATCTCCAGTGGCGCCTCGTCCTCGCGGTAGGGCACGCCGAAGCCACCGCCGAAGTCCACGAAGTCCAGCGGTGTCACGCCGGTCTCGACCGTGCGCCCCATCTCCGCGACCTTCCCGATGGCGCGACAGTGGTCGTCGAGGTCGTCGTGCAAGACGCCGCTGCCGGCGTGGGCGTGGATGCCCACGAGGTCGAAGCGGTCGGCCACGTCTTCGGCCACCTCGGGCACCTGCTCGTATGGGATGCCGAACTTGGCGTCCTTCCCCGTGGCAACCTTCTCGTGGTGGCCGGTGCCGATACCGGGATTGATGCGGACCGCCACGCGGCCGTCGTACCCCCGTTCTTCGAGGCGGTCGAAGGTGTCGCGCGCGCCGCCGGTGATAGTGAGGCCGGGGTTCTCCCCGGCCAGCTCGACGGCGTAGTCGAGGTCCGCGTCCGGCGGGTTCACGGCGGTGTACTGGAGCGTGCTCGGGTCCGCGCCGGCCTGCACTGCCCGCTGGAGTTCGCCGGCGGCGGCACACTCGATGTCCGCGCCCGTCTCCAGCAGCGTTTCGAGCACGGCGCGGCCGGTGTGGGCCTTCGCGGCGTACATGACGTGGGCGTCGGGAAACGCCGACGCGAAGCGCTCGTAGTTCCGTGCGACCCGGTCCAGGTCGACGACGTACAGCGGCGTCCCGTGGTCGGCCGCCAGCCGACCGAGCCGGTCGTGGTCCCAGTCCGCGAGGCGACGGACCGGCGGCGAGTCCTGACTCATTGGCCCAACAACAGCGGTGGCGGCTAACAAGCGTTCCGTTTCGGGCGACGCTGTCCGCGCGGCCGTCTGCTCTCTCCCGGGAACGGCCACGCTAATCGGGCTGACGGGACCGACCCGCACCCAAACCTATTTTTGCTCCAACAATAGACTCTCCGAACGAACGGGGTGGTACCAGATATATCATGCAACCGGACATCCCACGACGGCCGCCGCTGGAACTCGTCAAGCAGAGGAGCCTCTGGGTCGTCGAGGACTACCGCAAGGGGTCGCGGACGGGCAAGACACACGCCACGCTCGACTCCCGACTGAGCGCACTGCGATACGCGAAATCGAAGATGGAGGCCGACCGCCACCCGTGTCTCGTCCGCTGGGACACGCCCCGCAGCGTCGGCGGGCTCTACTGGAATCCGCTGTTTGACTGCCTCACAGTCAGACGCGACGACCTGGTCGGCGGGTGGACCGTCGTCCCGCAGGCGGGGACCTGTGCGATGACCGCCGCCGAGTCGCGCGAGGCGGCCGCGGACCGCGCCAAGAAGCTCCAGCGACTGTACGACTTCAAACAGCTGCGCGTCTACGACGGCCGGGACGAGGAGTACGAGGCGCGCGACCACCGCTTTCTGCGCAACGACATCACGCGGTCGGGCGTTCGCTTCGACGCGGAGGCGGTCGCCGAGCCCGCGGCACCGGACGAACCCGACCCCGGGACGGCGTCGGCAGCCGAACCGGCGGGTCCCTCGGACGTCGGAACGGTCGGACCCGCCAGCCCGGGTCAGCTCGGGGCCTCCGTCCCCGACGTGACGCAGGTCGAGTTCACCGACACCGACGGCGCGGTCCATCTGTACTCGACGCCCTGGAGCGGCGGCACTCGGGCCCAGATTGTCACAGTCTCGCGGAAGCACGCGACCGACGACGGCGTCCCCGAGGCCTTCGCTGGTGTGTTCGAGCGCTGGCAGGCTCACGACGATGCGCCCCACGTGGCCTCCATCTACGAGTCCGGCACCGACCCCACGTCGTGGGTCGCCTACCGAGTCGGTCGGCACACGCTCGCCGATATCGGGACCGAGCTGCCGGCTCGCTCCCGGCTGGAGATTCTCGGCCACGTCGCCGACGCCGTCGGGACGGTCACCGCCGGCTCTGCGCCGACCTGTGGCGTCTCCCCCGATACCATCCACCTGCTGGAATCCGACGGGAGCCGCCGCGCCACGGTCGCGGACTGGGGTATCGAGTGGACCGTTAGAGACGCTCTCGGTCTGGATACCAGCGGCCCCTACACCGCGCCGGAACAGCTCGACGGCCGACTGACGCCGACGACGCCGGTGTACCAGCTCGGCGCCGTCGCCTACTGGCTCCTCTGTGCGTCGACCCCGCCCGACCGTCCGTCGCCGGACGTCGGGTCGATTCCGCGTCCGATTCAGGGCATCTCCAAGCGCGTCAAACCCCATCTCGCGCGGGCGCTTCTGGCCGACCCCGACGAGCGGTTCGACACCGCCGAGGCGTTCTACGGGGCGCTGGTCGACGCGGCGTAGCGGGATATCGACCCCGCCGCTGCTCGCGGGTCGCTCCGCTCCCCGCTCGCAATCCGAGACGTCTCGCTTCGCTCGACGTCTCGCTAGTCCCGAAGCGCGTCTTCTCGCTCCGTCGCTTCGAGCGTCTCCTCTTCGACGTCGGTCGCGACGACTGCGGGCTTGTAGGCGCCGCCGGGGATGAGGTCGTGCTCGCCGACCGACGAATCGACGAACCGCTGGAAGGCCCGCCGCTCCGGCGGGAGTTCGCCGTACAGCACTTCCTCCTCGACGAGGTCGTAGACGGGAATACGCGGCGTCAGCAGCGTGTTCTCGCCGACGACGGACCCTTCGCCGACGACGAAGCCGCTGGTGACGCGACAGCCGGCGCCCAGCGACACGTCGTCCTCGACGATGACGGGCGCGCTCTCGACCGGTTCGAGGACGCCGCCGATGAGCGTGTTCGCGCCGAGCTTGACGTTCTCGCCTATCTGTGCACAGGAGCCGACGGTGTCACAGGAGTCGATGAGAGTGCCGTCGCCGACGTGTGCGCCGATATTGACGAAGGAGGGCGACATCATGATGCAGTCCTCGCCGAGGTACGCGCCCCGGCGGATAGTCGTCCCGTCGGGCGTGTTGCGGGTCCCCCGGTCGCCGAGGTCACCGGTGTCACGCAGCGGGAGCACGTCGTGGTACGTGACGCCGCCGTGTTCGCGCTCGTGGGTCCGCCGGAAGGCGAAGTTCAGCAGGATACCCTGTTTGACCCACTCGTTTACCGTCCACTCACCGTCTTCCTTCTCGGCGGCGCGGACGTCGCCGTTTTCCAGCGCCGTCAGGAAGTCGTCGAGCGTATCCAGTTGCGGCGGCTCGATGTCCTCGACGGTGGCGCCCTGTTCGTACGCTGTCCAGAGGTCTCCGACGTTGCGCTGCAGGTCCTGTCCGAGCATCTTGCTCGGCGGTACCGCCTCCGAACGTATAGCGCCACTGGATTCGGCCAAAGCGGACGGCTACTCGTCGGTCGGCCAACGGAGAACTGGTTGGCTGGTCGGGTGGCTGTGCGGACCGTCGGCGGTCTCAGTCGGCGCCCTGGCCGGGGATGTAGCCGCAGTCGGGACAGTGTGTCACTGTCTGTGCCGGCTTGAACTCCCCGGAGCAGTGCGGGCATCTGGACGCTGGCCTGCGGTGTGTCGTAACCATACCCGACGCTGGGGAGTCAGCGCGTATAAGGGTGTGCGTTATATTGACAAGACTATATTAGGAAGATGAGATATGTTTTAGGACGAATCGACGACTTCGCCGAAGTCGTACTGGCCGGCCCCGCGCCCGGCCAGGAACGCCGCGGCGTCCAGCGCGCCGGCAGCGAAGACCGCCCGGTCCTCGGCGTGGTGAGAGAGGGAGAGCACCTCGTCGTTGCCCGCGAGGATGAGCTCGTGCTCGCCGCGGATGTCGCCGGCCCGGCGGGCGAACACGCCGATTTCGTCGTCCGCGCGGGGCGCGTGACCCTCGCGGCCGTACACCGGCTCCACGTCGCGCTCGGACTGGACGACCTCGAGCAGGGTCTTGGCGGTGCCCGAAGGGGCGTCTATCTTCCCGTTGTGATGGCTCTCCATCAGTTCGAGGTCGTAGTCGTCGAGCGCGCGGACGGCCTCCCGGACCGTGCGCTGGAGCACCTGGATGCCCCGCGAGAAGTTCGTCGCCTTCAACAGCGGGACCGACTCGCTCGCCGAATCGAGGGCGGCCAGCCCGTCCTCGTCGAAGCCGGTCGTCCCGACCACGAGGCCGACGCCGGTCTCGACACAGGCCTCGGCGAGCGCCAGCGTCGCCTCGGGGACGGCGAAGTCGACCACGACATCGGCGTCGTGTTCGGCCAGCGCGCCGGCCACGTCCTCGGTGACAACCGGGACGCCCCGTATCTCGCCCGCTTCCGTGCCGAACCCGACGACGACCGACACGTCATCGCGGTCGGCCGCCGTCTCGATGACCGCACGGCCCATGCGACCCGCCGCCCCGTTGACCGCGACCCGTGTCATCGTTCGACCTCGGCGTATTCGTCTTCCAGGTCCTCCGTTTCGAGGGCGGCGAGCACGCCACGTAAGTCGTCGAGATACTCGTCGGCCAGTCGCGACAGCGGCTGGCGAAGGTGGGCCGGGCCGTAGCCGCGGATGCGCATGGCCTCCTTGACCGGAATGGGGTTGGTCTCGACGAACAGCTCGCGAAAGAGCGGGCCGAGCTCGTGGTGAATCGCCCGCGCTCGCTCGTAGTCGCCGGCCAGCCCGGCGCCGACCATCGCACAGGTCCGCTCGGGCTCGACGTTGGCGGCCACGGAGATACAGCCCGCCGCGCCGACCGAGAGCATCGGGAGCGTCATCCCGTCGTCGCCCGAGAGGACCGCGAACGCCTCGTCGCGCGTGCGCTCGATAATCTCCGAGATCTGGTTCATGTCGCCGCTGGCGGCCTTGAACGCCCGGATGTTCTCGTGGCTCGCCAGGGAAACGGCGGTGTCGGGGTCGATGTTGCGGCCCGTGCGCGAGGGGACGTTGTAGACGATCTGCGGGCAGGAAACGGCGTCGGCGATAGTCTCGTAGTGGTCGACCAGCCCGCGCTGTTCGGGCTTGTTGTAGTACGGGGAAATCAGGAGGAGGGCGTCGGCGCCGGCGTCGGCGGCTCGATGGGAGAGCGAGAGGGCCTCACGGGTGTTGTTCGACCCGGTGCCGGCGATGACGGGGACGTCGTCGACGGCGTCGATGACCGCTTCGACGACCTCTATGTGTTCGTCGTGGGTCATCGTCGCCGACTCACCGGTCGAGCCGGCCGGAACCAGCCCGTCGACGCCGGCGGCCTCCAGCCGCTGGGCGTCCCGCCGGAGTGTCTCGAAGTCGATACTGCGGTCCTCGTCGTCGTGGAACGGCGTGCACATCGCGGGGTAGACGCCGTGGAAGTCGATTGCTGTCATTGCTGAGTGGTGTGGTGTCGCTGTGGGATATGTCGTCCGGTTGCAGTCGATACCGCGGAGAAAGCGACCCTTGACGGGTGTGCCATGCCCGCCGAGAGTCAGACGTACGGCTTCGGTTTGGGGACGACGTTGCGGACGCTGGCTCCCGACCGTACCGTGGCCCGACGTCGTCGCATAGCAGGGGACGCGTCCGTGAGCGACTTAGCCCTTTTGCTCCCGGCGAACCCCGAAAACCTATCGGGGTTCGGGAGAGAAATCCCCGTATGACTGTATCGCATCCGGGACAGCGCGTGGCCGTCCTGGCCGACGCGCAGAACCTCTATCACACGGCCCGGAGTCTCTACACGCGTAATATCGACTACTCGGAACTGCTCGAGGCGGCGGTCGACGGTCGGGAACTCACTCGCGCTATCGCCTACGTCATCCGCGCCGACTCCCCGGAGGAGGAGACGTTCTTCGAGGCGCTGACCGACATCGGCTTCGAGACCCGCATCAAGGACATCAAGACGTTCCAGGACGGTTCACAGAAGGCTGACTGGGACGTGGGGATGAGCCTCGACGCGGTCACGCTGGCGAAACACAACGACGCTATCGTGCTCTGTACCGGCGACGGTGACTTCGCCCGCGTCTGTCGCTACGTGCGCCACGAGGGGTGTCGCATCGAGGCGATGGGGTTCGAGGAGTCCTCATCCGAAGACCTCAAATCCGCCGTCGACGGCTTCGTCGACCTGAGTAGCGACTCGGAGAAGTTCTTGCTGTAAGGAGAACGGCGAACGCACCTGTTCAGACCGGGCGACCGTCCTCGGACGTGCCGACCAGCAACGCGCCGGCGGCCATCCCCAGCGCCGCGACGCCGGCGGCGATTCCAGCCGCGGTGGCCGAGATGCCGAGACTGAACGGCCCGCTGACGAAGATGAGTATCGAACTGACGACCAGCAACAGCGCGCCGAACCACACCTTCCGCTTGTCTGTAGCCATTGTACCTCCGTCTAACGCGCCATCGGGTATAAATTTCCCCAAAGCCGGCCGGAATTATGACAGAGAACCTCACACATGGTGCGGCCGTCGGACCGAAAACGGGTTACTCCCGCACGCGACACCACAGACAATGAGTGACAGCGAGTTCCGTGGCCTCTGTCGCGCGGCCGACTACCAGTTCGGCCGCGGCGCGGGCGCGGCGTTGTTCCCCGCCGAGTCCGCTATCGAGATCACACGCACCAGCTCGGGGCGGCCGCGCCAGCTCCACGCCCAAGACGGCCGGGTGGCCACCTACGCCACCGACGGGCGATTCGTGCTGGGGCTGGCCGGCGGCCGACGTCTGCTGGCGTCCTCCGAGACGCCGCGCCACCGGGTCGTTGTCGGCGACGAGAGCGAACCGTTCGTCCGCGACGGCCGCAACGTCTTCGCAAAGTTCGTCCAGGAGGTGGACCCGGCCATCCGGCCCGGCGACGAGACGCTCGTCGTCCACGAGAACGGCGACCTGCTCGCCGTCGGACGCGCCGAACTCCCCGGGAGCGGTATGGCCGACTTCGAGACGGGGATGGCAGTCAAAGTCCGGCAGGGCGCGGATAGCTGACCGAACACACTTAGCTCGCCACCCGGAAGGGGCGCTATGCGCCGCCGCACGTACCTCTGTGGACTCGCCCTCTCGACGCTCCCGCTTTCCGGGTGTGCGGGCGACAGTTCGTCGTCACCGCCGACCGTGACGCCCGACCCCGACGACCCGGTTCTGTTCGTCGTCACCAACCAGCAGGGGGCCGCTGCCACGGTTCAACTGACGCTCGCCCTCGACGACGGCGCGACCGTCCTCGATGAGTCGGTGACGCTCGACGCCGGCGCGTCACGGGAGTACGACCCCGGAATCGACCGGCCGGGTCAGTACGAACTCACGGCGGCTATCGAGAACGGACTGCAGCGGACGCTGACGCTCAACATCGGCTCGGGTGATATCCGTACCGGCTCGAACTACGACGTTATCCTCCGGGACAACGGCGTACAGGTGACGTGGGAGGAGTGATTACTCGTAGGCGTCGGCGAAGACCCGCTCGCGCCGCAGGAGCTCTTCGACGCCGTAGTCGAGCAGTGCCTCGCCAAGCGCCGTCGTCCGGTAGTAGGAGTAGAGCCCCTCGCTCGTGGGTTCGTTTCGCTTGCGGTTCTCGACGAGACCCACGTCGACCAGCGTATCGAGGTGGTGATGGAGCGTGTTGCCCGGCAAGTCCAGGGCCTCGCGCAGCTCCTTCGCGCTCATCGAGCCGTCGCGGTTGAGCCGGTAGAGCACCCGGAACCGGGTCTCGTTGCCGATGGCCCGCTGCATGGCCACGTACTCCTCGAAGGTGAGGACGCTCCGTTCGGGGAGGAGGTCGGCCGGCTCCGCCGGGCCGGTCCCCTCCTGTGGCTCGCTTCCCATCCTACCCCTAACTCGTCGTCGGACCGGTATAACCGTTGCTGAGTCAGCTAACGCTGAGTATCGCCGTCATTTAAATATAATCCGTGTGTGGTCCCGGTATGCGCGCCCGGATCAAGTCCGCTCTCGGCGAGGTCGCCTACGGGGATTTCCTCGTCTACCTGATGGGGCCGTACACGACCTTCGACGTCGCGGATATCGTCCCCGAGGGCGTCGACCCCGAGTCGGTGTCACTCTCCGCAGCGTCGGCGTCGGACGGCGAGCTCGACGCGATGCTCTCGACGCTGCGCTCGATACAGGGCACGCTCCGCGAGGACCCCGGGGTCAACGCCTTCCTGGCCATCGACCCGGACATCCCCCTCTCGGAGATGGACGCCGCCAGCCAGAGCATCCGGTTCGCCCGCGCGAGCAACGCGACGCTCTTCGTCGTCCCGGCGATGGGCGACAAACTGGGCGTCGGCATGGAAGTCGGGTCAGTGCTCGAAGACCTGGACGACCCGGACCGCGAGCGGGTGCTGTTCGCCCACGAGGACGCCGTTAGCAGCGCGATGATACGAGCCATCAGCCAGCGCTGGGACGCCCGGGTCGTCAGCTACGAGACCGAGGCGGAGCTGGTCGACGCCGTCAGGCAGTTCGTCGCCGACCTGATGAACCGCGAGCTGTACGGCGACCTGCCGCGGAAGACGACGCGTGACGGATAACTCGACGGAGACGGCCGGCGTCGCGCTGGCTGTATTGACCGGTGTCTGTGCGTCCCTTCGCGCGGTTCCCCGGAATCTCACTTCGTTTGCTCCGGCCCTTTCGCCACCGTCAGCGCACGCTCTGACTGGCCTTGCTTCGCTGTGTTCAGCAAGACCACGTTTTCGCCGGGGGAGGCGCACGCAGTCGACCCGCGACCGAACGACGTGTGGGTGAAACCGCCACGCTGGCCCGCAGCGAGCGACGGGAGCGAGGAACTCCGACCGTGAAAACGGTGGGTCGCTAGCCTTTTTTATCCAGAACGCGCACCCACGGACATGTTCGGAGGAGGCGGCGGGATGAACCCGCGCAAGATGCAGAAGATGATGGAACAGATGGGCATCGACATGGCGGATATCGATGCCGAGGAAGTGATTATTCGGACGCCCGACGAGGAGCTCGTCTTCACGGACGCCGAGGTCCAGCTGATGGAGGCACAGGGCCAGAAGACCTACCAGGTCGTCGGCGAGCCCGAGAGCCGCGACCGCGGGGAGTCCACTGCGGCTGTCGAGGCCGGTGACGAGCCGTCCGGCGACGACAGCGGCGTCGACGAGGACGACGTGGAGCTCGTGGCGATGCGAGCCGGTGTCGACGAGGACACCGCACGCGAAGCGCTGGAAGCCAACGACGGCGATCTGGCGGACGCGGTCGACGAACTGGAGTAGCGTGTACCTGTTCGTCAACGAGGACCGCGAGTACCTGCTCTCGCCCGGCGAGCGATTCGAGTCCGACCTGGGCATTCTGGAGGTGCCCGAGGACGTGGCACCCGGCGACGTGGTCGAGACGCATCTGGGCACCGCCTTCACCGTCCGTCGGCTGCGCGGGCCGGATCTCTTTACCCATCTCGAACGCACCGGCGCGCCGATGATGCCCCGCGACGTGGGGCTCGTCGTGGGCAAGACCGGCGTCGCCGCGGGCGACCGCGTGCTGGACGCGGGGACCGGCACCGGCATCCTCAGTTCCTACATGGGACGGCTGGGCGCCGACGTGGTGACCTACGAGATCGACCCCGACTTCGCCGAGGTGGCCCGCGGGAACATGGACATCGCGGGCGTCGCCGACGCCGTCGAGGTCCGGACCGGCGACGTGACCGACGACCTCGACGAGCTCTCGGGCTTCGACGTCGTCACCCTCGACACCGAGGACGCGCCGACCGTCGTCGAACGGGCCCCGACGCTCCTCTCCCGGGGCGGGTCGCTGGCCGTCTACTCCCCGTTCGTGGAGAACACGCGCGAGGTCGTCGCTGCGGCCCGCGAGGTGGGGCTCGACGACATCGAGACCCTCGACACCATCCAGCGGGAGATGGACTTCGACGACCGCGGCTCCCGACCCTCGACCGGTGGCGTCGGACACACCGGGTATTTGACGTTCGCCCGGCGGCCATAGCGAGGGTTTCGGGAGCGAAGCGACCGAAACCCTCGAAAGCGACGCGGGGAGCGAAGCGACCCGCGGAGCAGTTGTGAGCGAAGCGACCGAAACCCTCGAAAGCGACGCGGGGAGCGAAGCGACCCGCGGAGCAGTTGTGAGCGAAGCGACCGAAACCCTCGAAAGCGACGCGGGGAGCGAAGCGACCCTCGAAGTAGCAGCGATACACTATCTTCCGAGAGCCGTGGTTTCAAGCCCCAGTGATGCGTATGCCCTGCTGCATGAGCGACGCTCCCGACGAGACGACGACGTGGCCCGAGCTCGCAATCGGCCTGTACGACCGGCTGACCGGACGGAACGCCGAAATCACCTACGAGTTCGAGGATATGGAGGTCGACGTCCCGAGCACCACGGGCGAGGACCCCGAGTACGCATACTGGCGTGTCGACGGCACGCTCACCGTCAAGGCCCGCGAGAAGGAGTGACGACGATAGCTACGCGACAGCACGGCGACCCGCCCGAGACCCTCGCGGAGCTGCTGGACGACCTCGAACAGCGGCCGTCGCTGTCGGTCGAAGCCGACCTGACCCTCCAGCTGGACGGCCACACGGCGACTGTCGTCGGCTACGACGACCTCGTCGCCATCGACCTGCCGTCGCTGCCCGCCGCGGTCTCGCTGTGGCGCAACCGCCCGGTCGCGGTGATGGACGCGGCGGCAGTGCTCTCCTCGGTGGGGCTGACAGTCGAGCTCCGGGTCCGGGGGGCTCCGGTCGCCCGAATCGGCGACGCGGCCGCCCCCAGCGGCGTGGCCCGCCGGCTGGGGCTGGGCCCCGTCGAACTCGTCCCCGAGGGAGCGGTGCTCGCGCTCACTCGACGGCGCGGATGAGCGCGAGCAGTTCGTCCCGATAGGCCTGCGGCGAGCGCTGCAGTGGTTCGTCGGGCTCGTCGAGCGCAAGTATCTCAGCGAGCGACCGGTCCGGATACGCGCCCGCGGCGATGCGAAAGCCGTCGCCGTGCCAGACGGCGACCCAGCCGGTAATCGACAGTGTGGTTCCCACGCTATCGAGCGGCAGTTCGGCCGCGTAGGTCCGCAGGTGCGCCCGGTCGCCGCTGTCGGTCCGAACGCGTTCGCGCCGACCCCGAGAGACGTCCTCGAAACCCCGTTGGCGAAGCTCGCTCGCGAACGTCGACCCCGCCTCGGAGCGGACCGTCGGCAGTATCATCGCCGGACCGATACCCGGGGCCAGCGACGGGCGGAAGGTCAGCGCCGTCGCGAAGAAGAAGCGCCACTGCTGGTCGATACCGGTGGCCGCAGCGACGGCCTCGCGCGTGCGAGCGTCGTCGTAGAGCTTCGTCGCGCCGGCGACGCTGGCGGTGGGCAGCTTGAAGACGGTCTCGACGCGTTCGTCCGTCAGGTCCCAGCCACCGCGGGCCAACCGCGACTCGGGGACGACCGGGAACGCGGCGTCGGAGGTCACGATGGCCTAGTGGTCGTCCTCCCGCCACTTGTGCTCGCACTCGGTGCAGGTGAAAAAGCGCGTCTCGGACTCGTCGGCGGCCCGAATCTGTTTCATCTCGTAGAACGCCCGCTCGTTGCCACACTCGGGACAGCGGGCGCCGGTCGTCGGGCCCATGTCCTCGACGTCGACCTCGGAGGTGTCGACGACCTCGGAGGACTCCTGGCCCTGTGTCGTGACGGCCATCTCCTCGGATTCGGCGCTGCGTGCCTTCTCGGCGCCGCAGCTGCTACAGAGCCACATATCGCCCTCTGTTTTCATCATCGAACCGCAGTCGTCGCAGAATTCCATTGTTGTCCCACCCTAAGCCGCCCGTCTGTGTTAAACGCCGGGGTTCCTGCCCGTACACCGAGCTATAGTACGGTGAATAGCAAAGCAAGCACGGCCGGAAAGCCCGCGCTCTCGACCCACGCACAGCGAGTCGCGGAAGTGCAACTGGCCGGGGCGTTCTGACTGTGAAACGCGCGGTTCTGCGGACCCAGATAGCGACGAGGGGTTATCCGTTGTCGACCCACGCGGAGCAGGCGTCCATGTCGTCCATCGTCTCCTCGTGGAACGAACAGTAGGGGGCGACGTCGTCGCCGTCCATCACGTACTGGAAGTGTCGGCAGTTCCCGCAGTAGCTGTCCGGCTCGCCCCGGTGGACCGCCGTCTCGGTGATTGGGTCCCGCCCCGTCGCGGGCGTGGTGCCGCCGTCGGTGGTCGGGGCGGATTCGGGCCCGGCGTTGGCCAGCTTCGGGTCGAGTTCGTGTTCGGACGGACCGGTCGCGTGAGCGGTGCGGTCGGACCGACCCGACCCGCGTGGCTGGTCGGGCTCTGGCGACGAGTCGAACACTTCGCTGCCGTCGCCGCCCGACGCCGCCGAGGCGCGCGTGGTCTCGCCGCCGTCGCTCGTTGTCGCACGGCCGCCCTCGTGGCGGTTGGTCTGTGTCTCAACCGCGCCGTCGGGGTCCTGGCCGAAGAAGCCGATGCCGCCCAGCCCGGGAATCGAGCTGGACTCTTCGACGAGCTCGATGGTTCCTTCCTCGGTGACTTCCATGCGGGCGGTGCCGCCGGGGTCGTTGCGGGTGTTGAACGTGGCCAGCGCGACGAACAGACACCAGAACGTCGTCAACACGCCGGCGAAGTAGAGCGCGCTCACGCCCAGGGCGAGCATCGGTGCGTTGGCCATCCAGTTGTACGGGTAGATCTGCCGGAAGGCGGCCACGCCGACGCCGGCCACCGCAGCGCCGCCGACGGCGGTCAGGCGCGTCCGCCGGCCAGCGGGCAACACGGCGAAGATACCGAGCACGACCGCCGGTAGACCGATGCCGGCGACGGTGCCGGCCACCTCACGCGCCGCGTAGTCGTCCAGTCCGAGCGTGGCCCCGACGCCGGTCGTCGCCAGCGCGATGGCGCTGACGAGCCCCGCGGCACCAGTCAGGAACAACCCGGTCCCAACGAGTTGCTGGCGCCGCGTCGCCACGCGGCCGACCTCCCCCTCGTACACGTCCGTCAAACTGGTCATAGACGTACTAGAACGGCGTTCCTCAAAACTACCCGTCAGACACGCGCATGACACGCGTGCACACAGGCGACCGCTCGACACCATTCCGAAAGCACTAATCGGTCCGGCGGGCACGTTCGGGTATGAGCGACGACGACAGCGACGACGAGCCGGCCGTCGAACTCGGTGAGGGGCCTGCCGTCGAGGGCGCCCCGCTCTCGCGAGTGACCGCGCGGCTCACGTGGGGAATCGAGCACAGCACGGTCGTCGAGCGCGAGGGCGACACCACGATACGGACGCCCGACGGCCCGCGGGAACTGGCCGCGGTGATGGACGGGGTCGACGAGACGTACTTCGCGGACCGACACGAGTTCGAGGCGGCGGTGCGCGACGTCATCGGCACCGGGCCGGTCCCGACCGAGTAACGGTTCTACCGCATCGATTCGAGGGCGGTGACCGTATCGGAGATGAGCCACGCCTGTTCGTTCTCGGGGGATTCGATGCTGAGTGCGCAAAACGAGTCCGCACCGTCGTCGACGGTGATGTGGTAGGCCTCGCTCTGCAGCTCCGCACTGGGGGGCGTGTCTGCTGGCTGTGGGGGCACGTTCGGTGTTCAACGGACTCGGAAGGGTAAACCCGTCGGTTCGGTAGATAGCAGGCTTGAGACGCTGAATTAAAGCCGATAAGTCGGGGCCGGCGCGGGGGTGTCGGGGGTCGCTCAGAAGTCAGAAAGCTGTGACTGCAGGCCCGCGACCAGTTCGGACTTGCGCCGGAGCGCCCCCATGGGCACCGGTAACTGGTCTGCCACCGCGTCCAGCGTCTCGCTGAAGCTCTGGCCGACACCGGGCTCGCCCTCGAAGGCGTTCCGGACGCCCTCACGGACCTGCCAGACGCCGACGGGGGCCCAGTAGTCGTCCGTTATCTCCCGGAGGACGAGACACTTCGCCTGCCGGCCCCGCGTTTCGAGGTGTTCGAGCGCGCCGAGCCGTGCGGCGTAGTACGCGCCGGCGGTCTCCTCGACGTAGCCGGTCCGGCCCTCGTACCCCTCGTAGGCGCTCGACATGTAGTAGCCCGTCCCCGGTCGGGGGTTCCAGACGCTCTCGGGCGCTTTCATCTCGACGAGCTCGAACTCCCAGCGGCCGGGCGCGAGGACGACCCAGTAGCGGTTCCCCATGTACTCGTTGTACCAGAGCTCGGGTTTGTCGATGGTGTCGCTGTTTCGCAGCGTGCCACGGAGATACTGGCCGACGGTGTCGTCGACGGCGGTGATAGACCAGCGGGTCGGTACCAGCGACCGTTCGCTGGCCTGCCCCAGTGCGCCGGCCGAGAGGATGGTGTTGATGTCGTAGACGTCGAACCCCCGGCGGTACAGGTAGGTCATCGCCCCCTGAGCCTGCCAGTCGTCGTCCGAGAGCGTCTTCTCGACGGCCCGGGGGACGTGGGGGTTCTCCGCGAGGTCGGCGCCGGTCGCCGTCGCGCGCGGGCCGGTCGGCGTGCCCACGTCGTCGAAGGCCACGTCGAGGTCGGGTTTCCCGTCGAGCCCCACTTCGACGTCGACCGGGTGGTCGGCGATGGCGACCTCGCGCTGGACGCCGACGAACCCCTCCCACACGTCGTAGGCCCCGCCCGCGTCGCTCCCGCGGCGGCGACCCGTCTGGACGGAATCGACGGCCGTCTGGCGCGTCGAATTCAGCATGCCCGTCCGGCGCTGGAGCACGTCCTCGATACCCAGCCCCTCGCTGTACCAGTCGCTGCTGGTGGCAAAGCCCTCGGCGGCCGCGTCCCGGTCGACCGGCGAGAGCAGCCCCGTCGAGACGGTCGGATAGCCCGAGCGGCCGACGAAAATCTCGGGGGCGGTCGAGCCAAAGAGCGCGTCGCCCTGCAGGGCCTCCTCGAACTGGCGCTCGACGTCGTCGAGGTGGTCGGTGATGGCGTAGGACTTCTCGGCGGCGAGGCGGCGCTTCTCGGCCGCTTCGTCGCGCTCGAACCCCTCGATGAACTCGTCGAGTCGCATCTGTGGCCGCTTGGCTCCTGTCCGACAAGAAGGTGTCCCTGCCGAACGTCACCAACTATTAGGTACCTCGAACGAGTAACAACAGGTGATATAAACAATGGTAAACCTCACGAAGTGGTCGGGACTCGTCGCGACAGTCGCAAGCCTCGTCGTCATTCTCCTGCCGGCGTTCTTCCGGGTGACACACCCGCAGGCCCTGACGAGCCTGCTGGTGGGTGAAGTCGCCGCCATCGCGCTCGCTCACTCCGCGTACCGGGCCTCGTCGGGGAAGCAGGCGAGCCCGCTGTCGGTCGTGGCGGCTATCGTCTCGGGACTGATACTGCTGGTGTCGCCGCTCTTGCTGTCGCCCTTCGACCCGTTCCTGACGCTGATGCTCGGCACCAGTCTGGTCGTCCTCGTCGGCGGGATACTCGCGGGCGTCGACCGAATCCGCGGCGGTGCGGCGGGCCGACAGACCGGCGCCGAACGCCTCGCCGGGCACTGACACCCCGGGACCACAACCCCTTTTGCGACTGGCCGGTCTCCCTCGAACAATGCCCGTTATCGAGTGCGACGTTGGGGCGGCCCGCGAGACGCTCGCCGAGGCCGGCGTCACCGTCGCGGACGGCAACACCGACCACGAGCGCTGGCGCGCGGAGTACGGCGGGGCGACCGCCGTCGCCTACGACGACAAAGTGGTCGTCCAGGGCGGCGACACCGCACAGCTGGAAGCGCTGCTACGCGGTGACGACGGCGGCCGAGTGCACGTCTACTTCGACGGGGCCTGTCGTGGCAACCCGGGCCCGTCGTCGGTCGGTTACGTGCTGGTCGACGACGGCGGTATCGTCACCGAGGGTAGCGAGACCATCGGCCGAGCGACCAACAACCAGGCCGAGTACGCCGCACTGGTCAAAGCGCTCGAAGTCGCCGCCGACTACGGATTCGACGAGGTCCACGTTCGGGGCGACTCCGAGCTCATCGTCAAACAGGTCCGCGGCGAGTGGGACACGAACGACCCCGACCTGCGCGAGCAGCGGGTGCGCGTCCGGGAGCTGCTCATGACCTTCGACGACTGGCAGCTCGAACACGTTCCGCGGGAGATAAACGACCGCGCCGACGACCTCGCAAACGACGCACTGGACAATGCCTGACCTCCCGACCGACACGGTAGACGAAGTGGAACGGCTCACCCGACTGGCCCGCGAAGCGGTCGACGAGGGCGCGGCGGCCGCCTATCGCGAGCAGCGCGACTCGCTGCTCGACGACCACGGGTACGAGGCCCGCATCCGCGAGGAAGACACCGGGGACGTGCTGGTCTGTTACCCGTCCGAGTGGGTCGACGACGGCGTCATCCGGCCCGACCGGGTCGAGGACACGGACCGCGGCGTCGAGGTCCGGCTCTCCGGGCCCGGCGACCCCGAGAAGTGGGAGGACGTCGAGGCCCGGAACCGGGCGGTCGTCGCTGCCGTCCGGGACGAACACGGCGAGGTCCACGCCGCGACGGCGCGCAGCCTCGCGGACTTCATGGGGAACCATTACGCAAAGCCCATCGCCGAGGCCACGCCCGACGAACTGGCCGAGTTCCGCGAGGAGTACTTCCGACGAAACGCCTGGCCGACCGACCGGCAGCGGGCGCTGCTGGACGACTCTGTTCGGTTAACGGTCAAAAAAGCCGAAACGTCTCGTTAGGGGTCGCTTACGCCTGGCCGTCGACGAGGTCGTGGAGCTCGTCGGCGCGGTCGCCGCCGGTGACGAACTTCGAGAACTCCCAGCCGAGCTGGTCGAGCACCGCTTCCTTGCCGTCCTCCGTCAGGGAGTACTGGTTGGTTCGCTTGTCGAGTTCGCTCTTCTCGACGAGCCCCATCTCGACGAGGTCGTCGAGGTTCGGGTAGAGCCGGCCGTGGTTGACCTCGTCGCTGTAGTACGATTCGAGTTCTCGCTTGATAGCGAGCCCATACCGGGGCTCCTCGGCGAGGATAACGAGGATGTTCTGCTGGAACGCGGTCAGGTCTTTTGCAACACCGGGACTGCTCGCTACGGATTGTGCCTCTGACATGGTTAGCCAAATGTCATCAAGCTATTTAAAACTTGTTAACTCCAGCGTATGTTACAGTAATACCAGCCGATGGTGGCCGATATATCGGAAGCCAGTAATTATTAGAAATACGGCTAATGGTGGTATCGGCCTCCAACACCCCATCCCCAGACGGGAGTTTTAGGCCCGGCTTACCTGCCCGTAGCGTCTACCTTCGCCTGAGCGACCCGTCAATAAGTAGTTTATGCCAAATAGGTGGGCGACACATTACGAAACTCCTTTTTGACACCCCGACGCAGTCGCGGGTGATGACGAACCTCTGGGAAGACCTCGAGACCGGACCGAACGCCCCCGAAGAGATCTACGCCGTCGTGGAGTGTCTCAAGGGAGAGCGCAACAAGTACGAGTACGACAAGGACATCCCCGGCGTCGTGCTGGACCGAGTGTTGCACTCGAACGTCCACTACCCGTCGGACTACGGCTTCATCCCGCAGTCGTACTACGACGACGAAGACCCCTTCGACGTGCTGGTGCTGGTCGAGGACCAGACGTTCCCCGGCTGTGTCATCGAGGCGCGCCCGGTCGCACTGATGAAGATGGACGACGACGGCGAACAGGACGACAAGGTCATCGCCGTCCCCACTGAGGACCCCCGATACGACCACATCGAGGACCTCGACGACATCCCACAGCAGACCCTCGACGAGATAGACGAGTTCTTCTCGACCTACAAGAACCTGGAGGAAGGCAAGGAAGTCGAGACGCTGGGCTGGGAGGACAAACAGGCCGCGATGGACGCTATCGAGCACGCCCAGGAACTCTACGACGAGCACTTCAACTGACCCAGACGGGTTGGTTGTCACGGGTCGGCCGTCTCGCTGCAGCTAGCCGCCACCGGCGGCTATTTTTACCGGTAATATCGGCATGCGTTGCCGATTATGTATGAGCATGGGTAATCCTTTCACTGTGCGGATCGTTGTTACGTTCGACGATGGCTCCTGATCGATCCGACCAACCGACGGAGGACTGTCCCATCGGACCCGACAGAGGGCCGCCACAGCTGCCGGCTATCGCGCATCTCACAGTCGTTCCGGAGAACGCCGACCCGTCGACCTGAGGACCGGGGTCGGAGCGTTTTGCCGCTTTCGGTGACGCGACTACGAAAAGAAGCTTCTTGTTCCCGACCTGTATACACGCTCGCATGGGACTATTCGACCGTTTGAAAGGAGACGACGCGCCCCGCGTAGCGTTCTTCGGTATCGACGGCGTGCCGTACAGCCTCATCGACGAGCATCCTGACGTGTTCCCGAACCTCACCGAGATGAAGGAGTCGGGCGCCGCCGGCCCCATCGACAGCATCGTGCCGCCGGAGTCGAGCGCCTGCTGGCCCGCGCTGACCACCGGCGTCAACCCGGGCGAGACCGGCGTCTACGGCTTTCAGGACCGTGAGGTCGGCTCCTACGACACCTACGTTCCCATGGGTCGGGACGTACAGGCCACCCGGCTGTGGGACCGCATCACCGACGAGGGCCGCGACGCCACCGTGTTGAACGTCCCCGTCACCTTCCCGCCACAGCGCAACGTCCAGCGGATGGTCTCGGGCTTTCTCTCGCCCGGCGTCGACAAGGCGGCCTACCCCGACGACCTGCGGGACCACCTGCAGGCCAACAACTACCGCATCGACGTGAACGCGAAACTCGGCCACGACGACGACAAGTCCGACTTCGTCGAGGACGCTCACAAGACGCTCGAACGGCGCTACGAGGCGTTCTCCCACTACGTCGAACAGGACGACTGGGACCTCTTTTTCGGCGTCTTCATGACCACCGACCGGGTGAACCACTTCCTGTTCAAACACTACACGCAGGACGGCGAGTACCAGCAGGAGTTCTTCGACTTCTACGAGAAGGTCGACGAGTACCTCGGCAAGCTCCGGGCACAGCTCGACGACGACGTGACCATGGTCGTCGCCTCCGACCACGGGTTCACCACGCTCGAATACGAGGTCCACTTCAACGAGTGGCTCGAACAGGAGGGGTGGCTGGACTTTGCCGAGGACGACCACTCGGAACTGGGCGACATCAGCGAGGACGCGACGGCGTACTCGCTCATCCCCGGGCGGTTCTACATCAACCTCGAGGGACGCGAGCCAAACGGCGGCGTCCCCGAGGCGGAGTACGAGTCGGTGCGGGCCGACCTCAAGGCGAAACTCGAAGAGCTGGAAGGCCCCAACGGTAACAAGGTCGCCGACCGCGTCGTCACCCGCGAGGACGCCTTCCGGGGCGACCACACCGACATCGCCCCCGACCTCGTCGTCGTTCCGAACCACGGCTTCGACCTCAAGGCCGGCTTCAAGGGCAGCGAGGAGGTCTTCGACGTCGGCCCGCGCAACGGGATGCACTCGTTCGACAACGCGACGCTGCTCATCGACGACGAGGAGGCCCGCATCTCCGACGCCGACCTCTACGACATCGCGCCGACCATCCTCGACCTGATGGACCACGACTACGACCGGACCGAGTTCGACGGTAGTTCGCTGGTCTAACAGACCTTTCTCCGACTCGGGTGAGCGCTCCGCGTTCACCACTCGCCGCAAAAATCTACGCGAGAAGGCCGAATCCCAACAGCGTGAGGATTCGGTACGACCGTTCGCTCCGCTCACGGGACGCTCGACGGGACTGCCGTCTCTCCCTCGTCGGAGCGGCCCGGAGGCCGCTCGCGGCCGTCACATCAGGCTGTCGAGGTCGTCGTTGGTGAACTCGTCGGGGTCGGAGTCTTTGCCCTGTGACTGAGCGGCCTGCTTGGCCTTCTCCATGAATTTGTCGACGCGGCCGGAGCGCTCGACGCCCGAGAGGACGACCAGCGCGGCGATCTTGTCCGAGCCGAGCGGGAAGTCACCGCCCCGTACTTTCATGCTGCCCGTCTCGTCTTCGACCCAGCGCCGGGCGCGTTCGACGCCCTTTCGCGAGAGGCGCTCCGGGTCGCCCGCGATGACCAGGAGGGCCGACTCGGCGTCGGTGGCGTTGGGGAGGCTCATGCTCGTGAGGAGGGCGTTGCGGGTGACGCTGGTGATGGTGTTGACGTTCTCTTCGGCGTCTTCGCTGGCTTTGGCGGCGGCGTAGCCGACCGCCGAGATGCCGCCGCTGCGGAGGGTGTTGATGATTTCGGAGGAGTCCACGACGCTCTCGCCCACGCCCTCGACGGCCTCGCCGGAGGCGAGGAGCAGGCCGATGCGCTGGGCGATGGCGTCGTTGATTCGCTTGTACCCCTCGGCGACGCTGTCGCCGGAGCCGCGCCAGGCGTCGTTGTCGACCAGGAGGACGGAGTCGGACTCGCGGATGGCGGTCTTCAGCGACCGGCCGGCGTTGGCCTGGTACAGCCCACCCTCGTCGTCGCCCGGGAGGATACCGAGGGTGTAGACGGGCATCTCGTAGATGCGTTTGAGCTCGCGGACGAGCATCGGCGCGCCACCGGAACCGGTGCCACCGCCCAGTCCGGCGACGACGACGACCGCCTCGGCCTCGGTGGTGATGCGGCCGTCCATGTTGTCGAGCACTTCCGTCGCGTTCTCCTGCATTATCTGTGCACCGAGTTCGTTGTCGCCGCCGACACCGTGGCCTTTCACGCGGTCCTGGCCGATGAGGGCGGTATCGACGTCGAGGTTCTGGAGGTCTGCTTTAGCGGAGTTGACCGCGAGGGCGCCGCGGACGGCGTTGAAACCCATGTTGTAGTCGAACTCAGCGAGGGACTGGGTAACCTTTCCCCCGGCTTGACCGACACCTATCAGGACGACTTTCATACGAAACGTCATAGTCCCGGCACTAATCAACGTTACCCCGGATGAGACGCTGTGACACTGTTACAGGCGCTGTCGCCGGCTGAGTAGCACGTGTTCACGTGTCGGGGGCGGGCGTCGACGAGAAGGTCTAGCGGGCTGACTATTCTACTCGATAGTCAGCGTGTAGATGCGCTTGCGCGCGTCCGAGAAGGAAAATCTGGAGCCGACGACGTCGACGTCTTCCAGACGGGTCAACGCGTACCGGACGGTGCGGGGCGGCAACAGCGTCTCCTCGGCGAGTTGGCTCTGGGTCAGGCTGTCGTTGTACTCCAGTACCTTCGCGACGAGCTTCGCGCTGGGCGGCAGGTCCTTGACGGCCTCCCAGCCCACGTGCTCGTTGTCGCCCTCGGCTTGCTGGACGTCGGATGCGCTCATACTCACCCGTATCGCATACAGGATAATAATATTTCTTGTTCTGTCTCATGCATAGCGGGAATCTTCCGGCAATTTCTGGCCGTCGTAGGGGCCGAAAGCTTACAGTGGGAACCGACCCCTTGGTTCGTGTGGACGAAATCGAGGCCCGCACGGTCGTCTACGCGCCCCCCGACGAGTTGTACGATTTCCTCGTGGACTTCCCGGGCTATGCGCGCTACTCGGAGTATCTCGACCGGGTGACACAGGACGGCGACGGCACGCTCGGGACGAGATACGCACTCCAGTTCTCGTGGTGGAAGCTCGCTTACACGGCCCGTTCGGAGGTGACCGCTGTGGACCCGCCAGAGCGCATCGACTGGCGGATAATCAAGGACATCGACGCCGAGGGCTACTGGCAGATAACGCCGACCGAGCCGCCCGACGGTGTCGAGACCGCCACGGAGGTCGTCCTCCACATCGAGTACGACGCCAGTTCGGCCTCGTCGAGCGCCGTCGACCTCCCGAAACTCGTCTCTATGGGATGGGTCATCGAGAAAGTCAAACCGCTCGTTCGCAAGGAAGCGACCCGTATCGTCAGACGCGTCGTCGACGACATCGAGGGGGAGCCACGGGACGCGGACGTCGAGATACGGAGCGCGTGACCGCTATTCGTCGGCCGGAACGTCGTAGTCGCCGCCGTACCGCATGAAGACGTAGGCCAGCCCGAGCGTCGCGACCATCACCACCGAGGTGGCGACGCCCAGCATCTTCGCGCTCCCGGGGACGCCGAGGGGCCCGGTACTGGAGCTGCCGCCGGTGCTCACTGTCGGGTAGTCCGTGCCGACGACGATGGATCCTTTCATCTGATTCGCCTCGTGGGGGGAACAGTAGTAGTTGTAGATGCCGTCCTCCTCGAACGTGTACTCGTACTGGACGCCGCTGCCGCCGACAGCGCTCCCCGAGTCTAGCGGGCCGTCGCCGTCCGAGACGACGTTGTGATTCCCGTTGCCGGTCCACTCGAACTGGACCGTCGCACCGTTGTCGACGTGGATGGCGGCCGGGCCGAAGCCGAACGGTCCGTCGTTTGCCTCCACCCCGACCTCGACCGTCGCGGTGTCCTGTCCGCGGGCGTCAGTGACGCTCCCGGAGAAGTTCCCGACCTGGTCGAGATAGCCGCCGAAGTCCGGCGGGCCGCCGCCACCGCCGCCACTCGCGGTGCCGGATTCGGTGCCGGCGGCTGTCCCGGACTCGGTACCGGTGGCTGTCCCGGACTCAGTCCCACTTTCGGTCGCCGTCCCCTCCTGTGCGGCCGCGGTTCCGGTGGCGGCGGCTGCGGCCGTCGCCCCCGTTGCGGTCCGCATAAAAGCCCGACGAGACACGTCCGTACTACCGTCTGTCATGGTTCGTCGTTTGGACTCGCCTGTCCTGAATATGTCGGTTTCCAGTTGGTCCCCACGTCCGGTTCCCGGCCGCTTTTCAGCCCTGAACACGACTGTTCCTATGATGTCTCAACAAACGCCGACAGCCGATAGCGTCCCGCGCGCCAGCGGCATGCCGATGCTCGGGCTCGGAACGTGGCAGAACGACGAAGCCGACGCGTGTGCGAACAGCGTCGAGACCGCCCTGGAGATGGGGTATCGACACGTCGACACCGCCCAGGCCTACGGGAACGAGGACGCCGTCGGCGACGGTATCGCCGCGGCCGACGTGCCACGCGAGGACATCTTCCTCGCGACGAAGGTCTGGAACTCGAACCTCGCAGCCGAGGACGTCCACTCGACGACCGAGGGGAGCCTCGACGACCTCGGCGTCGACGCCGTCGACCTGCTGTACGTCCACTGGCCGGCCGGCGCGTACGACCCGGAGGCGACTCTGGGCGCGCTCGACGAGCTCTACGACCAGGGGAAGATACACAACGTCGGCGTCTCGAACTTCGAGCCCCACCACGTCGAGGAGGCCATGGAGATTCTCGACGCACCGCTGTTTGCGAACCAGGTCGAGATGCACCCGTTCCTCCCGCAGGAGGAACTGCGCGAACACGCCGCCGAGCACGACTACGAACTCGTCGCGTACTCGCCGCTGGCCCGCGGCGCGGTGTTCGACAGCGACGTGCTGACCGACATCGCCGACGACCACGACGCGAGCGCCGCGCAGGTCAGCCTGACGTGGTTGAACGAGAAGGGCGTCACCGCCATCCCGAAAGCCACCGGCCGCGACCACATCGCGGACAACTGGGCGAGTCTCGACCTCGAACTCGACGACGCGGAGATCGACCGCATCGACGACATCGACCACCGCGACCGGAAGGTCGACCCGGACTTCGGCCCCGACGCCTGGGACTGACTCGGCAGCGCGACGCGAGGACCGCAGCGCGGCCCGGAACTCTCTTCTCGCTTATATTTTCTGCCGTGGCCTGAAAGCTTTACCACCGGGAGGGGTAAACTGGCACGTATGTCAGTCGGGAGCGAAGGGGTCATCGGCGGTCTCCGAATCGACCTCCGGCGGTTACACGAGACGTGGATGGAGCTCGTCTACCCCCGCCAGCGAGGCGCAGGCGACACCGTGCTGGGGACCTGGCGGCCGGACACACAGCTGGGGATGGCGCTCTACCGCGTCTGGTCAGCGCTGGGGGTCCCGGTCATCGGAGTCGTCTACCCGCTGGTCCTGCTGGGCGCGTTCATCCGGTTCCAGACCCGCCGCATCGGTCGGACGGCGACCAGCCTCGGGCTGCTCGGTGTCGTCGTGCTCTCGCTCGTCGTCTGGGGCGCCCTCGCCGCGCTGGCTCGGTTCCAACTCGACCTCATCACCGGTGGCTTCCTCGCCATCGCGCTCGCCGGCGGGGTGGCGACCGTCTCGGCCGCACTCGCTATCGGGGCCCGCGCGGCCGGCGGCCGAGCCACGACCGTCCTGCTCGCCTACCCCTTCGCCATGACCGCTATCTTCCTCCCGCCGGTCGTGGCCGCGCTGTTCTCGAAGACGCTCGCCGCCGTCGTGCTCCCGAACAGCACCGCGCTGGCCCGGTGGCTACTCGCGAACGCGCTCGCCCCTATCGGCCTCGCCGAGACCTTCTCCAGGACCTTCGAGCTCGAAGGCGTCGGCTACGTCATCATGTGGCTCGCCATCTCCTTCCCCATCGGCTGGGTGCTCGGCTCGCTGGTGACGCTTGCCGACCTCGTCCGGCCCACAGAGTAACGGTTTTGCGCCTCCACTCCTAAGCCGCGCTCGTATGGAACTAGACGCGCTGAAGACGGCGGTGGCGTTTCTCGTCCTGTTCGGCGTCCTCGCGGTCGGGACGCTGATGAGTCCGATGACGACCAGCACAGTGATGATGGTCCTCGGCGGGCTGCTCGTGTTCGGTGTGGTGACGCTGTTGCTGGGCGTCAAACACGGGGAGTACCGCGCTTCACACTGAGATATCGCCCGGTCGAACCACCCGATTTTCCGGTACGTCGTCCCCGTCAGCGACGGCCACGTCGCTTGCCGCGTCGTCGCCAAAGCGGACCGTGGCACCCGCCCGCATCGGCGCGAGCAGGCCCGCGACGACGGCCCCGGCCGAGGTGACCGGCGCTCGCAACGCGACCGTGGTCTCCGCGTCGATGTCGTGCTCCTCGATTACCCGCTCGCCCGCCCTCAGCAACTCGCTGTGTGCGTAGGTGCCCCCGCTGTCGGCGATGGCGGGGTCGTCGGGGCCGACCTCGCCCGGTGGCTGGAGCGGGTTCTCGCTCCACAGCTCCCGCTCGAACCCCGCGACCGTCGGGTCGTCGCTGGGACCGCCGTAGGCCAGCGCCTTCGTCCCCGGCGCGAGCTCGTATCGGTCGAGCCACGCCGCGGGCGCGACCAGCGCCGTCGCCTCGATCTCCCTCGGCGGGTCGAGGTCCGCGACGGCGCCGTCGAGCGTGGCGGCGAGCACGGCGAGGAGCCCGTCGGGTGCGTCCCGGAGATAGCCCGGTTCGTCCCCCTCGCTCGGGTTCTTGGGCCCGACGACGACGGCGACCGCCATTCCCGAACGGACGCCGTAGTGACGCATCAGGTTCCCGCCTTTCCAGACGTTCGTACAGAAGTCCCGGTAGCTGTACGGCGCTGACCGCTCCGGCGTCGAAAAGAGCACCCCGTCGCGCTCGCGGCCCGCCGCGACGAGCTCTCCCAGTACCTGCATACGGTGTTGTTGGGCGTGACCGACCAAAAGACAGGCGAAAGCCTACAGCGAGTTCTTGAGCTTCTCGAAGAACCCTTCCTCGACGTCGACCTCCTCGCCGCCGGCCTCCGCGAACTGTTCGAGCGCCTCCTTCTGTTCGCTGTTCAGGTCGTCGGGCGTGACGACCTGCACCTGCACGTAGAGGTCGCCGCTGCCGCGCCGGCGCAGTCTGGGCATCCCCTTGCCCTCCAGTCTGAAGACCTCGCCGCTCTGGGTGCCGCTTGGCACGTCCACCTCGACCTCCCCGTCCAGCGTCGGCACGGTGATGGTGTCGCCGAAGACCGCCTGCGGGAACGAGATGGCGTGATTGTACGAGAGGTCGTCGCCGTCGCGCTCGAAGTCGGGGTGGTCCCGAACGGTCACCTGGATGAGGAGGTCGCCGTTGGGGCCGCCGTTCTCGCCCGGGGCGCCCTCCCGCTCCATGCGGAGCGTCTGGCCGTCGGCGATGCCGGCCGGGATGTCGACCTCCAGAGTCGCCTCGTTTCGGACGGTGCCGTCGCCCCGACAGGTCGAACACGTCTCGTCGTACAGCGTCCCCTCGCCCTCGCAGCGTCGGCAGGTCGCCGTCTGCTGGACCCGGCCCATCGGGGTCTGCTGGACGCGCGTGGTCTGGCCCTGGCCGTTACACTCCGGACAGGTCTCCGAGTCGGCGTCGGGCGGATGGCCCGCCCCGTCGCAGTCGTCACAGGTCTCCGGCCGGGTGACGGTGAGTTCCTTGGTCGCACCGTCGTAGGCCTCCTGCAGGTCGATTCGCAGTCGGGTCTGGAGGTCCTGACCCTGGCGTCGGCGCGAGCCACCGCGGCCGCCGCGACCGCCGCCACCGAAGAACTGGTCGAAGATGTCCTGCATATCGAAGCCGCCGGCGCCACCGACGCCGCCGGCGCCGCCCATGCCCCCGCCTCCGCCGCCGGCGCCGCCCCGCTTCTCGGCCTGCTCGAACCGGTCGTGGCCCATCTGGTCGTACATCTGCCGCTTCTCCTCGTCGGTGAGGACCTCCTTTGCCTTCTTTGCCTTCTTGAACTTCTCCTCGGCGTCGGGGTCGTCGCTCACGTCCGGATGGTACTCCCGCGCCTTCTGGCGATAGGCCTCCTGTATCTCGTCCTCGGAGGCGTCCCGCGAGACGCCCAGTATCTCGTAGAAATCCTGGCTCATTGGTTGTTTGAGGGATACTGGCTTGCGCTACTTGAAAAGAACGGGTCCGGGACACACAACAGGAGCGTGGTACCGGGGCGCTTATTTTTCCCCCGGGAGACAGTCCGCTCAATGAGTGGCACGTCGGACGCCCGCGCGGCCGTGACCGTCGAGCGCATCGCAGTCTGGGGAGTGGCGGTGCTGGCAGTCGCCGGGTTCGTCGCGCTCGCCGTGGGGCCGGGCGCGCAGTTCCGGACTGCCACACCGACGGCCGACTTCGAGGCGACGTACGACAACTCGACGGGGGCGGTCACGGTGAGCCACGCCGGCGGGGACGATCTGACCGGCGAGTCCGTCGCCGTCGTCGTTACCGACGCCGACGGCGGCACGACGACGCGACTCCTGTGGGCCAACGGGTCCACGCTCCCGGTCACCGAGGGCGACTCGGTCACCGTGGACGACCCGCGCGTCGACACCGACGGCGACGGGAACTACCTCGACGCCGACGGGTCGGTCGGCTTCTACCTCGAACCCGGGGACACCGTCGACGTGGTCTGGACGGGACGACGCCTCGGCGCGCCGGCCACCCAGACCGAGACGATCGGGACGGTGACGCTCGGTAACACGACCGGCTGAGTTCGGGGCGAACGGTCGCAAGGTCCAGAAACCGCCGGCGGTCACTCCGGCGAAGGTGACTCCGGGGTCTCCGGCCAAGCGGTCGTCGCTCCTACCACGGACGGTAGTTTTTGGCCGAAAACACGATTCGACTGCCACTATTTCGGCGTGGCGAGACTCACCCGCTCGTCAGTTTCCCGGCCAGATACGTGGCTACCTGGTCGCTTGGCTCCCCCAGTGAGAGCTTCCCCGTTCCGGCCACGGCGATACCCAGACAGCCGAGCACCACTGCCACGCTGGAGACGTGCGGTCCCGTGAGTGCGATGGCCACCACCATTATCGGCAGGACCGCCACGGCGCTGAGGCGGCCAGCGACCCCCATCCCCACGAGAGCTCCGCCGAGGAGTTCGACGACGCCGACGAACAGCACCATGACACCGGCGACCGGTATCCCCAGTTCCGCGAACTGGCTGGCGGACGACCCGTAGTTCAGCAACTTCGTCGCCCCCGCGGGAACGAGCAACACGGCGACAATCCCTCGGAACAACAGCGGGCCCCACTCGACGAGCGCTGTGGTGGCCGCCTGACCTCGGTTCTCGCCCGTCATCGGCTTTTCCCGTACGGGCTCGCTTCCACAGCCGCCGCGAAGGCACCGGTCACGCTGCGTGCCTCCCGGTAGTCGGACCATCGACCGCTGCGAGGGCACCACTGGCGGGACCGCCGACGGGCGCACTGGGCACTGCTGGGGCGAGTGTCACGGGCACCGTCTCGGTCCGGCGACGCGCTGTGACAGCTCCGCCGCCGGTTGCCACTCCCCACTGCGATCTCTCTGCGCGATTCCATGCCGTAGCCGGTAGTGAGCCCACCGGCGCTGACCCGGCTATCTCGCATGCCGCCTCAGTATAGCAGTCCCTCGGATAAATATCACTAGGTATTAATTTAATATATGAACTTACGCGCTTGAACGTCGGCGGTTCGTTGGCCACAGCGCGGTACGCGTCGAGCACGACCGACCCGGCGCGCGAGCCGACGGCTCGCGGTACCGTTCTCTTCGAGAAGGGCGCCGCTGTACTCGTCTTCCGAACAGCAGAAGCCGACGAGGACGACTCGTCCTTTCAGTCCCCTCAGAAAGCTTCCTTCGGTCGCTTTCTGAGACACCGATAGACTTCGCTACGCTCGTCTATCGAGCCGACGAGGACGACTCGTCCTTTCAGTCCTCGTCGTCCTCGTCGACGTCTTCGAAGTCGGCGTCGACGTACTCCTCGCCCTGACCGCCCGCAGCCCCACCGGGACCGCCTGCCGCACCGCCGGGGCCGGCACCTGCTGCGCCCGCACCGGCAGCGCCACCGGCGGCCTGCTGGGCCTGGCCTTCGTACATCTGCTTGCCGATTTCCTGGAGCGCTTCGCTCAGTTCCTCGGTGACCGCTTCGTACTCCTCGCGGCCGGCGTCCTCGTCTTCGAGGGTCTCCTCGACGTCCTCGACCTTCGATTCGATGTCCTCGATGAGGTCCGCGTCGAGTTCCTCCTCGTTCTCCTCGATGAGGGTCTCGGCGCGGCGCACGGAGGCCTCGGCCTCGTTGCGGGCCTCGATCTCCTTGCGGCGTTCCTCGTCTTCCTCGGCGTGTTCCTCGGCCTCCTCTTGCATCTGTTCGATCTGCTCGTCGGAGAGGCCGGCACCGCCTTCGATGGTGATGTCCTCCTTGTTGCCCGACCCCTTGTCCTCGGCCTCGACGTTGACGATCCCGTTCTCGTCGATGTTGAACGAGACTTCGATCTGGGGCGTTCCGGCGGGTGCCGGCGGGATTCCGGAGAGCGCGAAGGCGCCGAGCAGTTCGTTCTCCTCGGCGATTTCACGCTCGCCCTGGAAGACGCGGATCTGGACCTGCGTCTGGTTGGCCTGCGCGGTGGTGAATATCTTCGACTCCTCCGTCGGAATCGTGGTGTTCTTGTCGATGAGCCGCTCGAAGAGGCCGCCCTTGACCTCGACGCCGAGCGACAGCGGCGTCACGTCGAGCAGGACGATGTCGTCCACGTCGCCCGAGAGCACGCCGCCCTGGATGGCCGCGCCCAGCGCGACGGCCTCGTCGGGGTTGACGTTCTTCTTCGGGGCCTGACCGGTCATCTCCTCGACTCTGTCCTGGACCTGTGGCATCCGCGTCGAACCGCCGACGAGGATGACCTCGTCGATGTCGCCCTCGTCGTAGCCGGCGTCCGAAAGCGCCTGCTCCGTCGGGCCGACGGTGCGCTCGATGAGGTCCTCGGTGAGGCTCTCGAATTTCGCGCGGGTGATCTTCTGTTCGAGGTCCAGCGGACCGTCGTCCGTGGTCGCGATGAAGGGGAGATTGATGCGGGTCTCCTTGCGCGAGGAGAGCTCCACCTTGGCTTCCTCTGCGGCCTCGGTCAGCCGCTGGAGCGCCTGGCGGTCCTCGCGGAGGTCGACGCCGTGTTCGCTCTCGAACTCGTCGGCCAGGTAGTCGATGATGGCGTGGTCCCAGTCGTCGCCCCCGAGGTCGTTGTCTCCGTTCGTGGCGACGACCTCGTAGACGCCCCCGCCCAGGTCGAGGATGGAGACGTCGAAGGTCCCGCCACCGAGGTCGTAGACGAGGACGGTCTGGTCGGACTCGTCGTCGAGCCCGTAGGCCATCGCGGCCGCGGTGGGCTCGTTGACGATGCGTTCGACCTCGAAGCCGGCGATCTCGCCGGCGTCCTTGGTCGCCTGGCGCTGTCGGTCGTTGAAGTACGCGGGGACGGTGATGACGGCCTTCTCGATGTCGTCGCCGAGATACTCCTCGGCGTCGCGCTTGATCTTCTGGAGAATCATCGCCGAGACCTGCTCGGGCGTGTACTCCTCGCCGTCGAGCGTGACCGAGTAGTCGTCCTCGCCCATGTGGCGCTTGATGGACTGGATGGTCTGCTCGGGGTTCTTTACGGCCTGATTCTTCGCGGGCTTACCGACAAGCCGCTCGCCGTCGTCGAACGCGACGACGGAGGGTGTCGTCCGCTCGCCTTCGGCGTTGACGATGATTTCGGGGTCGCCACCTTCCATGACCGCGAACGCTGAGTTCGTGGTCCCGAGGTCGATACCCAGAATTTTGTTGCTCGCCATCTTACCATGTCGTACCGGACTCGGCCGGTTAAAAGTTGCTAGATGGGACGACTCCCAAACCGTGAGGAGTGGCCGCCTGCCGTCGGTTTTCACCGGGTAACGGTTGGCCGACCGGTGCGTATTTACAGTACCGCAATTTCACCGCTCACAGCAGCTCGCTGTCGATTTAAGCGGGGGCGGTGTCCGCGGTTCCGACGGTCACTGCTCGCCTGTTCGGCGACAGCTCGCTTCGCCCGTGTCGCCTACTCCTCGCTGACCGTGACCTGTGCCTCGCGCAGTACCTTGTCGGCCATCTCGTAGCCGGGGCGGTGGACCTCCGCGATGGCACCGGGTTCCTCCTCGCTCTCGACGTTCGCGAGCACCTGGTGCTGTGTCGGGTCCACGTCTTCGCCGGGCTCCGGGTCGATGACGGCCACGTTCTCGGCCTGGAGCACGTCGTCCAGCTGGCGGAGCGTCGACTCGACGCCGCTGCGTATCTCCGTGTCCTCGTCCTGTTCGAGCGCGCGTTCGAGGTTGTCCCGAACGTCCAGAATCCGACCCACGAGGTCTTCCGTCGCGCGCTGTTTCTCCTCCTCCCGGCGCTTTTTCATCCGCTTCTTGTAGTTCTGGAACTCCGCCTGCTTGCGCTTTAGCTTGTCTCCCAGTTCTTCGGTCTTGTCTTCGAGTTCCTCGACTTCGGTCTCCAGCGTCTCGTTCCGGCTCCGCAGCGCCGCGAGCTCGCGGGCGATCTCCTCGGGGTCGGACTCGGCGATTCGGTCGACGAGGTCCGCGTCGGCCTCGCCCGCGACGTCGTCGAGGTCTATCTCGTCGGTGTCGACGTCCTCTGGCGCGCCCTCGATATCGACGTCGGCCGCCTCGGTGTCGGCATCCCCGTCGTCGGATGTCGTCGCCTCCTCGGCTGCGTCCTGCTCACTCATACCCGAACGGAGTGGTCACGCGAATAAAAGGATTCAGAAACGCGGTGCTCGCCAAGAAAATATATATCGGCGCCCCATCGATGAAAACATATGCATCAGACACCGTCGCTGGCGGCGCGGAACATGACTGCTGTGCTGTGTGGACCCGTCGTATGAGCCGGGACGCGATATACGTCGAGCGGCTGGTCAGCGGGCCGCTGGACGCGGTGTGGGAGCGCACTCAGGAGCCCGACGAGCACGAGCGGTGGGACCTCCGGTTCTCGGAGATTGACTACCTCCCACGGGCGGAGGGCGAACCACAGCGGTTCACCTACGCGACCCGCATCGGCTTCGGGTTCGGTGTCGAGGGGACCGGCGAGTCGGTCGCGACCAACGAGGACGGCGAGGAGACGACCTCGGTGCTCTCCTTCCGGAGCGACCAGCGCCGCTCGCTCATCAGCGAGGGGCGGGGGTTCTGGCGGTACGTCGAGACCGACGACGGGCTCCGGTTTCTCACCGAGTACAACTACGAGACCCGCTGGGGCCCTGTCGGGGCGCTCGTCGACCGACTCGCGTTCCGGCCGCTGCTGGGGTGGGCCACCGCGCTCAGCTTCGACGTGCTTGCCCGCTGGGTCGAGGACGGGACACCGCCGGCGGCAAGCTACCGGGCCTTCTTCGCCCACGCCGTCGCCAGGGTCGGCCTGGCGCTCATCTGGGTGTATCAGGGGCTCGTTCCGAAGCTGCTCGTCGGCCACCCGGCGGAGCTCGCCCCGTTCCGCCGCGCCGGCCTCGGCAGCGTCGCGGGCGAGGCGGTCGTCGCGCTCGGGGTCGCCGAACTGGCCGTCGGCGTCGCGCTCCTGGTCTGGTGGCGCTCCTCGTGGCTCGCCTATCTGGCGGGGCTGGCCCCCGTCGCGCTGACCGCCGGTGCCGTGGCGACCGACCCGGGTGTCGCGCTCGGGCCGTACAACCCCGTCGTGACGGCCGTCGGGATGGCCGCGCTGGGCCTCGTCGCCGGACGGCTGGCCGGGCGCGTCCCCACAGCGTCGAACTGCCTGCGGACTGCTCCCGACGGATGAACAGCGTCTTCCAGCGGGCGCTCGGGCCGGCGTACGACGAGCTCCACCCGGCCATCGCCGAGCGGTACGCGCTGACCAGCGCGGACGGCACGCGCTGTGTCGGCCGGGGCCGGATGTACTCGGTCCGTCACAACCCGCTGGCGCTCCCGGTGCTGTGGGCCGGCACCCGCCGGAACCTGCTCTTTCCCGAGCAGGGGGCAGACGTCCCCTTCGAGGTCCGGACGACCCCGTTCGACGACGACGGCGTCGAGACAGTCGCGTACGTCCGGCAGTTCGACCTGGGGCGCGAGCGGCGGTTCGACGCCTACATGCGGTACGACGAGCGTCGGGACTGCGTCGTCGACGCGCTCGGGACCCATCGGAACCCGGTGACAGAGCTCCACTTCACGGTTACCGAGGGGGACGCGCTCCGCATCGGCACCGGCGCACAGTGGGTTCGCCTCGGCGACCGGCAGGTACCGGTACCGCGGCCGCTCCGGGCCGCCGTGACCGTCGTCGAGCGCTACGACGACGAGCTCGACCGCTTCGAGATCAGCGTCTCGGTGGCCAACCCGCTCCTGGGGCCGGTGTTCGCCTACGACGGCTGGTTCACCGTCGAGTTCGAGCCCGTTCCCCGCCTGCCCGAGACGGACGCCCCGGCGGACCGGGACCTCGGTTGATGTCGCCCCCTGCCAGGACGGCGACCGACGACCCGGCTCGGGCGTGGCTCCCGACGCTCGCCGACGCCAGCGCCGCTGCCGGCGCCGTCGCCTGGCTGGTCGTCGTCTCGGCCGCCGAGCTGGACACCGACCGGGCGCTGGCCGCGCTGGGTATCCTGGTGGTGGTCCCGCTGGTGTTGCGGCTGGCCGACACGCCCCGCCGGGACGGCAGCCGCTCGCGGTGGTACGCGCTCGCGGTTCTGAGCCAGCCGCTGACAGCCGTCCCGGCGGTCGGCTCGCTGACCCTGGGGACCGGGCCGACGGCGGCGGCCGCCGCCGTCCCCTGGGCGCTGGCGGCGCTCGCCGCCGGCGGTTTCGGCCTGTGGCGGCTGCTCGGTCGCGGTCCCTGGCCGCTCGCGGAACTGGCCCTCGACGCGGGGCTGGGGTACGTCGCCGCGGGCGGGGTCGTCCTGCTGCTGAACCGCGCCGGCGCCGCTGTGGTGGCTCCGCCGGTCGCCGCCCCGCTCGCTGTCGGCCACGTTCTCGCCGCCGGCACGGGTCTCACGACGGTCGCCGGGCTCGCCGGTCGGTGTGGCCCGGACGGACGACTCGGCACGGTGCTGTGGGTGACGACCGCCGTCGTCGCCGTCGGGCCGGCCGGCGTCGCTCTCACGGCGAGCGGGTCGGCCCTCGGCCCGTGGTCGGTCGGTGTGAGCGCAGCCGCTCTCGGCGTCGCCGTGGCGGCGCTGGCCGGGTGGCGGTTCGCCATCCCCGACTCGCCGGCCCGGCCGCCGGGCATCCCGTTCAGTCGGCTGGGAGCCGGGTGGCGCGTCGGTGCGGATTTCCTCGACCGTCGGGGCCTGACGCGGGAGACGGCCGTCGCCGGGATGGTCGACTCGGTCGAGGCGTACGCCTGCCGGGGGTTCGACCCCGCTGCCGTCGCCCCGCCGGTCCGCCGGTTCTACGAGCGAACCGGCGAGTACGCCCTTGCGGTCGAGCCCGACTGGGCGCCCCCCTGGGGGTGGCTCGCTCGGCTGTACCGCCCCGTCGCGACGCGAATCGGGCAGCTCTCTATCCCGCTGGCGCCCGTCGCCGGGGACGCCGCGCTGACCGGTCGGGTGGTCGGTGTCGGCGGCGCGGACCCTGCGACGGGCGACCACGCCTGGATTCGGTCCAACGCCGACCGCGTGACCGACGCCCGGCGGATGACGTACGTCGGCGTCTACGACCGGTACGTCGGTGACGACCGGCCGTTCCTGCGCGTGGTGTTCCCGCTCCCGGGGGCGAACCTGACCGGCATCCTCCGCGTCGAAAACGACGGCGACGGGCTGGTCCTGTCGTCGTTCCCGGCCCGGGACAACGCCGACGACGCCGGCCTCTACCTCGTCGTCGGGGGCGCCGGCGTCCGGCTCCCGCTAAACGAGACGCTCGTCGTCCATCCGGACGGGGAGGCGGTCGGGGCGACACACCGCGTCGAGGCGCTGGGGGTCCGGCTGTTCACCCTCCGGTACGACATCACTCGTTGCACGTAGCGACCGCGAAACCGTTATCCACGGCGTCGCCGAACTCCCGACGATGCTGGAGCTGACGTTCGAGGAGGGCACCGTCCGAATCACGGGCGACGTGCCGGCGGACCTGCCCGGTGTCGCGACGGACAGCCGCTCGAAATCCGCGCGCGCACCGGCCTACCGCTACGCCGACCTCCGCGCCGCACTGGACGACCGCGGGCTCGACTACGCCGACCGCGTCCTCGACACCGCGCCGGTCGACCTCTCGACGACGTACGAACTCCGCGAGTACCAGCGGGCGGCCCTCGATAGCTGGCGCGGCGCCGACGACCGCGGCTGTCTGGAACTCCCGACGGGCAGTGGCAAGACCGTCATCGGCATCGCGGCGATGGTCGCGCTCGGGACGCCGACCCTCGTCGTGGTCCCGACCATCGACCTCCTCGAACAGTGGCAGCGCGAGCTCGAAACCGAGTTCCAGCGGCCTATCGGCCGGCTGGGCGGCGGCGAGCAGCGCGTGGAAGCTGTCACGGTCGCCACCTACGACTCGGCGTATCTCCGGGCCGACGAACTGGGCGACCGGTTCGGGCTCGTGGTCTTCGACGAGGTCCACCACTTGGGCGGCGAGGGGTATCGTGACATCGCCCGGCTGCTCGCGGCTCCGGCACGGCTGGGCCTCACCGCGACGTTCGAGCGGCCCGACGACGCTCACGAGGTCGTCGAGGAGCTCGTCGGCCCGCTCGTCCAGTCGGTCGCGGTCGACGATTTGGCGGGCGAACACCTCGCCGACTACGACATCAAGCGAATCGCGGTCGAGCTGACCGACGACGAGCGCGAACGGTACGAGGAGCACCAGGGCACCTTCACGGACTACCTCAAACGGTCGAACATTTCGCTCCGCTCGGGCAGCGACTACCAGGAACTCGTGAAACGGTCGGGCACCGACCCGAAGGCACGCGAGGCCCTGCTGGCCAAACAGCGCGCCCGCGAGGTGATGATGAACGCCCAGCGGAAGGTCGAGCGGCTGGCGGACATCTTAGAGCGCCACCGGGGCGACCGCGTCATCGTCTTCACGGCGTACACCGACCTCGTCTACCGCCTCTCCGAGCGGTTCCTGCTCCCAGCCATCACCCACGAGACGGGCGCGGCCGAGCGCCGCGAGATACTCGACCGGTTCCGCGACGGCACGTACTCCCGGGTCGTGACCGCGAATGTCCTCGACGAGGGGGTCGACGTGCCCGACGCCAACGTCGCCGTGGTGCTCTCGGGCAGCGGCTCGGAGCGGGAGTTCACCCAGCGGCTGGGCCGGATTCTCCGGCCGAAGTCGGACGGTTCGCGGGCGCTGCTGTACGAACTCGTCACCGAGGAGACCGCCGAGGAGCGGGTGGCTCGGCGGCGGCGCTAGCCGGCGACCAACATCTATACGCGGGGACGCTCTAGTAGACGACGTGACAGATACCGACGACACACCGGCGCTCAGCGAGGCCGAACTGGCGGCGCTGCACGAGGCCGAACTCGGTGTCGAGTGGATGCGACGAGCCCACGGCAGCCTCGTCGAGGTCCACCACGCGACCGGGCACGCGATGGACCACCTCCACGAGGCCGAGGCGACGCTGCGGGAGCACGGGCACACGGAGCTTGCCGACCAGTTGCGGGACGAACTACTCCCCAGCGGGGCCATCGAGGACCGCTGGACCTACGACCTGCTGGAGACGTTCGAGTCCGGCATCCTCGCGGACGTGACCGACTACGAGCGGCTGGTCCGCGAGCAACTCGCCGACGGCCGGCGCCACCTCACCGAGCGCCGCCAGGAGCGCGAGTGGAAACGCCGCGCGGGGGAGTAGCGAGGGAGCGGTCCCGCAGCGCGACGGGGAGCCGGCACGGACGATTTTTGTACCGTGCTCTCCCACTGTCGCCCGTGCTGACGAAGGACCTGCTTCGCGTCTCGCGGGCCGGCGGCGGCTACCACCCGCAGTTCGCCGACTCGTCCCACGAGGCGCTGGCCGCGCGGGTTCTCGGCGTCTATCAGGGCCACGTCGGCGAGCCCCGGGCACGGCTCCAGCGGGCGCTCACCGACCTCGAAGGCGAGGCAGACGACTTCAAGCTCGTCCGGGGCTTTGCGAAGCTCGTCGAGCGGGAGGCGACCGTCGAGACACGGGCGCCGATTCCGCCGGAACGTGCGCGCAAGCGGGTGTTCGAGGCCGCCCAAGCGGTCGGCGTCGTCACCGAAGCGGAGCGCGAGACGGCCCTGACCCGGGCGGCCGACCGGCTCGGTATCGACGCCGACGCGCTCGAATCGTCGCTGTACGCCGACCTGGCCGACCGGCAGGTGCTGGCTGCGGTCGACGCCCGCTGGTCGCCGGCCGAGCTGGTGACCCAGTACAACCTCTCGCTGGCTCAGACCGCGCTGTTCGACGCCACCGAGGTCCGCGTGCGCTCCTCGGACCCGAAGGCGGTGGTGTCGGCGGTCAAGCGACTCCGATTGATGTACGAGATCCGCCGGACGCCACAGGGACGCGAAGTGGTCGTCACCGGCCCCGACGCCGTCTTCTCGAAGACGCGACGGTACGGGACCCGCTTTGCCCGGTTGCTGCGGACCGTCGCCGGGACGAGCGAGTGGACGCTCTCGGCGACCGTCGACGACCGCGGGACCGAGCGGGAACTGCGCCTCACCGACGCGGACGTGTCCGTGCCCGGCGTCGACCCCGTCGCCGAGGTGAGCTACGACAGCGGCGTCGAGGCCGACTTCGCCGCTCGCTTTTCGTCGCTCGGTCTGGACTGGGAACTGATCCGCGAGCCAGAACCGCTCGAAGCGGGCGAACACGTCGTCATCCCCGATTTCGCATTCGACTGGCGCCCCGGCGGGGCTGGGGAGGTCCGGGACACCGCGAGCGGTGACACCGAGCTCCGGCTCTTCTTCGAGGTGATGGGCTTTTGGACGCCCGAATACGTCGCGAAGAAGCTCGACCGGCTGGCCGACGTCGACGACGTGACGATGCTCGTTGCCGTCGACGAGTCCCTGGGCGTGGGGGCGGACATCGAGGCGCGGGACCACCGCGCAATACCGTACTCGGGGACCATCCGGGTCAAGGACGTACGGGACGCCCTGCGGCCCTACGAGGACCAGCTGGTCGCGTCGAGCGCCGCCGATATCCCCGAGGAGTTCCGGCCCGAGGCCGACGTGGTGTCGCTCGCCGCCCTCGCGGACGAGTACGGCGTCAGCGAAGCTGCCCTCGCGGACAAGACCGTCCCCGACCACGAGCGCGTCGGGCGCACCCTGATTCGGCCGTCGGTACTCGACGACCTCGCCGAGCGTATCGAGGCCGGCCAGTCACTCGCGACTGTCGAGGAACTGCTGGACGAGCACGGTATCGACGACGACGGCGCCGTCCTCTCCCGGCTGGGCTACCGAATCGAGTGGGACGGACTGAGCGGCGGTACGGTTCGAGCGCGGTCGGAGTAGCCCGGGAATAACCGACTCCTACCCGCTGGCGGCGGGGCTAGCCTCTCCATAGTTAGGCCGCTCCGGCGACGAGCCAATCGCTATGACAGCAGTCAAAATCGTCAAGATACTCGGCACATCGACGGAGTCGTGGGAAGACGCGGCCCACGAGGCCGTCGCGGAGGCCACCGAGACCATCGACGACATCCACGGCGTCGAAGTCGAGAGCTGGACGGCGGAGGTCGAGGACGGCGAGATAACTGAGTACAAGGCCACCGTCGAGGTCGCCTTCCTCATCCACCGCGGGCGGTAGGCACCGAGACGAGACTGGTGTCGTGTCCTATGTATCCAGGTCCCGCCGCCGTCCTTTCGGGACCTGCGAGCGGAGTTCGCCGTAGACGTATAGTCCCACCCCGACCGGTTCGCGGCGGCCGGCGAGGTCGTGAGTGACGACGAGGTAGCCCCAGTCGCCGTCCCAGTCGAGTTCCTGGTCGTACCCCGCCACGAACGCCTCGGCCTCGCTCTCGGAGAGGTGGATTACACACTCTGTCGCGTGCTCGCCGAACCGCTGGACGGCCTCCAGCGTCGGCTTCCAGTGTTCCTGGCGCGTCCGGAGGAACGTCATCCCCAGCGCCTCGACGTCGACGGGCGAGGGCGGTTCCCCCCGATAACACCAGAGCTTCCCCTTCCCGCGCTCCCAGAACGTGTGGCCGTCGAAGGTCTCGGGCGGGACGCCAAAGCGCGTCTCCCAGAAGTCGAGCACCGCCTCGCGGGTCGCCCGGTCGGGCTCGGCGCGGTCGTCGTCGCTGGCCGGCAGCCGCGTGAACTTCGTGCTGTCGTTCACTGTCCGACCTCCAGTTTCGCACAGAAAAAGCCGCCCGTGTCGTTGAACTGCGGGTAGATGCGTTTGGCCAGCCGGACGCTCGGGTCGAACGCCGCACCCTCCCACTCGGTGACGCCCGCGCGGTGGTCGAGGGGGAGGTCGAACTCGACGAGTTCGCAGTCCTCGCGTTCGAGGACGTGGTCGAGCACGGCCTCGTTCTCCTCCGGCGCGAAGGTACACGTCGAGTAGACCACCGTCCCGCCCTCGACCGTGGCCTGTACGGCCCGTTCGAGGATGTCTTTCTGGACGCCCGAGATACCCCGAACGTGTGACAGCGACCACTCGTCGAAGGCGTCGGGGTTCTTGCGGATAGTCCCCTCACAGGAGCAGGGCACGTCCACCAAGGCCCGGTCGTACTCGGCCCCGCCAAAGGGCTTCAGCGAGTGGTTCCGGGCGTCCTCGTGGGTGACCGCGACGTTCGTCGCGCCCAGACGCTCGGTGTTGGTCCGCAGCGCCGAGATGCGCCCGAGGTTGTTGTCGGTCGCGACGACCTCCCCGCGGTCGTCCATCAGCGCCGCGAGCTGGGTCGCCTTGCTCCCCGGCGCGGCACAGGCGTCCCACACCCGCTCGCCCGGCTCCGGGGCAAGCACCGACGCCGGCACCGCCGACACCTCCTCCTGCCCGTGAATCCAGCCGTGGAAGTACGGCCAGTTCGCCCCCGGCGAGTCCTCGGGCAGCACGAACAGCTCGTCGTGCCAGTCGACCGGTTCGTAGCTGACGCCGGCCTCGTCGAGGGCTCGCCGAACGTCCGCGACGCCGGCTTTGAGGGTGTTGACCCGAATCGCCGACGGCAGCGGGCGCTCGCAGGCTGCCCGGAACGCCTCGAAGTCGTCGACGATGGCGCGATACCGTTCCGGTGGTTCCATTGCGGCGAGGTTTGCGAGGGTCCCGCTTGTGCGTTTCGAAGCTATGGGCCGAGGTAGTGACTGGACCGCTTCGAACACCGAACCGTTCGACTCGCATGAGTCCGCTCTCTCGAACAACCCCCGATTGTAGTCAGGGCGAGCGCGACGTCGTCCGGGAGAGCCGCCCTCTCCCGTGACCGTCGGTCTTGCAGAGATCGTGAATCTCCAAATCGCTCAGCCACGAAAGAACGCTCTACTCTCTGTCGGACGACACTCGCGGGCAATCGGACGCTTTGTGTCCGATGACACCCAATTTATTTTAATCTATTATAAGCAAATTTTATACCAGTAGGGTAGAGATAAGCAACTAGTTCGGATGAGACGTACTGAGGGTTCGAGCGGTATCCGGCCGTCGGTCGGCCGGCCGATTGTCGACACGTCGAAGCGGTACTACTCGGCTGTGGCGACAGCGGTCCCAGAAATGGGGGATTCTCAGGTTGGTCGACGGCTGTCAGCGACGTGAGATGGTTGCTACTAACGCGTCGAGCAGGTCACGGGTGATACCAATGATGAGCATCATATCCACGGACGGACGACAGGGAAGACTGTATCGGGCGAACCACCGGTGGGGCCGTCACAGGCAGGCGACACGTCCCGGCAGACGACCGCCTGCGAGCGGAGGGGGACACCGATGACAGACGAGGGACCGCTTTCGGCTCTGAATCTTCCCGTGCTGGCTGTCGTCGGTGTTGTCGGCATTGTGCTTCTAGTGTCGGCGATGTTCCTCGCTCCCGGGGCAACGAACGCTGGGCCTGTCACGCCCGAGAGCGGCAACGACACCGGGACTCCGATACAGACCGCCGAGACCACTCCCCAGGCGGGCGAGGATAGCGGAGCGACGACTGCGGCGGCGATCAACACGTCGTCGGCGACGGTCGGCGAAGCCGTCACCTTCGACGCCAGCAATTCGACCGACGTAGACGGCGACATCACGAGCTACAGGTGGGACTTCGATGGCGACGGCACTACGGATGCGACCGGCCCCACTAACACTCACTCCTACGAGAGCAACGGGACACACAGGGCGACGCTCACTGTCACTGACGAGACGGGGAACACCGAGACGACGACAGTGAACGTAACCGTCACCGAAACCAACGACGCACCGACCGCAGCGATAACGGCCGCTCCGGCGTCACCGACTGTCGGTGAGAACGTTATGATAGATGCCCTCAACTCGACTGACGCCGATGGCGCTATCGAGAGCTACGAGTGGGATCTCGACGGCGACGGCACCACGGATGAGACCGGCACCTTCGTCGGCCACGTGTACGAGCGAGCCGGTACCCACGAGCTGACTCTCACTGTCACCGACGACGACGGTGCTGTCAACACCACGACAATGACGGTGAACGTCACCAACGGTGACGATGGGTCCTCTGGTGGCTCCAGCGGCGGTGACGACGGGTCTTCGGGCGGTTCTGATGACGGTGATGACGGGTCTTCGGGCGGTTCTGATGACGGTGATGACGGGTCTTCGGGCGGTTCTGATGACGGTGATGACGGGTCTTCGGGCGGTTCTGATGACGGTGATGACGGGTCTTCGGGCGGTTCTGATGACGGTGACGACGGGTCTTCGGGCGGTTCTGATGACGGTGACACCGAACAGAACGACGCGCCGACCGCTGTGGCGACCGCCTCGCCGTCGGCAACTGTCGGCGAGAACATCACGCTCAACGCGACGGAATCCAGCGACGCAGACGGCGAAATCGAGAGCTACGAGTGGGACGTTGACGGCGACGGCACAGTCGAAGCGACCGGTGCCACGCCCAACTACAGCTACGAGAGCGCGGACTCGTACAACGCGACGGTCACTGTCACCGACGACGACGGGGCGACCGATAATGCAACGGTCACCGTCACTGTCGAAGGAGGGGCCAACAGCGCGCCAGCGGCCGACGCAACGGCCAACGCGTCGACGGTGAGTGTCGGCGAGACCGTCACGCTCAACGCGACAGCATCCAGCGACGCAGACGGGGAAATCGCGAGCTACGAGTGGGACGTCGACGGCGACGGTGAGGTCGAAGCGACCAGCGCAACGAACAGTTACAGCTTCGACAGCGCCGACACGTACGACGTGACGGTCACCGTCACCGACGACGACGGGGCGACCGACAACGCGACGGTCACCGTCACTGTCGAGGCCGAGACGCTCGAACCGAACGACGGTCCGTCGAGCGCGACAGAGGTCGGCGACGAGGCCACCTACGAGAACCTCAGCATCTCGGACGCGACTGATGCTGACTTCTTCGCCGTGGATGTCACTGCGGGTGGAACCATCTCGGCTGACGTTTTCTTCAGGCACGCCGACGGCAACCTCAAACTCGAACTGTGGGATGACAGTCGCGTGCGTAAACTGTCACTGTCCTTCTCGGACGACGAGTCGCTCGAATATACCGTCGACAGCGGCGGGACGTACTACTTCGCCGTGTCCGGGCACAACGGGGCGACCAACAGCTACGACATCGATATCACCGCGAACAGCCCACCAGCCCCGGACGCGACAGCCAACCTGTCGACCGCCGGGCTCGGCGAGCCGGTGACGTTCGATGCCAGTGGCTCCACCGACCCCGATGGCACTATCGAGAGTTACGAGTGGGATGTCGACGGCGACGGTGAAGTCGAAGTGACCGACGCCACGAACGACTACAGCTACGACAGGACAGGCACCTACGAGGCAACGCTGACCGTCACCGACGACGACGGGAAGACCGCCACAGACACCGTGACCATATCGGTCGAAGCGGACACTGCGACACCGACTGTCGACGCGAGCGTGAACCAGACGACGGCCGTTGCCGGTATTCCGGTGTCGTTCGATGGAAGCGAATCGTTCGATTCCGACGGCTCGATCGAGAGATACGAGTGGGAGTTCGGTGACAACTCGACGGACACCGGCGAGACCGTCACCCACACCTACGAGAGTGGTGGCACGTACAACGCGACGCTGACGGTGGTCGACGACGCCGGTGGGGCGAACAGAACCACCGTCGAAATCACGGTCGAGGACCCACCGAGCGCGCAAACCGCGGTGTACCCGACGACGATGATGGTCGGTGAACACTTCAGTCTCCACGCCAGTAACTCGGAGGACCCGGACGGCTCTATCGAGAGCTACGAGTGGGACTTCGACGGCGACGGCACGGTCGATGAGACCGGTCCCATCACCGACCACGCCTACGAGAGCGCCGGTAGCTACGACGTGACGGTGACGGTGACTGACGATGACGGGTACACCGGCACCGCGACGGTCAACGTCACTGCCGAAGCGATACCCGAGTGTGAGGACGGGGTCGACTCCGACGACGACGGTCTCGACGACTGTGCGGAAATCGACAATGGCACCGACCCGACCGAGGCGGACACCGACCGCGACGGCTTCCCCGACGGTGTCGAGGTCAATCAGACGGAGCTGCTCCCCGACGCCGACCCGCTCCAGTTCGACATCTACCTCGAAGTCGACTACATCAAAGAGGACCCGATGAGCAAGAGCGACTGGGACACCGTCGAGGAGGGGCTCACCGACCCCGCGTTCGTCAACCCTGATGGGTCCTACGGGATGAACCTGCACGTCAAGGAGAACGATACGATTCCGCTATCCAACGCGAGTGGAGACGACATGCGGTACTACAAGAACGAGTACCGGGACTTCCGCTGTGCCGGCTACCACTATGGCGTCATCACGACAGAGGATTTCTACGACGATGGCGGGAGAGGTGCCGACGGGTCGTTCTACGTGGAAGGGTCTGACCCAACCTGGACGGTCCACCACGAACTGGGTCACTCGCTGAATCTCGCCGTCAGTTGGGCGAACGACGTGTACAGTGGTGGATTCCACCACGGGAAAACGTACACCGAAGAGGAGTATCAGAGCAACATGAACTACGACTACGGTTCCTGGTCCGGTCCGCTGCGCTTCTCGGACGGAACCGAGTCGGACGTCGCCTTCGACGACTGGGCGTTCCTGCAGGAGCACGGGGAAAACCCCGGCTGGGGCGGCGGCTGCTGATACCGGTCGCTGTCCGTCGACGGGGACCGTCCGTCCCCGACGTGACGATCGCTTCCGTCCGAGCACAGCCACAGTCTCTCCGACCGGATGGGGCTCTCTCGGCCCTGCCTTTCAAGCGGCCAGCCGCCCTCCGTTCAGGTATGGCACACGTAGAGGTACATCGCGACGACATCGAACTCGACGAGCCGACGCTCGTCGAGGGGTTGCCGGGAATCGGCCTCGTCGGCAAGCTCGCGGCCGACCATCTGGTCGAGGCCAACGACATGGTCCACTACGGCACCGCGCGCTGTGACGGGCTGCCCGAAATCGCTGTCTACAGCGAGGGGGACCCGACGGTCCGGAGCCCGGTCCGGCTCTACGCCGACGCCGAGGGGGAGCTGCTGGTCCTCCAGAGCGACGCGCCGGTCTCGCCCGACGCGGCGGAGTCGTTCGCGGGCTGTATGGTCGACTGGTTCCGGGGCGAGGGCGTGACGCCGGTGTTCCTCAGCGGGATGCCCGCGGAGCGCGAGACAGACCCCTCGCTGTACGGTATCGCCACGGGCGAGGGGAGTGCTCTGCTGTCCGAGGCGGGCATCGACTCGCCCACCGAGTCCGGGGCCATCACTGGCCCGACCGGGGCGCTCGTGCACGAGGCCCAGCGGGTCGGCCTGACGAGCGTCGGGCTGGTCGTCGAGGCGGACCCGCAGTTCCCGGACCCGGAGGCCGCCGGCACGCTGCTCGAAGCCGGTATCGTCCTGCTGACGGGCGTCGAGGTCGAAACCGAGTCGCTGGCCAAGCAGGCCGAAGAGATACGCCAGACAAAGGCCCAGCTGGCCCAGCAGATGCAGGGGGGCGGCGAGGAGTCCACCAGCGCCCGCCCGCTGGGGTTCCAGTGATGGTCGACGGGGACTCGGTCGTCCGACTGGGTATCGTTCTGGTGGGCTCGCTGGTCGCGGTCGCCGCCGCCGCGGTGGTGTTCGTCCGCTTCCCGGCCGACCTCACCGACCTGCTCGGCGTGCTGTTGGTGCTCGTCGCGGGACTGGCCGGTGCCCGCATCGCGAGCAAGGTCGCCGGCTCCGTCGCGCCGAGTCACAACGTCGCGGAGGTCGCCGTCGAGGGGCCGATTACGCGGGACGGCGGCGGTGGGCTCGCCAGCGCGCCGACCGGCCCCGGCGCCGACGACATCGTCGAGCAGATAGAGCGCGCCGACGACGACCGCGGGGCCGACGCGCTCCTGTTGAAGCTCAACACGCCGGGCGGACAGATCGTCCCCAGCGAGGACATCCGGCTGGCCGCCGAGGCGTTCGACGGGCCGACCATCGGTTACGCGACCGACGTCTGTGCCAGCGGCGGCTACGACATCGCCGCGGGCTGTGACGAGCTGTGGGCCCGCGAGGGCTCCATCGTCGGCTCCATCGGCGTCATCGGCTCGCGCGTCAACGCCAACGAGCTGGCAGACCGGATTGGCCTCTCCTACGAGCAGTTCACCGCCGGCGAGTACAAGGACGCCGGCACCCCGCTGAAACAGCTGGACGAAGAGGAGCGCGAGTATCTCCAGCGCATCGTCGACGACTACTACGACCAGTTCGTCGAGACCGTCGCCGACGGTCGCGAACTGGACGAGGAAACCATCCGGGACACCGAAGCCCGGGTGTTTCTCGGGACGGAGGCACACGAGCGCGGGCTCGTCGACGCGCTCGGGACCCGCGAGGACGTGGAGGACCGACTCGAAGACACGCTGAACGAACCCGTCACCGTCGCGGAGTTCGAGCCCCAGTCCGGACTCATGTCGAAGGTCCGCGGCGGCGCCCAGGCCGTCGCGTTCTCGCTGGGAGCCGGCGTCGCGAGCGCTTTCGACGGCGACGTCGACGGGCTCTCGTTCCGTCGGTAACGCCGGGTTACGGGCCCCCTCGACCGCCGAAACAGCGTGTCTCGTCGACGCCAGTGACGGATTCGGCCCGCGAGGGTTTTTTATTTCGCGCCCTACTCTGCAACACTGTGACAACGCTGGTGGTGTGCATCGACCGGGACAGCCCTGTGTCCGACAGGTGTCCGGTGGTGGGGCGCCAGGCCGTCGAATCGACGATAACCGAGACCGGTGTCATCGACCCCGAAGACAGCCGCATCAACTGCCTGCTGGAAGGGCTCCGGGTGGCCGACGACCTCGAAGCCGACGGCGACGACACCGTCGTGGCAGTCGTCGGTGGCGGGGGCGACGCCGTCGGGAGCGACCGCGAAATCGCGCGCCAGACCGAGTCGCTGGTCTCCGACTACCAGCCCGACTCGGCCGTCGTCGTCGTCGACAGCGCCGACGACGAGCGGCTGGTCCCCATCATCGAGAGCCGGGTCCGCGTCGACGCCGTCGACCGCGTCGTCGTCCGACAGGCCCGTGACATCGAGTCCACCTACTACCTGCTCAAGCAGTTCCTCGCCGACGAGGAGCTTCGCCGTACCGTCCTCGTCCCGGTCGGTATCGCGCTGCTCGCGTTCCCGCTGCTCCTGCAGTTCGTCGACCCGACGACCGCGCTCGGCGCCATCGCGGCCGCGCTCGGTGTGTTTCTCATCTACAAGGGGCTCGGTATCGACGTCTACCTCTCCCGGCTGCCGGGCCAGATTCGCGAGGCGCTGTATTCGGGACAGGTGTCGCTGGTGACGTACGTCGTCGCCGGCGGCCTCTCCATCGTCGGCATCTTCGCCGGCGCGCTGGAGATATCTTCGTTCGGCTCGACCGGCCTGTTTATCCTCGCGAACCGGTTCCTCTTCGAGAGCGTCCCCTGGCTGACCGCCGCGGCGCTCGCGGCCTCGCTGGGGCGGCTGCTCGACGAACTCCTCCAGCGGGAGGGCATCCGTAGCGCGTACGTGAATCTCCCCTTCGGCGCGGTCGCGGTCGGGCTCGTAATCCGTGGCTTCTCGGCGTACTTCCTCGAACGCGCGGGCGTGTTCGGCCCGTTTCGCGTGCCCGCGATGGACTTCGGTCTCGTCGAGGTCAACGGGTTCAGCATGGATCTCGGCACCCGGCTGGCCTCGTTCATCCTCGCGGGCATCCTCGTCGCCGTCGTCGGCGTCCGCGTCGCGGCCTACGTCAGCCAGAACGACATCGAGGCGGAGCTGGTCGACTAGGCGAGCGAACGACGTGACCGCTCGAAAAAGCGCAGCGGCGAGTGCAACGAGCCGCGAGCACAGCGACGCAGCGAGCGGTAGCGAGGGGCCGACGGGCGCTCCGCGAACAGACAGCGATTTACACGCGGCCGGGCTACGGGACTGCATGACTGACGGCGTGTGGGTGTCGCTGTTCTCGGGCGGGAAAGACTCTTCGTGGGCGCTCTACCGCGCACTCGTTAACGATTACCCCGTCGAGCGACTGGTGACGGTCCACCCCGAGGGCGACTCCTACATGTACCACGTCCCGGCGACGCGGCTCGCGAGCCTGGCCGCCGAGAGCATCGGCATCCCGCTCGTGGAGGTCGAACCCGACGACTTCGGCGCCGACGACGTGCCCGACTCCGGCGAACAGGGCGACGCGGAACTCGAACCGCTGGAGGCAGCCCTGCGCGAACTGGACGCCGAGGTCGGCGTGGCCGGCGTCACCGCCGGCGCCGTCGAGAGCGAGTACCAGACCAGCCGTATCGAGGCGATGGCCGAGCGCCTGGAAGCCAACCTCTTTGCCCCGCTGTGGCAGGAGGACCCCCGCGACCTCGCCGACGCCATGCTCGACGCCGGCTTCGAGATTCGCATCATCCGCGTGGCCGCCTACGGACTGGACGAGTCCTGGCTCGGCCGCACCCTCGACGCCGACGCGCTGGACGAACTGGAGGAACTCAACGAGGAGTACGGCGTCCACATCCTCGGCGAGGGTGGTGAGTTCGAGACGCTGGTGACCGACGGACCTCACATGGACCGGCGCATCGAGCTCGACTATTCGACAGAGTGGGACGGGACGCGCGGGACGCTCGTGGTCGAGGACGCGTGGCTGGAGTGAATTCTCTCCGGCTGCTTCGCCGGCCCCACTCCGCGCGACCGGCCCTTCTAACGTAAATCTCAAGCTAAGTATTAATAATACTTTCCGCCTAGTAAACAAATTTTAGTGCGGTTCGCGGTACATACCTATCCGACTATTGCCATGAGCGAACCACACTCCGACGGCACGAGCGCACGCAACGAGGCGGAACAGCTTAAGCAGGCACAGGAACTCCTCGATGGGTTGTGGAGTGGGCAGGTTCTCCACGCGGCTGTCAGGGTCGGACTGTTCGACCGGCTCGACGAGGAACCGACGGCGGCCGAGACACTCGCGGCGGCGCTGCAACTGGACCCGGACGCGACGTATCGCCTGCTCAGGGCACTGAGCCACTTTGGCGTCCTCGCGGAGGACGACAGCCGGCGGTTCGCTCTGACGCCGGTGGGGCAGTTCTTCCGCGCGGACCACCCGAAGTCGGTGCAGCCCGGGCTCATGCTGTTCCAGAGCACGGAGTGGGTCACGGCCCTGACTCACCTGCCCGACATCCTCCGCGAGGGCGAGCCCGACGGGTTCGTCCGCGAGTACGACCGCGACATCTTCGACTACATGACGGACGCCCCGGAGTTCGCGCGGGCGTTCAACGAGTTCATGACGGCGATGTCATACCGGCAGACCGATACCCTGCTCGGGGTGCTGGCGGAGTACGACGTCTCACGGTTCGACCGGGTCTGCGACGTCGGCGGGGGTCACGGCTACCTGCTCTGTCGGCTGCTAGAGCAGTACCCGGAGCTGGAGGGCACCGTCTTCGACCGGCCCAGCGTCGTCGCCGAGGAGACGGAGTGGCCCCGGAAATTTGGGGTCACGGACCGCTGTACGTACGTGGGCGGCGATATGTTCCAGTCGGTTCCCGAGGCCGACGCCTACGTCCTGAAGTGGATTCTCCACGACTGGAGCGACGAGGCGTGCGTGGACGTTCTCTCGACCGTCCGCGAGGCGGCCCCCGCCGACGCCCGGCTGTTCGTCCTCGAAGCGGTCGTTCCCGGGCCGGAGCAGTCACACTTCTCGAAGAAACTGGACGTGGCGATGCTGGCACACATGGGCGGCCGCGAGCGGACACGGTCGGAGTACGCAGCGCTGCTGGACCGTGCTGGCTGGACCCTCGCCGACCAGTGGGTGCCACCGGAGGGCCCGATGCAGGTCCTCGAAGCGAGGACGGCCCTCGCCGAGTGACTGGCTCACTCGGTCCCCGACGCCGCTCGACCGGCGCGACCTCGCGCCCACTCCAGAACCGGCTCTAACCGCTCGGCCAGTTCCTCGCCGTCGTCGGTCAGTTCGTACTCCACACGCGGGGGAATCTCGTCGTACTGTTCTCTGGTGACCAGTCCGGACGCTTCGAGGTCGTCGAGCCGCGTCGACAGCGTCGACGTGCTCGCCTCGGGGACGTGGTCCTCCAGCGTGCCAAAGCGGACGGTGCCGTGGATGGCCACCACACAGACGATGTCCATCACGTATTTCCGGCCGAGCAGGTCCAGCACGTCGGAGAGCAGACAGTAACACCGTGGGTCGTCGGTCGCACAGTCGAATCCGTCCATAGCTTTGAGTCCGTGTACCTGCTCCATTACTTTGGACTTCACAGTATAATAGCTTCGGATAGCAAAGCATAGCCGCGATGGCAGACCACCACATCGAACCGAGCGAACTCGGTCACGAACTGGCGCTCGAACAGTTCCGGCTCCCGGCGGATATCGCGACGGGAGTTGGCGACCTCTACGGGACGGCCCCGCCCGACACCGCGGCGGCCTGGGTCGCGATGCTCCGCGACCGCAAGCGGGGCTACGACGGCGAACCGCCCACTATCGAGGACCTCTGTACGACCGACGACGGCGCCCACGCCTTCGTCGACGGCGACCGCTCGCAGTCGTACATCTGCGTGCTCGACCCGCTAGTCGTGCCGTTCCTGGCCGACACGCCCGGCACTATCCGCTCGACCACGCCCGAACGCGGGGCGGCGGTGGAGATAACAGTGGCACCCGACGGCGTCGACTACTCCCATCCGAACGCCGTGGTCTCGCTTGGGGTCGCCGACGAGGTCGACTGCGATTCGTGTCCCTCTATCGAAGAGACCTACAAACAGGTGTGTCCGTACATCCACGTCTTCGAGGACGAGGCGGAGTACGAGACGTGGGCGGCGAACACCGAAGCGGCGACGACGCAGGTACCCGTCGAGACGGGCGTCGCCCTCGCCAGTGCGTTCGCCGAGAATCTGTTCGGGCCGGCCGGCTGAGGCGGCCGGGCGCGAGTGGTGCGACACCTGTCGCACCCGAGCGCCGACGGGGAAGGGCAGGCCGTCAGGAGCATACGGCGAGCGGAGCGAGCCGTTTCCCGAGAGCGCCGTCCGCGGCGACTCCGGCAGTTTTCAGCGTAGATTTTTGCGACGGGGGTTCCCGCAGCGAGCGAAGCGAGCGAGGAGCCCCTCGAAGCGAAAAGGGACTACTACTGCACGCGGGAGTGTTGCCCGATGAGCGCGCTGTCGAGGTCCTTGTCGTCGACGGTCGCTTTCTCGTCGATGACAGAGTCGGTGATGTCGGCGTCGGTGATGGTGGCGTCCTGGAAGACGACGGTGTCGTCGATGTCGGAGTTCTGTATCGTGGCGCCCGACAGGACGTGGACGTTGCTACCCAGCCGGGAGTTCTCGACGGTGGCGTCGTCGGCGACGATGTTCTCGCCTTCGAGGGCGAACTCGACGGCTTCGAGGTAGCTCTCTGGCGTCCCGATGTCGTACCACGCGCCGTCGAAGCTGAACGGTCGCACCGAGCCCTGGTCGACGAGCCACTGGATGAACCAGCCGGGCTCGTCGGGGTTGTTGCCGTCCGAGAGGTACTCCTCGAAGCGGATGGAGTCGGCGGGGAAGGCATAGCAGGCGATGGAGACGAGCGTGCTCTTCGGGTTGTCTGGCTTCTCCTGGAAGTCGACGATTTCCTCGCCCTCGACCTGAATGAGGCCGTAGGACTTTGCCTTCTCCAGATCGCCGACGTCGTAGGCGGCCAGGGTCGGGTCCTCGTACCCCTTGAAGTGGTCGATGAACTCGCTGATGTCGAAGCCAAAGAGGTTGTCACCGGCGATGACGAGCAGGTCCTCCTCGCCCAGCCCCTCGCGGTCGACCAGCTGTGCGAGCGCGCCGACGACGCCGAACTTCTCGTCCTCGTCGCTGGTGTCCTCGACGGACATCGTTATCTTGTCGGTGCCCCGTTCCGCGAAGTGTGTCTCGAACTCGCCCGCGAAGGCCTCGTTCGTGCTGATAAAGATCTCGCTGATGCGGTCGTCGCCTTCGAGTTCGTCGACGATACCGTCGATGACCGTCGATTCCCCGACCGGCAGTAGCATCTTCGGCCGGTGTCGGGTGATCGGCCACATTCGCGTCGCGTATCCGCCTGCTAGTACAATGGCTTTCATATCCGGACCGACACCTGCAACCGACAAGTTCTTTTCCCTCTGTGAAGGCCCCGGTAACCCATCCCTATGCCAATTGTTCACTATCTGCTGGCCGGAACAAAGACGCGCTCGTTCCCAGCCGGTAGCCGACCGCGTACCACCGGCCGGTACCCGACCAAAGTCGGGCCCGGACTCGTCGGTCAGGGCAGCGGCGGCCGCCCGGGCCTCAGCGAACGCCACCTCGACGCGTCTCCAGAGGGCGGCGGGTCGAACTGCACAGCGGTGTCTCCTCCCTGTGGGAGTCAGTTCACATCGACGAGCCGGGCTGGTACTCCCCGAAGGCGTCCCGGAGCACGTCACACACCTCGCCGGTGGTGGCGTAGGCCTTCACGGCGTCGACGATGTAGGGCATGAGGTTCTCGTCGCCGTCGGCGGCCTCGCGAAGGGCGGCGAGGGCAGCCTCGACGGCCTCGTCGTCTCGCTCCTCGCGCACCGCGGCGACGCTCTCCTGCTGAGCGGCTTCGACCGCTTCGTCGACCTCCTCGATGTCCTGCTCGCCCTCTTCCTCGACCTCGAACTCGTTGACGCCGACGATGACGCGCTCGCCGGCCTCCTGCTCGCGCTGGCGCTCGAAGGCGACGTCTTGAATCTGGCGCTGGACCCACTGGCTCTCGATCGCGCGACGCATCCCGCCGCGTTCGTCGACGTCCTCGATGATGTCGCGGGCCTCCTGTTCCAGTTCGTCGGTCAGCGATTCGACGTAGTAGCTCCCCGCGAGCGGGTCGACGGTGTCGGCGGCGCCCGACTCGTGGGCGAGAATCTGCTGCGTGCGGAGGGCTGTCCGAACCGACTCCTCGGTCGGCAGCCCGATGGCCTCGTCTTTGCCGTTGGTGTGTAAGCTCTGGGTCCCACCGAGGACCGCAGCGAGCGCCTGATAGGCCACTCTGACCACGTTGTTCTCTATCTGCTGGGCGGTCAGTGTCGAGCCGGCGGTCTGGGTGTGGAACTTCAGCTGCTTCGATTTCGGGTCTTCGGCGTCGAAGCGCTCGTCCATGAGCTTCGCCCAGAGCCGCCGGGCGGCCCGGAACTTCGCGACCTCTTCGAGGATGTTGTTGTACGACGCGAAAAAGAAGGAGAGCTGCGGGGCAAAGTCGTCGACGTCCAGCCCGGCCTCGATGGCGGCCTCGACGTACTCGATACCGTCACCGAGGGTAAAGGCGATCTCCTGGGCGGCCGTCGAGCCGGCCTCGCGGATGTGATAGCCCGAGATGGAGATGGTGTTGAACTTCGGCACCTCCGCGGCGCAGAACTCGAAGATGTCCGTGATGAGCCGCATCGAGGGCTCGGGCGGGTAGATGAACGTGTTGCGGGCGATATACTCCTTGAGCACGTCGTTCTGGATTGTCCCCCGCAGTTCCTCGCGGTCGACGCCCTGCACGTCGCCGACGGCGATGTACATCGCCAGCAAGACGGCGGCGGGCGCGTTGATCGTCATCGAGGTCGAGACCTCGTCCAGCGGGATACCCTCGAAGACGGTCTCCATATCGGCGAGCGAGTCGATGGCGACGCCGGTCTTGCCGACCTCCCCGGCCGCCATCGCGTCGTCGGAGTCGTACCCCATCTGTGTCGGCAGGTCGAACGCCATCGAGAGCCCGGTCTGGCCCTCGTCGAGCAGGTAGTTGAACCGCTCGTTGGTCTCGCTGGCGGTCCCCATCCCGGCGTACTGGCGCATCGTCCAGAGCCGCCCGCGGTAGCCCGTCGAGTAGACGCCCCGGGTGTACGGTTCCCGGCCCGGGAAGCCGAGGTCCGCCTCGTAGTCCAGGTCGGCCACGTCCGCCGGCGTGTAGAGCCGGTCTACCTTCTGGCCCTCCGTGTCCGTCGTGAACCGCTCCTCGCGCTCGCCGAAGCGCTCGACGGTCGGCTGGACGTCCTCGCGCTCCCACTCGGCTTTCGCCTCGCGGATTTCGTCCAGTTCCTCGGGGTCGAACATGGCCGAACCGTCGGCCGGCGCGGGCTTAAGGGTTCGCGACGGTTCGGCCAGCCACCGAGGATTCATTGTATCCCGGGACCTCCCCTCACACAAATGACATCCGAACAACCTGTTCCCGTGCCGATTACACTCGTCAGCGGTCCGCTCGGCGCGGGCAAGACCACGCTCGTCAACCGCCTGCTGGCCGATCCCGGCGACAGGCGAATCGCCGTCGTCGTCAACGACATGGGCGAGATAAACGTCGACGCGGAGCTGCTCGCCGACCAAAGCGAGGAGGGAATCGTCGACCTCTCGAACGGCTGTATCTGCTGTCGACTGCAGGACGACCTCGTGACCGAGATCACCCGGCTGGCCGAGGTGCGTGAGTTCGACTATCTCGTGGTCGAGGCGTCGGGCATAAGCGAACCGATACCCATCGCTCGCACGCTGACCGTCGGGACCGACGAGGCGAGCCTCCCCGAGCGGTTCACGCTCGATACGACCGTCTCCGTCGTGGACGCCTACGGCTTCTGGAAGGCGTTCGACCCCGAAGAGTCACTCCCCGACGCCGCGCCCGACCCCGAGCGGCCGCTGACGGAGGTGCTGGTCGACCAGATAGAGTTCTGTGACGTGTTGTTGCTGAACAAGTGCGACATGGTTCACGACGACGAACTCGACGCAGTCGAGGGCGCCATCCGCGAACTCCAGCCGCGCGCGACGGTACATCGGACGACCTACAGCGACGTCGACCCGACGGCGGTGCTGGAGACGGGACGGTTCGATTTCGAGGCTGCGCAGCGGCGGCAGGGGTGGAAAGAGACGCTCGCGGGCACGGAAAACGAGTCGCCCGGGCACGACAGCCACGGGCACGACCACGGTGACGGACGCTCGGCCGCCGACGCACACGGCGTGGAGTCCCTCGTCTACCGCAGCGAGGACCCGTTCCACCCCGTCCGCTTCGACGCGTGGCTGGACGACTGGGACGGCGACGTCGTCCGAGCGAAGGGCTTCGTCTGGGTCGCGAGCAGGCCGGACACAGTTCTGGGCGTGAGTCAGGCCGGCCCGACAGTGCAGGCCGGCCCGATCGGCGAGTGGGGTGAGGACGATCCGGCCACCCGGTTCGTCGTCATCGGGCGTTCGCTCGACGGCGTGACGGCCCAACTCGACGACTGCCTCGTGCGTGACGGCGACTCAGTGCCGTCGGCCGACGCGGACCCGTTCCCGAGAGAGGCGAATCAGTCCCCGTAGCCGACTTGCTCGCGGAGTTCGTCCCACTCCTCGTGGAAGCCGTAGGTCGACTCCGAGGTCGCGTCCATCGCCCGCTGGTAGACGTCGTCGTAGGCCAACAGCGCACTCCACTCGTCGTGGAACCGATAGCTGCAGTACTGACACATATCCACAGGTATCAGTCCGACAACTATAGCGCTGCCGCCGAAACCGCTGAGATAGCCCGTCGTCGGGTGCTATCTCAGGGTTCGAGGAGCACCTTGGTGACTCCCTCTTCACGTTCGTCGAACTTCTCGTACATCTCCGGGGCCTCTTCGAGGTCGACGCGGTGGGAGACAACCCAGCTGGGGTCGGCTCGTCCCTCGATGATGAGGTCACGGAGTTCGCGGTTGTAGGATTTGACGTTGCACTGCCCGGTGCCGAGCTTCTGCCCCTTCTCGAACAGGAGACCGAAGTCGATGCCCAGACGGCCCTGCGCGGCCATCTCGTCGGGCGCTCCCGGGTCCTCCGGAACGTACAGCCCGGGGATGCCGAGCTCGCCGGTCGGCCGAACGGTCCGGATGAGGTCGTTGAGGACGACCGCCGGGTTCTCGCGGGCGGGGTCGTAGGCGTCGTCGGCCTCTTTCTCGGGGTCGATGGCCTGGTAGCCGACGGCGTCGACGCCTTTGTCGACTTCGCCGCCGTGTTCGTCCATGATCTGTTCGACGGGGTCGCCCTCCTCGAAGTTGATGGCCGTCGCGTCGCAGTACTCCTCGGCCAGTTCGAGGCGGCTCGGGACGCGGTCGACGGAGTAAATCTCGGCCGCACCTTTGATTTTCGCGCTGTAGGCGGCCATCAGCCCCACGGGGCCCGCACCGTAGATGGCGACGGAGTCGCCGGGCTCTAGGTTCGCGAGTTCCGTCCCGTGCCAGCCCGTCGGGAAGATGTCCGCGAGCAGCGCGAAGGCGTCCTCGTGCTGGTCACCCTCGGGCAGCTGTAGCGCGTTGAAATCCGCGTACGGGATGCGAAGCGTCTCGGCTTGTCCGCCTTTGTACGGTCCCATCGCGACGTAGCCGTAGGCCCCGCCCGCAAAGCCCGGGTTGACGTTGGTACAGAAGCCCGTGTAGCCGTCCTCGCAGTTCTCACAGTGGCCGCATGCGACGTTGAACGGAGCGACGACGCGGTCGCCCTCTTCGAGCGTGGTAACGGCGTCGCCGACCTCGGTGACGATGCCCATGTTCTCGTGCCCGAAGACGATGCCCGGTTCGGCGGCCGTCCGGCCCTCGTACATGTGGAGGTCGGACCCACAGATACAGGACGTCGTGATATCGATGAGTACGTCGTTCGGGTGTTCTATCTGCGGTTCTTCGACTTCCTCTACCGCTACCTCGTGTGGCCCCTGATAGACCACGGCTTCCATTGACATTTTATTGACACTCCGTCCTGTCATTTCTCGTGAATGTATAAAAAGATAATGTACAATACTCCGTCCCTCACACTATCGTTTGGGAGCGTGATTTCGGCAGCGAGATGCCAAATCTTCGCCTGTTAGCTCCGTCTAACTCGTTCTCTCTCACGCTGGACACGACTGGTTGAGTGACGCGCACGACAACTGTCCGTAGTTCAGACCACCGGTAGTCGACCGCCTCATCGGGAGAGCCGACGCGAAACCCGCGGCAACCAAAAGCTGGCTTTAAATCACTCCTGCACAGAACACGTGGTATGCCAGTCGAACGCGGGGATGGGGTAACCATCCACTACGTGGGACGGTTCGAGGACGGGAGCCTCTTCGACACCTCACGGCAGGAGGTCGCCCGTCACGAGGACCTCATCACGGCACAGGGCGTCCAGCCGGCCGATTACGCGCCGCTCTCTTTCACCGTCGGTCGCGGCGACATCATCGAGGGGATAGAGGAGGCCCTCGTCGGCATGGAGGAAGGCGAAGAGCGGACCATCGAGGTCCCGCCGGAAAAGGCCTACGGCGACATCGAGGAGGAGAAGATTCGCGAGTACGACCCGGAGGCGTTCGAGGAGATGGTCGGCCAGGAGCCGGAGGTCGGCGTCCACGTCGAGGCGAAAAACGAGCTCCACGGCGACGTGACTGCGGTCCGGGACGACGCCGTGCAGGTCGATTTCAACCACGAGCTCGCGGGGCGGACGCTGATTTTCGACATCGAACTGCTCGACGTTCGCTAGCCGAGACGACCGTGTTTGTCGCCGCGACCGCTTTGTAGCGCCGGAAAGTCCCGGACTGCTACGCTCGGGACTCTCTGGTGATTCACACCGCTCGCCGTTCCCCAAACGGCCACGGAGAGAGAACTACCGAGCCCAGAGGGCCCTAGCGACCGGTGTCGTACTTGTAGGTCGCTTCGTCGGGGTCGATACCGAAGTCCTCGGCGGTGTCCTCCGGTTCCGGCTCGGGCTCGTGGGCCGACGCGTTCTTGAACCGTTCGCGAAAGCGCGGCGGAACGGCGAAATCGGAGCGCGCGAGCCGCATCGGGACGGCGTCGGGCTGGATGTTCTCGCGTTTCTCTTCGAGTCGCTCCCGGAGTCGGGGCGGCAGCGCCGACGTCTCGATGCGCTCGAAACCGAACTGGGCCAGATAGCGGTCGGCGCCGGTCAGCGAGTAGACGACGTCGAACCCCTCGTCTTCGGCGTAGTCGACGAGTCGCTCGATGACGTGCGCTCCCACGCCCTGGTCGCGCCACTCCGGGAGGACGCCGATGCTCGTGAGCTCGCAGACGGGGTCGCCGTCGTCGGGTTTGTGGATTCGGATGCGGCCGAAGCCGGCCTTCCGGTCGTCGTGCTGGTCGATAGCGATGACGTAGTCACGGGAACGGAAGTTCGTCTCGTCCAGCCCCATCTCCTCTATGTGGTCGAGTAGCCAGACCTCCTCTCGATTTTTCGCATCCCGGACGTACATGACCGGAAGTTGGCCGTCCCCGTGCAAAAGGGTTTCCGGGGGCCGAAGGCAGTGACTGTGATCGTCCACGCGCCGTCACAGCCGGTCAATTACTTAGTCGGATGTGACGAGCTATCACGGTATGGCCTCGGAGTCACTCGAAGAACTGGACGGGATAGCTCACGAACCCACGCGGGAGTTCGTCGAATCGACCAACGTCTGGCAGTTCATGCAGACGTTCGGTATCGACGAGTACGACGAGCTGATACGCCGGACGACGACCGACATCGAGGGCGTCGAGGCGTCCGGCGTCGACTGGTTCTGGGACGAACTCGTCGACTATCTCCACGTCGACTTCTTCGAGGAGTACGACTCGGTCCGGGAGACCGAGACGCGCACTGTCGAGACCGCGAGCGGCGAGACGGAGACGTTCGACGGCCCGCAGTTCACGAACTGGTACCCCGGAGGCGAGCTGAACGCGGCGCACAACGCCGTTTCCCGCCACGCGGCGCCCGACACCGACGTGCGAAACCAGGTCGCGCTGGTCTGGGAGGGGGAACCGGGCGACGTGCGTCAGGTCACCTATCACGACCTCCACGAGGAGAGCAACCGCGTCGCCAACTACCTCGAATCCGTCGGCGTGGAGACGGGCGACACCGTGGGCCTGTACATGCCGATGGTCCCCGAGGTGGCCAGCATCTTCTATGGCTGTCTGAAAGCCGGCGCAGTCGCCGTCCCCATCTTCTCGGGCTTTGGCGTCGACGCGACGGCGACTCGCATCGCGGACGCCGACTGCTCGGTGCTTTTCACGGGCGACGGCTTCTACCGGCGCGGCTCGCCGGTCGAACTCAAAGAGACTGCGGACGCGGCTATCGAACGGGCCCGGAGTCGAGTCGACGGCGACGGCGTCGAACACACCGTGGTCTACGACAGAGTGGGGACTGCCGACGACCCCGACGAGACGCTCACGTGGACCCGCCGCGACGAGTGGTGGGACGAGGCCGTCGAATCACAGCCCGGCGGCTACGAGGACAAGTCCCTCCCGAGCGGCCAGGAGTCGATGCTGCTGTACTCATCGGGGACCACCGGAGAACCGAAAGGCATCGTCCACACGCACGCGGGAGCGCTCCTGCAGGCCGCCAAGGAGATCTACTTCGGCTTCGACCACAAACCCGGCGACCGATTCTTCTGGGTCAGCGACATCGGCTGGATGATGGGGCCGTGGACGCTGCTGGGCAACCACGCGCTGGGTGGGACCGTCTTCATGTACGAGGGGGCGCCCGACTATCCGGACCCCGACCGCTTCTGGGCGATGATAGACCGCCACGACCTGACCGTCTTCGGCGTCTCGCCGACCGCTGTCCGCGCGCTGCGCAAGAAAGGTGACGAGTGGCTCGACGGGCACGACCTCTCCAGTCTCCGCCTGCTCGGGTCGACCGGCGAGCCCTGGGACCCCGAGAGCTGGCAGTGGTTCTACGACAACGTCGGCGGCGGCGACTGTCCCGTCATCAACATCTCCGGCGGGACCGAAATCATGGGCTGCTTTCTGATGCCGATGCCCATCCAGAAGCTCAAACCCTGCACGCTGGGCGGTCCCGGTCTCGGCATGGACATCGACGTCGTCGACGAGGCCGGCGACTCCATCGCCGACGCGCACGAGCGCGGTTATCTCGTCGCCCGCGATTCCTGTCCCTCGATGACGAAGTCGCTCTGGAGCGGGGACGAGCGCTACATCGAGGAGTACTGGTCGCGCTGGGACGGCCTGTGGAACCACGGCGACTGGGCCCAGCAGGACGACGACGGCCTCTGGTTTCTCCACGGCCGGGCCGACGACGCGCTCAACGTCGCCGGGCGGAAGGTCGGCCCCGCGGAGGTCGAGGGCGCGGCGATGGACCATCCCGCGGTTAATCAGGCCGCAGCCGTCGGCGCCCCCGACGAGACGACCGGGACGGCCGTCGTCCTCTACGTCGTTCTCGAACCGGACAGGGAACCGTCGGAGGACCTGCGCGAGGCCGTCAGCGCGACTGTCGGCGAGGAACTCGGCACGCCGTTCCGGCCCCGGGAGGTGCTGTTCGTCGACGCGTTCCCGAAGACCCAGAGCGGGAAGATACTCCGGCGGGCCATCGGGGCGACCTACCGCGGCGAGGAGCCGGGGGACATGTCCAGCATCGAGAACCCGGAGGCGCTGGAGGGAATCGAGGAGGCGACCTAGGGCCGCTGGCCGACGATAGCGGCCCGAACCCGTCGGACCTCCGCGCGGACCGCCTGCCATCCCGCCAGCGAGCCGGGAATCCCCTCCCCGTGCTCGCCGTTCGCGCTCCCCGCGGCCTCGGCGACGCGCTGGTGGACCGACTTCGGCCCGTCGAGCTGGCGCAGGGTCAGCTCCGCGCCCTGGCTCCCGGCGGTGTCGACGGTGACGGTCCCGTGGTCGAAGAGGGTCCCGAAGACGCCCTGGCTGTAGCTCGTGTTCTGTATCTTGCCCAGTCGGAGCTCGGTCACCGTCAGCGAGAGCACGCCCGTCCGGTGGTAGAGCGCGGCGTCGGTCAGGACGTAGCGGGTCGACCGCCGCCAGAGCCACGCCCCGCCCGCGGGCACGGCGAACGCGAGCAGCGCTGTCGGCACGCCGACGGCCGCGGCCAGCGTCGCAGGGACCGCACCGCTCGACGCGGCGACGGCGGTGCCGGCCAGCACCACGACCGCGACGACGACGCCGACCGCGACGCCCAGGTGGACGACTCGCTGCCGTGGCTGGCCCTGCCAGACGACCGTCTCGTCGGCTCCGGCAGGGGCCCAGTCCGGGACGGTCATGGCCGCTCGGGGTCCCAGTCAGTGGCGCCGCCGTCGTCACGCTCGGTGCCGCTGTCACGCTCGGCTGTGCCGTCGCCCGACTCCACGGCGACGCGAATCGCCCGCAACTCGGTCAGTATCTCGTCGAGCACGTCCGGTTTCGTCTCCTCGTCGCCCCGACCGCGGTCGCCCTGGACCTCCTTGACCCGGCGGCTCAGTCGTTTCTGGACGTCCTGTGGCGAGCTGACCCCTCGCAGGGTCATCTCGACACCGGAGCCGCCGGCCGTGCTGATATCGACGTTCCCGTAGTCGAAGTACCGGCCGACGACGCCGACGGAGAAGGAGGTGTTCTGGACTTTCTCGTACTCGACTTCCGAGACCGACCGGCTGAGGATGCCGGTCTTCTTGTACACTGACTTGTCGGTCACGACGTAGTCGGTGTTCTGGCGGTTCAGATAGGCGCCACCGAGTATCACCAAGCCGAGCCCGAAAAAGAGGATGAGAGGGATACCGGTCAGATAGGCCCCGTACATCGTCTCGGCCGCCGGCTTGCCCGACCAGAGGATCTCCTCGTCCGAATCGAGCGTCAGCCAGTCGTACGTCGCTGCGTCGCCACTCATACGCTGTCCTGTATCGGTGGTCTGTTGAGTGTTTCCCCGCCCTGCGACTCGTTCGCACGGTCCGTCCGGGCGGGGCGCTACCCGGCCGCCCGCTCCTCGGCCGGCAGTTCGAGTGCCAGCAGCCGCGGCAGCGCGAGCAGCGCGAGCGCCACCTCGGCCCCGCCCGCGACGGCGAACGCCGCGAGGTAGCCGAACTCGCCGGCGACGGAGCCGCCGACCAGAATACCGGCCAGAAACCCGACGCTCCCGGCGGCGTTGAAGCCGGCCATCGCCGTGCCGCGTTCGGTCTCGCCGACGAGGTCGGTGACCAGCGCCATCGTCGCCGGGGCCATCAGCGCGCCGATGACGCCGACGGCGACCATCCCGAGCCCCGCCGTCACGACGGTCGGGGCCAGGCCGACGCCGACGACCGCCAGACCGTAGAGCGACGACCCGGCGACGATGGGTGCTGTTCGGCCGACGCTGTCCGAGAGCACGCCGAAGGGGTACTGCAACAGCGCGAACGGGGCGAAAAACAGCGCGAGCATGAGCCCGGTCTCGCCCGGCGAGAGCCCGAAGGCCTCCCGGAAGTACAGCGTTCCGACGAGCGCGAAGAAGCCGGCGGTCAGCCGGTCGATGAAGCCGAAGGCGTAGGGAATCGACAGCTCGGGAGTCCGGCCCAGACGACGGACGGCCCCGCGCAGTCGGCCGGCCTCGTCCGGCGGCGCGCGGTCGGTCACCAGCGTCGCCAGCAGCGCCACCACGAGCAACAGCGCGCTCGCGACGGCGAGCGGTAGCGTCGGTGAGACGCCGTAGAGCTGGCCGCCCAGCGGCGCGCCGAGGGCCGTCCCGGAGCCGATGGCGATACCGGCTGCACCCATGTTCTTCCCGTGGCCCCCGGAGAGGTCCATCAGCATCGTCATCGACAGGGAAAAGGCGGCGATGGTCGCCGCGCCCTGGAGCGCGCGAATCAGGAGGACGGTACCAAAGGAGACGCTGGCGACGGTCGGGAGTATCGCCAGCACGGCGTACAGGCCGCTCCCGACCACGGCGCCGCCGACGATGAAGGGGACGCGCCGGCCGGTGGCGTCACTGACCGCGCCCCACACGCCGGCGAAAGCGACGAAGGCCGCGAACTCGGCGGCGAGGAACCACATGCTGGCGTCGAGTACGAACCCCGCGCCCAGCGCGCGGACCAAGGTGTCGATACCGGGATACAGCAACACCTGTGCCAGCAGGACGACGAAGACGACGGCCGCGAGGACGACCCGCTCTCGGCGCTCGTTCACACCCACACGGTGGGCCGGCCCGGGAAAATAGATGTCGCCGGACACCCCGACAGCCAAGTGGGTGGCAGCCGTCGGTCCGCGCGATGCCGAGCGACATCGCCGACCGCGTCGTCGAAACCGTCGCTGACGTCGCCGGCGCCGAGGGCTGGTGTTCCCGGGCGCAGGTGGACTCGCTGCTGGGCGCGACCACCATCGACAAGCGCGAGGTCGACCGCGCGCTCGAAGTCGCCGTGGCCAACGGACGACTGGAACGGGACGGGGACCAGTACCGGGCCGTCGAGTGAGCGACACGCGAGAACGATTGTTCGTGTGACAGTTTCTTGGGCCGTGCGGCCGTAACAGCGGTATGGCCGACGACATTCCCGAGGCGGCCGTCGAACTGCTCACCAGCGGCGTCCACGTCGCTCACCTGGCGACGAGCTACGAGGACCGGCCCCACGTCGCGCCCGTCTGGTACAACTACCGCGACGGCGTCGTCGAAATCGTCACCACCGGGAAAAAACTCGACAACGTCCGTCGGAACCCCCGGGTCGCGCTCTCGGTGCAGGACGACGATTCGGGCGACGCCCAGTGGGGCGTGACGCTCCGGGGGACGGCGACCGTCGTCGAGGACGACACGGCGGACCGCGAGATACGGCACCGTATCAACGACCGCTACGGCGCCGACGAGGACGAGTGGGCCGAGAACACGGCGGTCCGCATCGACGTCGGCTCGGCCAACTACTGGACGTACGACTGAGCGCCGCGAAAAAGCGGAGAAACCGCGTCTTGCCGGACCGAGCTTACATGTAGCCGAGGTCGCGCAGGCGCTCCATCAGGTCCTCTTTGTCCTGGGCGCGGCCGGCGCGTTCGGTCGTGTTGGCCATGTCCTGCAGCCAGGCCGGTTCGTCGGCGGACTTGTCGGTGCTGACCTCGCTCCCGAGCGAGCGGAACCCGGCGAAGTACTTCGGCGAGACCGGCACGTCCTCCTTCTCGATACCCTCGGGCAGGTCGTCCTGACCCTGCGGGACGTACCCTTCCTCGGGGTAGCCCTCGACGGTGTCCGGCACGACGAAGTTCCAGAAGGCCTCCCAGACGTCGGGCTCGGCGAACTGGAGAATCGGCTGGATGCGGTCGTGTGGCGGGTAGATGTCGGGGTCGTGACGCGGCGAGAAGAACGTCTCGTCGGCGCGGGACTCCTGCTCGTCCCAGCGGATACCCGACAGGATGCCGTCGACGTCGTACTCCTCGATAGCGTCGTTCAGCGCCACCGTCTTCAGGAGGTGGTTACCGACGTAGGTGTCGAGCAGGAACGGGAACGTGTCCTCCTCGTACTCGAGGATGTTGCGGACGTGGTGCTGGTTGTGCTCGGAGAGCTCCGAGATGGGGATGTCGTCGCCGGGCGTGAGGCCGTTCTCGTCGACGTAGTCGCCGACGTCCTCGTTGCGGGCCCAGATGACTTCGAGGTCCCACTCGTCGGCCCAGTACTTGACGTAGTCGATGAGCTCGTCGAAGTGCTGGTAGTGGTCGATGAAGACGACCGGCGGCACTTCCAGGTCGAAGCGGTCGGCGACTTCCTTGACGAAGTACAGCGTCAGCGTCGAGTCCTTCCCGCCGGTCCACATGACGACGGGGTTCTCGTACTGTTCGAGGCCCTGCTTCGTGACCTCGATAGCCTTCTCTATCTTGTGGTTGACGGTCGGGTACTCCTCGGGTTCCTCGCCCTCGCCATCGGAGTAGTCGATGTCGAGGTAGTCGGGGAACTCGGCTGTTTCGGACATCGTGTAATGAGATATAATTAGCGGTTGTAAGAACTTTTTGGATAGTCGACTTCTGTGTGTCGCGTTCACACGCGACTCGGCCACCGGTGTTTTTGCCCGCGACGGCCCTCGGTTGGACCATGACGCCTCGTCTGGCCGCGGCGCGTGCGATCTGTCGCCGGTGGCTCGTCCTCTACGGGTCCGTGGCAGCGCTGGTGCTCGGTGTGAGCAGCGTCGCCGGGTTCCTGCTGGGCAGTGCCGTCCCCGTCGACTCGCTGCCGGCGGCGGGGGGCGGTGGCTCGAACGGGGTCTTCCCCCCGCTGACGACGGTGGACCTCGCCGTCAACAACCTCACCGCGATGCTCGTGCTGTTGCTCGGCGCGGTGTCGCTCGGGCTGGTCACCCTCTTCGGGCTCGTCCTGAACGGGCTGCTTCTGGGCGCCGTCGTCGGTATCGCCGTCCAGCAGGTCGACCCCCTCGTGGTCGCTGTGCTCATCGTCCCCCACGGCGTCCTCGAAATCCCGGCGTTGCTCGTCGCCTCTGCCGTCGGCCTCCGCTTTGCCCGGCTCACGGTCCGGTACATCCGCGGGCTCGAAGACGACCTCGTGACGCGGCGGGACCTCCGGGAGGCCGGCTATCTGGTCGCGACGGCCGCGCTGCTCATCGTGGTCGCGGCCTACATCGAAGCCAACGTCACGCTGGAACTCGCCGAGCGCGTCGCTGGCGAAGAGTTCGCGGTTGCGTGAGACGCGACGACGCTTACGAGATGAACTCGTTGTCCCGCCAGTTGACGCCCTCTTCCTCGCTCTCGTCGGCGGGGTCTTCGACGACGTTGATGGAAGCGGGATGCTCCTCGCCGTCGACGATGCGGACGGCTTCGAGCTCCTCGTCGACGGCCGCGATGGCGGTCAACGTCCCCTTCTCGGCTACTTTCGCGACTTCACACAGCACCTCGAACATGGCGTACTGGAGCGCCGTGTTCTGGAGAACGGTTTCGCGGTCGCCCTTGAAACAGGCGTATTCGACGAGTTCGGACTCGATCTCTTCCTCTTCCTCTTCGAGTGTCCCCCACTGTGGACCGCCGCCGGCCGAGCCTGTCGAGGCCGCGCCGGGCGGCCCCATCTCTTCGGGGTCTTCCTCGTAGACGCGGTTCTCGGTAACGCTGGCTTTCAGTTGTGCCGTCGGCGTATACTTGCTCATACTGTCGTCTTTCGCGACGGCACTGACGATGAGCGTGTTGTTCCGACGGGTGATGTCTACGTCAGCGATCTCCGGCGGGAGGTTCGGGTCCTCGAAGAAATCGTACGCGTCTTCCAGTGGCAGTTCGAGCGTCGAGTGAAGTCTGTATACACGGCTGGTCATGGTTGGGAGAGTGTGTCAAGTCGTCGACGGCCGTCCGCTGACGCTGGTGTCACCCTACACTACGGACCACGTGCTTATATGACCTGCCCTTCTATTCTATCAGTTGGACGTAGTGTGTGAGTTACTCACTCACAGCAGTGGCCGACGGTTCGTGGTCACACGTCGGGAGCGCAGTTGCGACGTGTCGGTCGTCTCGCGTCCCCGCTGCTCGCGGCTCCCGTCACCGCTCGCACACGAGGAAGCCGTTCGCACCGCTCGCGGCCTCGCTAGTCGTCCGCCGCCGCCGCGGCGTCGCCCTCGATACTGGGCGGATACTTGCCGCGGTCGAGCTCCAGGTCCGACGCCGGGCGGGCCATACAGGTGAGCGCGTAGTTCTCGCGTTCCTGTTCGGTGAGCCCGCGCGACGCCGGCTGGACGACCTCGCCGGAGAGAATCTCGGCCGAGCACGCCAGACACATCCCGACGCGACAGGAGTACTCCTGGGCGATCCCCTCCTCGATACAGCGCGAGAGGATGGTCTCCGTGTCCGAGACCGTTATCTCCTCGCCGGTCCCGACGAAGGAGACGGTGTAATCTGTCATACGTTCGAGTTTGCCGGCCTCCGTCTAAACTCTTTATCGACGGGCCAGCGGAAACAAAAGGACAGTCGGAACGATTTTTGCGCTCCGGGCTGGACCAGCGTGCATGACTACTCACCAGTACGACGTGGCCGTCGTCGGGGCGGGGACGTCGGGCTGTTACGCCGCCGCGACAGTCGCCGGCGCGGGCTACGACGTCGTTATCATCGAGCGCAAGGACGCCGAGGAGGCGGGCCACATCGCCTGCGGCGACGCGCTGAAAGGGGCGAGCGACTTCCCGGAGGCTATCCCAAAGTCACAGCTCGAACCCGCCTTCACCAACACGGACGTCGACCACGGCCGCTTCGAGATTCCACAGGAAGACACCGTCCTGGAGATTCCGGTCCCGGGCGAACTGGCCGTCATCGACCGGTGGGAGTACGGCCGGTGTCTCATCGAGGGCGCCGACGACGCGGGCGCCCAGTTCCACTACGACACCGTCGTTCAGGACGTCATCCAGACTGACGACGGCACCGTCACCGGCCTCGAAGCGACTCGCCGGGGCGACCACGTCACCTACGACGCCGACATCGTCATCGACGGCGCCGGTGCGCTCTCACTGCTGCAGGACAAGACCGACTTCGAGGGCACGACCTTCGATACGAACGTCCGCTACTCGCAGTTCTGCTCGGCGTACCGCGAGATCGTCGAGGTCGACGACCCCGTCGAGTGGGACGACGCGCTGGTGTTCAAACCCACCGAGCGGTCGGCGGGGTACCTCTGGTACTTCCCGCGCACGGAGACGGAGATAAACGCCGGCCTGGGCTTCCAGATGAACGAGGAACCGATGGAGCTCGTCGACGACCTCAAGGCCGACCTCCGGGAGCGCCCGGAGTTCGAGGGCGGGGAAGTCACCGACAAGCTCGGTGCCGCCCTCCCCACGCGACGGCCATACGACTCGGCGGTCGCACCGGGCTACATGGCCGTCGGCGACGCCGCCGCCCACGTCAACCCCACGACCGGCGGGGGTATCGCCGGGGCGGCGTACGCGGGCAAGTACGCCGCCGAGCAGGCCATCGACGCCATCGAGGACGACCGCACCGACGACGAGGACGCCCTCTGGGAGTACAACGTCAACGTGATGAACGACTTCGGGGCGCGCTACGCCGCGCTGGACGTGTACAACATCTTCACGACCGCCTACGACGTGGACGACCTGATGGCGCTGCTCGCCTCCATCCCGGGCGAGAAGCTCGCCGAGGCGCTGTACGGCGGGTCGACGAGCGTCGGTCTCGGGCTGAAGCTCAAGATGGCCGTCAAGAGCTTCGGCCACTGGGGCACCATTCGGGACCTCTACCGGACGAAGAAGGCCGCCGACCGCCTCCTCGACCACTACGACTCCTACCCGACCGACCGGTCGGGCTTCGAGGCGTGGCAGCGCGAGCGCGACGCCATCATGGACGACATCTACGCTGTCACCGGCGCCGACCCGAAGTACTGACTGGCCGGGTTGGCTTGTACGGATTGCCGGCAGGCTACCCACAGTAGTTAGCGACCGCCATACCCCCTCGTTTCGCCCTCATTGCAGCTATTTCTTGTTTATAACAAACACGTGTTTTCAAACCCAACATATTTCTCTCACGTACAGCAAACACCTGGCACTACAGAGACAATTTTAACAGGCCAAGGCGGTAACTACTCGACGATGACTGGGTCAAATCAAGATTGGTGGCCGAATCAACTGAACGTGGAGATTCTCGACCGGAACGAGCGCCGGGTCGACCCGATGGACGAGGAGTTCGACTACGCCGAGGCGTTCGAGTCACTCGACCTCGACGCCGTGAAGTCGGACATCGAAGAGGTGATGACGACCTCGCAGGACTGGTGGCCGGCCGACTACGGCCACTACGGGCCGCTGTTCATCCGGATGGCCTGGCACAGCGCGGGGACGTACCGAACCGGCGACGGCCGCGGGGGAGCCTCCGGCGGGAGACAGCGCCTCGCGCCGCTGAACAGCTGGCCCGACAACGCCAACCTCGACAAGGCGCGCCGACTGCTCTGGCCGGTCAAGCAGAAGTACGGCCGCAATCTCTCGTGGGCCGACCTGATAATACTGGCCGGCAACGTCGCCATCGAGTCGATGGGAGCCGAGACTTTCGGCTTCGCCGGCGGGCGCGAGGACGCCTTCGAGCCCGACCCGGCCGTCGACTGGGGGCCCGAAGACGAGATGGAAGCGTCCGAACGCTTCGAGGACGGCGAACTCCAGGAGGGACTGGGCGCCACGGTGATGGGACTCATCTACGTCAATCCGGAGGGGCCGGACGGGCAACCGGACCCGGAAGCGTCGGCGGAGAACATCCGGGAGTCCTTCGGCCGTATGGCGATGAACGACGAGGAGACGGTCGCGCTCATCGCCGGCGGCCACACGTTCGGGAAGGTCCACGGCGCCGACTCCAGTGACGAACTCGGCCCCGAGCCCGAAGCGGCCCCTATCGAGCAGCAGGGGCTCGGCTGGGAGAGCGACTACGGCTCCGGCAAGGGCTCCGATACCATAACCAGCGGTATCGAGGGGCCGTGGACTGACGCGCCGGTGCAGTGGGACATGGGGTATCTCGACAACCTGCTCGACTACGAGTGGGAGCCCGAGAAAGGCCCCGGCGGCGCGTGGCAGTGGCGGCCGACGGACGAGGCGCTGGAGGACACGGTGCCGGACGCCCACGACCCCTCGGAGACGCGGACGCCGATGATGCTCACGACGGATATCGCCCTGAAGCGGGACCCCGACTACCGGGCCGTCGTCGAGCGGTTCCAGGACAACCCGATGGCGTTCGGCATCGCGTTCGCGAAGGCCTGGTACAAGCTGACCCACCGCGACATGGGGCCGCCCTCGCGCTTCCTCGGCCCGGAGGTGCCCGACGAGGAGATGCTGTGGCAGGACCCGCTCCCCGACGCCGACTACGACCGAATCGGGGACGCCGAGGTCTCGGAGCTCAAAGAGGCGCTTCTCGATTCGGAACTGTCCGTCTCCGAACTGGTCAAGACCGCGTGGGCGGCGGCGTCGACGTACCGGGACAGCGACAAACGCGGCGGGGCGAACGGCGCCCGCGTTCGCCTCGAACCGCAGCGAAGCTGGGAGGTGAACGAGCCCGAGCAGCTGGCGACGGTGCTGGAGACGCTGTCGGAGATTCAGGCGGAGTTCAACGGCTCACAGTCCGACGGGACGAGGGTCTCGCTCGCCGACCTGATAGTTCTGGGCGGCAACGCGGCCGTCGAGCGGGCGGCGGCGGACGCCGGCTACGACGTGACCGTCCCGTTCGAGCCGGGGCGGGTCGACGCCTCGCAGGAGGACACCGATATCGAGTCCTTCGAGGCCCTCAAGCCGAACGCCGACGGGTTCCGGAACTACCTCGCGGACGGGGTCGAACGCCCGCCGGAGGAGCTGCTCGTGGACAGGGCGGAGCTGCTGAATCTGACGGCGTCCGAGATGACGGTGCTGGTCGGCGGCATGCGCGCGCTGGACGCGAACTACCAGCAGTCCGACCTCGGCGTCTTCACCGACCGGCCGGAGACGCTGACCAACGATTTCTTCGTGAACCTGCTCGATATGGACACGGAGTGGGAACCGGCGGCGAACGCCGACAACGTCTACGAGGGTCGCGACCGCGAGACGGGCGATGTCAGGTGGAAAGGGACCCGCGTGGACCTCGTCTTCGGCTCGAACTCCCGGCTCCGAGCCATCGCGGAAGTGTACGGCGCCGACGACGCCGAGGAGAAGTTCGTGCGCGATTTCGTGGACGCCTGGGGCAAAGTGATGGCGCTCGACCGCTTCGACCTGGAGTGAGCGGCGCTGCCGCTCTCACCACAGCCGGTCGATAGCGCCCGAGAGCACGTCCACACCGATTGCGAGTGACCGCTCGTCCACGTCGAAGGTGGGCGTGTGGTGACCGCCGGGGTGGTCGGTGCCGATGCCGACGTAGCTCGCCCGGCCACCGTGCTTCTGGACGCGGTCCATCAGATACGTCGCGTCCTCGCTGCCCCCCAGCGGCGCGCTCCGCAAGCGGCTATCGACCCCGGGCGTGTCGCCAGCGACCTCGTACACCACGTCCGCGAGTTCGGGGTCGCTCTCGGCACTCGGGGCCTGTGCGAGGGTCTCGACGCTGGCCTCACAGCCGTGCATCCCCGCAGCGTGCTCGACTACCGAATCAGCTCGCTCGCTCATGTACTCCATCAGCGCGGTCGTCTCGCCCCGCACCTCACCCTCGATGGTCGCGCGCTCGGGGACGATGTTCGTCGCGGTCCCGCCGGAGACGACGCCGGCGTTGACGCGGGTGGCCCCGTCCTCGTGCCGGCGGATGGCGTGGAGGTTCTGCACGGCGGCCGCCAGCGCCTGGACGGCGTCCCGGCCGGCCGCCGGGTGGCCGCCGGCGTGGGCTGACTTACCCCGGAACGTCGCCTCGAACTGCCGGACCGCCAGGAAACCGCCGACGCCCGCGACGACCTCGCCGGTCGGGTGGTCGAGGCCGACGTGGACGGCCAGCAGCTGGTCGACGTCGTCCAGCACGCCGCTCTCGGCGACCGCGCGCCCGCCGCCGATGACCTCCTCGGCGGGCTGGAAGAGGAGTTTGAACGTCCCGGAAAAGTCGCTCTCGACGACGGCTTCGAGGACGCCGACGCCGATGGCAGCGTGGGCGTCGTGGCCGCAGGCGTGCATGTAGCCCTCGTTGCCGGAGCGAAAGCCGCCGTCGGCGGGGGCGTGGTCGGCCGTCTCGGCTTCGGTTATCGGGAGCGCGTCGATGTCGACCCGGAGCGCGACCGTCGGTCCGTCGCCCCGTTCGACGGTCGCCAGCACGCCGGTGCAGCCGCCCGCACACTGGTCGAGCACGTCCTCGCGTGCGCCCGCCCCGCGAGCGCGCTCGCGCCACTCGGCCAGTGTCGCCTCGGCGGGCACCGCCATCCGGGCCTCGCCGGCGAGCAACTCGGGGCCGACCAGACGGTTCTCGACGCCGATGCGGTCCAGTTCGTCGACGATGCGACTGGTCGTCCAGTACTCACACCACGCTGGCTCGGGGTGACTGTGGAGGTCCCTGCGCAGCGCCACCAGCCGTTCGCGTCGGTCGTCCATATCGGGTCGTAGACGCCGAGTGCCTTTACTCTCCGCTACGAGCCGCTGCCGAACTGGGTCCGCTGTTCGACGCCGGCCTCGACGTGGACGCCCGCCGGAAACGCCTCGGCGGTCACCTCGCGGGCGAACGTCTCGTAGCCGACGATCTCGATGGTGCGCGTGTAGACGGTGTAGTTCCACGGGTCGAAGCGGTCCCCGTCGGGCCCCAGCGTCTTCGACTGCGGGACGCGGAGCTCCTCGGGTGGTTTCGGGTGTGGCCCTTTCAGCTCGACGCCCTTGCGCTCGGCGCGGGCCTTGATATCCGCCACGACGTTGTCGAGGCGGTGTCGGTCCCCACTGGTGAGAGTCAGAGTCGTGACGAACGGCATTGACAGGTGGAAGACTGGCGACGACCAAAAGCCCAGCCTTTCGCGTCGGTCGTCGGGCGCGGCCATCCAGTAGCGACGGGGACCGTAACCACCCGAGGGCCACCGTACGAACGGGATACTGCGGAGTAATTGTATGTTATCGTACAGATAGTCGACTGGGCGATGCCCGCCACGCCCGCGCGATTCCGCCCGCTGTGGGACCGCTGGCCCGCGGCGCTCGTCTCCGATATTCTCTTAAGTACCCGTGATGTAAAATCAGATAATGATAGAGGCCACGAGCGCGGGAGCCATCCTCTTTCGCGATACGCGTGGCCGGCGGGAGTACCTCCTGCTCAAGAGCCGACCCGGGGACTGGGAGTTCCCCAAGGGCGGCGTCGAGGGCGAGGAAGAGCTCCAGCAGACCGCCATACGCGAAGTGAAAGAGGAGGCCGGAATCGGTGATTTCCGGCTCTTGGACGGTTTCCGCGAAGATTACGACTACGTGTTCGAGGCGAACGGTAACACCATCCACAAGACGGTGCACCTGTTCGTCGCGAAGTCCTTCGAGGCGTCGGCAGAGCTGTCGACCGAGCACCGCGACCTGCAGTGGCGCGACTACGAGCAGGCGATAAACACCGTCACACAGGACGGCCCGCGCGAGATACTGGAACAGGCCCACGAGTTCCTGGACGACCGCCAAGACGAGGACGAGACCGAGGAGTGACACGCCGCCCTGACAGGCGGCCGGGACGGTCGCCCACAGGTAGCACCGCTACTGTAGTGATTGGCATTATAAATCACCGTTGCGGCGGTATCTTTATATGAGACAATAGTAAGAAATTGAGTGAGGCTCAAAAATGTTAGAAGACGGACTTTCGTATCCAATGCAAGGAGAGAGCTGGATCGGTCGCATGTTGATCGGCGGTCTGCTGGTGTTTTTCGCCTTCTTTATCATACCGATATTCTTCTTCCAGGGCTACCTGCTCAGGGTTCTGGGTTCGAGCGTCCGCGGCGACCCGGAACCCCCCGCGTGGGAAGACTGGGGCGGGCTCTTCGTAGACGGGCTGAAAGCGACGGTCGTGGCGTTCGTCTACGCACTGGTCCCGACAATCGTGTTCCTCGGTATCGGTGGGGTGCTGGTGGGTATCGGCGGCGCGGCCGGCGACAGCGGCGGTGGCATCATCGCCGGGTTCGGCATCCTGACGGCGCTGCTTTTCATCCCGGTGCTGTTACTCGTCTACTACTTGGTGCCGGCGGCGCTGGCGAACATGGCCGTCGAGGGCTCGATCGGCGCGGCGTTCGACTTCGAGATGATATCGAACGTCGTGCTCTCCGTTGATTACCTCGTCGCTGTCCTGATGCCGATTGTGGTCGGCGTCCTCCTCAACATCGTCAGTTTCTTGTTGGGTATCACTATCGTGGGCTACCTGCTCGTCCCCTTCATCACCTTCTACGGACAGGTGGCCATCTTCCGCATGTTCGGGCTGGCATTCGCCAAGCAGAGCAACAAGGGTCCCCAGACGGCGGCCAGCGCGGCCACCGGCTACTGAGGCCACGACCCACGCGGGTTTGTGCCCCCCCTCTCGTAACATTATTTTGACAGACGGTGCTATGTGTCGGTATGCCGTCCCAACGGGACTCCGACGACGACCCTGAACGGTACTGCTGGCACTGCGGGCACCCGGTCAGAGCCACCGCGAACTTCTGTTCGGACTGCGGTGAATCCCAGTCCCGACGGCAGAGCCGCGAGGACGGGCGTCCGGACAAGGACACCGCCGGCATACTGGCGCTCCTGTTCGGGAGTTTCGGTGCACACAAGTTCTATCTCGGGCAGAGCGGGCTCGGCGTCCTCTATCTGCTCTTCTTCTGGACGATGATACCCGGTCTGCTCGGCGTCGTCGAGGGACTGGTCTATCTGGCCAGTTCCGAGGCGAGATTCGAGCGCGGTTACGTCGGGGCCGAGCGGCGCTCTCCGGTCCTCGGGAGCGTCCAGTTGCTCATCGGTGCGGCCTTCCTGCTGGTGGCCGTCGATACCGCGACCACCGCCGGTGGCACGCTCACGCGGACCGGCGTCGAGGCACTCGCCTACACCGGCATCGGACTGTGTTTCCTCCCGCCGGTCCGCGACCGAATCGGGAAACGACACTCCCTGACGACAGTCGGCCGCAGCGAGACCGTCAGAACGGACCGGGAACGCGCGGTCGTCGAGACGTGTTCGAACTGCTTCGAGACTTTCGAAGACGGCGTCGTGCGGACGTTCGGCACGGAGTACGTCCTGTTCGGGCTGTCACTCTGGTTCGACGCCGAGGGACGGAACCACTACTGCGGTGACTGTCACGGGCCGGTGACCGACTCGGACGCCGACCGGGTTCGCACGCTCGCCGAAGAGCATTCGTAGGTGCTCTCACTGGTGGCTGTAAGTGCGTGCAGATATCCGGTACCTCGGGGTACCGAATTCGTCCGCAATGGCACAGCCGACGGTCTCAGGAACCGGACGTTGAAGACACCTCGCGTCGTGGCTCGGGTGTGCGCACCGACTCCGAGTTCGCCTTCGAACTGCGGGTCTGCCAGTGGGCCGAGCGCGAGTGGTCGCCCGCGCGCGAGGACTCGGCAGTGGTCGTCGCCCGCCAGCTCGGGACGAAGTACCGCCGCTGGGACACGGTGGTGCTGGAGTGTGACCCGGAGGGGCTGGCCACGCGTGGCGCGTTCGGCCCCGACGCCTTCGACTCGGACCAGCTCCACGTCCTCCGGCACGCGCCCGCGGACTGGACCTTCTATCGAGACGCGCTCCCCGACCCCGGCTACCCGTGGCGCTACGTCCGCGAGTCGGTGCACGAACTGGCCGACCGGGACGCTCTCGACACCCGCAAGCGCGGCCGTCGCATCGAGATTCGTCGCAAGCGCGCGTACCCCGACTGGGTCCGACGCGTCGTCGCCATCGAGAACAAGCCCGACCTCACCGCGAACGCCGCCCGCGACCTGGCGGGCCAGCTAGAGCGGGACGTGGCGCTGGGGCTGGCCGACGAGGTGTGGGTCGCCACCGAAGCCACGAACGAGCGCGTCGAACCGATACTGCTCGCGGACTTCCCCGCGGCGGCCGGCGTCCTGACGGTCGACCCGGCGGCGGGCACCGCCGAGACCGTCTGGGAGCCCCGCACGCTTCCGGTCGACGGGCCGGGTACCCGGATTCTCGACCGGCCGGAAGACGCCCACAGCGCCGCGCGTTTCGAGTACGCCGACCCCGACTGGAAGGCCGAGAAACGGCGGGCCATCGCCGAACGGGCCTACGCGCGGGGGTGGCGCAGCTACGCCGACACGATGCGACCGGACTGCCGGCACTTCGAGTTGCGGGCCGACGGGACCGGCGTCTCGCCGTACTGTGTGGCCAAAGCGCGGACGCCGACCCAGAGCGAATGTCGGGGGTCCTGTGGCTCGTTCGAGCCCGAGCCGCCGGTCTGGCGGACGAAGGGGTGGCCCATCGAGGGCGGTCCCGGCGCGGCGACCAAGCGACTGCTGGCCCGGCGGCGACGCGAGCGCCGACCCGGGCTGGAGTGACTACTCGTCGCGGACCTCGACGTCGATGTCCTCGCGCGGGACGGCCAGCCGGAACGTCGGCACCGTCTTCTGGACCGTCTCGACGATACCCATGTCCGCGAGGCTCCGCAGCGCCGACCGCACGTCGTCGACCTCTGGATCCTCCCCGGCCGCCCGTACGGCTTGCAGGGTCGCGACGACGCTCTGGGACTCCTCGCCGGGGCCGGCGAGCACCTCGATGATAGTCCCCTGCAGCGGCGAGACGGTCATCGTCTGCACCCGGTCGGAGTCCTCGCCGTCTATCAGCGCCGTCGCCTCGGGCGTGGCACAGATGAGGCTGTTCTCGTTGCGGTAGTAGTACTCCTTGAGCTCCGATTCGAGGTACTGGTGCACCTCGCTCCCGCTGTCCATTCCCCACAGCTCCTGTAGCTGACCGTTTTTCGTCGGCTGGTTCGCGACGATGTCGGCGAGTCGCTCCTGGGCCTCCTCCGAGAGGGTCATTATCCGACCCTAGCAGGACAGGTGTTACAAGCGTTCTGGAGTCACACTGTCAGCTGTGTCGACGGGAGTGGCGCCCGTCCGCGGGCCCGAACACCTGTCCGGTCGTGCCGACGATGGTCACGTCCAGCGAAGATATTTCAGCGTACGGCCCCTGATGCGGCTAGATAATGCGTCCACCCTCCGCGCCGTCGAGACGCCCTGTCTCGGTCGCCCTCTCGCTACTCCTCGTCGTGTCGCTCGTCGCGTTCGGGGCGGCGGTCGGCCCGGCCGCCGCCGCCGACGCCCGTGTCGCGCTGACCGACACGGCGGTCACGCCGGCCACACCGACCGTCGGTGCGCCGATTACCGCCGAAACGACGCTCCGCCTCTCCGCGGGGAGCGACACGTCGATAACCGTCGACGAGGTCAGAGTCGTCGACCCCGGTGGGACCGACGAGAGCACCGTTCTGGGGACCGCGACGGACCTCGGCAGACTCTCGCCCGGCGAGACGCTCGACGTGCCGGTCACGTTCACCGTCAACGAGTCGGGGACGTACGACCTGCGGCTGGTCGCCGTCGGAACCGACAGCGACGGCGAGCCGGCGCGGGCGACCCGTCCCCTGACCGTCGGCGTCGAACCCGGCGGTCCGCAGGTCGACATCGACACCGACACGCTGGTCGCCGGCGCCGAGTCGCCCGTCCGGGCGACCGTCTCGAACCCGACGACCGCGCCGCTTCGCGGCGTCGAGGTGGCGGTCGACGGCGGGAGCGAGACGACCATCGCCACGCTCGCGGCCGGGGCCACCCAGACGGTGAACCTCAGCGCCCGGCTCCCCGAGGCGGGCGAGCAGTCTCTCGAACTGACGACGAGCTATCGGACCCCTAACGGGGCACAGAGCCGGACCGAGACCAGCAAGTCAGTGACGGTCGAGCCGCTCGCGACCGACATCGGGCTCCGCGTCGAGCGGGCCCAGAGCGACGACAGCCAGCAGGGGGCGGACGACCTCACGGGGCTGCTCGGCGGCGGCGGGACCGACGCGCTCCAGTCCCAGTCGGACGGCCAGGGCGAGGCGAGCGCCTCCCGCGTCGACGTGACGGTGACGAACTTCGGTAACGCGGCCGCCGACGAGGTGGTTCTGGTCGCCGAGGACAGCGAGGGCGCACAGCTGAGCTCCGTCGGGCGGTTCGCGGTCGCGGACACGCTCGGACCGGGCGAGTCGGCGACGGTCACGGTCGACCTCTCGACGGTCAGCACCGACGACGTCCGCTTCGTCGCGGGTTACGAGACGCCCGGCGGCGACGACGAGAGCGCGCTCGTCTACGGCTACGACGCCCAGCGCGGCGCGGCGGCGCTTACCGGTATCGACGTGTCGGTCACCGATGGCGGCCGCGTCACCGTCGACGGGAACCTCGCCAACGTCGGCGACGGCGAGCTGACGAGCGCGGTCGTCACCGTCCAGCCGACCGACGGCGTCCAGCCGGCCTACCCACAGCGGGACTACTTCGTCGGCACCGTCGACGCCAGCGCCTTCGCCCCATTCGAGCTCACGGCACAGGCGGACACGGACAACGCCACCGAGGTGCCCATTCAGGTGACCTACACGGTCGACGGCGAGCAGCGCACAGAGACCGTCAACGCCCCGCTCCCCCCGGCGGAGGAACGCTCCGGCGGTGGGCCGCTCTCCGGCGGTGTCGCGGTCGGACTGGTGGTCGCGCTGCTCGCGCTCGCGGGCGGCACAGTCTACGTCACCCGCTACCGGAACCAATGAAGACGGCGTCCGTCCAGACGACGGTCCCGCCGCTGGCGTTGCGGGACGTGACCAGGCGCTACGACAGCGGCGGCGGTGGCGAGGTCACCGCGCTCGCGAACGTCGACTTCGCCGTCGCGAGCGGAGAGGTCGTCGCCGTCGTCGGGCCGAGCGGCAGCGGCAAGTCCACGATGCTCAACATCCTCGGGCTGCTGGACGAGCCCACCAGCGGCAGCGTCGAGCTCCGCGGGGAGCCGACCGTCGGCCTGAGCGAGGCCGAGCGGACCGACGCCCGCCGGGAGTCACTCGGCTTCGTCTTCCAGGACTTTCACCTCCTGCCGACGCTGTCGGCCGTCGAGAACGTGCGGCTCCCGACGGCGTTTCTCCCCGAAGACGCGACCGAGCGCGCCCGGAGCTTGCTGGAGCTCGTGGGGCTGGGCGACCGGCTCGACCACACGCCCGACGAGCTCTCCGGCGGGCAGAAACAGCGCGTCGCCATCGCGCGAGCCCTGATAAACGAGCCCGACGTGTTGCTGGCCGACGAGCCGACCGGGAACCTCGACCGCGACACCGGGACCGCTATCCTGGAGGAGGTGCGCCGCATCGCCGACGAGGCCGGCGTCGGCGTCGTCGCCGTGACCCACGACGACCTCGTCACGGAGTACGCCGACCGGACCGTAGAGCTCGTCGACGGGGTGTTGCGGGATGTCTGAGGGGCGTCGGTTCCCGGCGCTGTCGCTCGCGACCCGGAACCTCTCGCGCCAGCGACTCCGGGCGGGGCTCGCGGCGCTGGGTATCGTCATCGGCGTCTTCGCCGTCGTGACGCTGGGGCTGCTGGGCAACGCCCTCTCGGCGGCCGCGACGGAGGAACTGGGCGGACTCGGCGACCAGGTCATCGTCAGCCCCGCCGAGGAGAGCGGGCGCGACTCGCTGGACAGCCGCGACGTGGCGGCCGTCCAGCGGGCCGCCGACGGCCGCGGGACGGTGGTCCCGCTGCAGTCCACCGGCGGGACCGTCCGCGGAACCGGCGGCCAGTCGGTCGCCCAGATATACGGCACCGACAACCCGCAGGCGCTCTTTGGCAACGGGACCGGTGCCGTCCCCGCCTCGCACCGCCAGGGCGCGCTCGTCGGTGCTGGGCTGGCCGACGACCTCGACTTGCGAACCGGTAGCACACTCACCGTCGAGGGGAACGACTACCGCGTCGTCGGCGTGTTGCCGCCCGTCGACTCTATCTCGCCGCTCCAGCCCGACTCGGCGGTCATCCTGCCCCCCAGCGAGTTCGCCACTGACGGCGTCTCGCAGGTGGTCGTGCGTGCGAACTCCCCCGATGACGCCCGCGCGGTCGCGAGCGGCGTCCGCGAGCGGCTCAACAGCCGCCAGCAACGGGTCAGCGTCTTCTCGCTGACGAGCGTCCTCGACCGGATCGCGGAGTTCTTCGAGCTGCTGAACGGGTTCCTGCTCGCTATCGCCGGCGTCTCGCTGGTCGTCGCCGGCGTCAGCATCTTCAACGTGATGTTGATGACCGTCGCCGAACGGCGCGGGGAAATCGGTGTGCTCCGGGCGGTGGGCATCCACCGCAAGCAGGTGTTGCGGACGCTGCTCGTCGAAGCGACGCTGCTGGGGGTCGTCGGCGGCGCGGTCGGGGCGGGTCTCGGCGTCCTCGCGGTCGTCGTCGCGGCGACACAGACCGAGCTCCCGCTGTGGGCCGTGCTACAGCCCGGGAACGTCTTCGTGCCCCTCGGTGCCTTCGCCTTCGGCGTGTTCATCGCGCTGGTCGGCGGGCTCTACCCGGCCTACAAGGCCGCCTGGGAGCCGCCAGTCGAAGCGCTTCGCGGGTGAGTTTCGGCGGAGGGCCTCGTTGCCACAGCCGACAGAGGGAACCGGCAAGTCGAGTGCAGCCGGGCGAGAGCTCCCTCTCGCGGACAATCGGGAGCACCGCTTCCGAGGACAGCCGGGGCTTTCTGCTCGTCCGAACCCCCGCTGTACTGTCTACGCGGAACGCGTAGCCGTCGGAGAAAACACTGGACGTCTCGTTACAGGTCCTTCGCGACCCGAAGCTCGGTATCAGTAACCGTCTCGACGGTCTCGGCGGGGACCTCGATGTCGTCCTCGTCGGCGTCACCGAAGCCGAAGCCCTGGATGACGGCTTCACCGATACCCGGGTCAGGCTCGACGTAGGCCACCTGTGCGTCGGTGTCGACCTGGGTCACGATGCCGATCTGTTCCGCCTCGATGTCCATGAGGTACTTCCCCTCGTCCTCGGTGGATAGGACTGACATACAGTCGGTGCTCTCGGGGGCGGAATAAATACCCACGACATCTCTGCCGCGCTACAGCTCCGCGAGCGTGTCGGCCACGTCGTCCCAGTGGCTCCCCCGCCAGAAGTGCTGGCCGCAGTCCCGACAGCGCCAGATGTCGGTCTCGCCCGGGTCGGGGGCGTACTCCGGGGTCGGTTCGGTCCGGTCGACGGACTCGACGGGCGCGTTGCAGGTGCCACAGTGGACCGGCTCCGCCGACAGTTCGAGCGCGAAGCCGGCCGCCGACAGCTCGCGCAGCTGGTCGGCCACGTCGCGTTCGGTGAGCAAGACGGCGTCGGGCGCTCGGCGGGCCAGCCCCTCGTCGCGGGTCACCACCCGGCGGCCCTCGGTCTCGGCCAGCGCGAGCAGGACGTCGTCGCCCTCGGCGTCGCGCTCCAGCGCGTAGGCGGTGTCGTAGCCACACATCCGGAGGTACGTGGTGAGCTTCCCGAGCATCGCGTCGAGCACCAGCGGGTCGCGCTCGCGGTCAGCCATCGAGGAACTCCCGCAGGTCGTCGGGCGAGCGGGTGTTGAGCACGTCACCGGCCTCGGCCCACCCCCGGCGGGCGGTGTGGACGCCGTAGGTCACCTGGCCGAAGCTCCCCGGGCTGTGGGCGTCGGTGTCGATAGCGACGGTCGCCCCGGCCTCGATGGCCGGCTTGACCGCGTTCCCGCTCAGGTCCAGTCGGGCGGGGCTGGCGTTGACCTCCAGCGCCGTGCCCGCCTCGGCGGCCGCCGACGCCAGCCGTTCGATATCGACGTCCAGCCCGGACCGGCGGTTGAGATACCGCCCGGTCGGATGGCCGATGATGTCGACCTCGGGGTGTTCGGCGGCGGCGACGAGCCGGTCGGTGCCGTCGCCGGAAAGCGCCGCGTGGGGCGAGGCGACGACCACGTCGAGTTCGGCCAGCACGTCGTCGGCGACGGAGATGCCGCCGTCTTCGGCGATGTTGGCCTCGACGCCGCTGAACACGTCGATGTCGGCGTCGGCGGCGACGGCCTCGACCGCCGCGATCTGCTCGCGGAGCGTCTCGTCGTCGACGCCCACGCCGCCGACCATCCCCGGGCCGGTCGCGTGGTCCGTAACCGCGATGTAGTCGTGGCCGAACGCGGCCGCGCCCGCGGCCATCTCCTCGATGGTGGTGCCGCCGTCGGACCACTCGGTGTGGGTGTGGAGGTCGCCCCGGACGTCGTCCTCGGTCAGCAGTTCGGGGAGGTCACCGTCGACGGCCGCCCCCACTTCGCCGCGGTTCTCGCGGAGTTCGGGCGGGACCCACGCCATGCCCAGCGCCTCGTAGACGCCCTCCTCGGTCTCGCCGGCGATCCGCTCGCCGGCGCGCTGATGATCCTCGCCGTCGTCGACCGCCGACACGTCGAACACGCCGTACTCGTTGACCTTCAGGTCGCGTTCGATCGCGCGGTTCCGGACCACGACGTTGTGGTCCTTGCTCCCGGTGAAATACTGCAGGGCGGCGCCGAACTCCTCTGGGACCACCACTCTGAGGTCGACCCGGAGCCCGCCGGCCCGAACCGAGGCCTTGGTCTCGCCGGCCTCGATGACGCCCTCGACCTCGGGCCAGTCGGTGAACGCCTCGACGACGGCGGCGCCGTTCTCGCTGCCGACGAGCACGTCCACGTCGCCGATTGTCGGTCGCCAGCGCCGCAGGGACCCGCCGAGCGCGCAGGTCTCGACGGCGTCGATCTCAGTCACGTAGGCTTTGGCCTGTTCGCCGTAGGGGCGGGCCTTCCCGAGCAGTGTGCGGGCGTGTGCCTCGCGGGCGAACTCGACGTTGTCGAGGATGTTCTGCTCGGTCTTGGCGCCGAAGCCCTTGATATCCTGTATCTCGCCGGCCTCGGCGGCCGCTTCCAGTTCGTCCAGCGTCGTGATACCCAGCGTCTCGTACAGCGACCCCACGGTCTTCGGGCCGACGCCCTCGACGGCTGTCAGCGCGGCCATGTCGACCGGTAGCTCCTCGCGGAGTTCGGTCAGCTCCTCGATTTCGCCCGTCTGGAAGTACTCGACGACCTTCGCGGAGATGGCGTCGCCGACGCCCTCTATCTCGCCGACCGACTCCTCGCCTTCGGCGGCCAGCCCCTCGATGTCGCCGGGGTGGTCGCGGATGTTCTCGGCGGCCCGGCGGTAGGCCCGGGGCTTGTACTCGACGCCCTTCGCGTCGAGCAGGTCGGCGAACTCCTCCAGTCGCGTCGCGACTTCGGCGTTCCGGCTCACGCTAGCGCCCCCTGCTGGCACGGCCAGTGCCGGAATCGGCGTCCTCGTGGCCCAGCGCCTTCCGCAGGAAGGACATCCAGCGCTTCTTGTCGGCCGTCTCCTGTGCCTTCGCCTCGTCTTCGAGGTTCGCCGGCCCCAGCTGTTCGAGGGCGTTCAGCGCCCGGTCGATACCGATGATGGTCTCGACCAGCTCCTCGCCGCGGTCGCGGCTGATGTCGGCTTCCTCCAGGCGCTGCTTGCGCTGGAGCCGCTCCCGGCGGAGGTTCTTCTTCGCCTGGGTGACCCGCTCGCGCTCGCCGCGTGGCACCGTCTCCCTGCGTTTTATCTCGAAGACGAACGACTGCAGGTCGATGCGCTCGCCCTGGACGCTAATCCCGTCGGGGATCTCGGCACCGACGGTCGAACCCTCCCGTTCGATGCGCTCTAGCAGTTGTTTGCGCTCGAACTCTTGCACTACTCACCACTTTGGCCCCGGGGGTCTTATACTGTCGGCCGTCCCGTTCGTGCCGGTGAGCCGCACAAACACAACCCCTTTGCACCGCCCACCCCAAGCTTCGCCAATGTCGGAGTGCGACGTCTGTGGGAAGCAGGAGAACATGCCCTACCAGTGCGGGCACTGCGGGGGGACCTACTGCGCCGAGCACCGGTTGCCCGAGGCCCACGACTGCCCGGGGCTGGACAACTGGAACGACCCGAAGGGGGTGTTCGACAGCGGCTTCGACGACTCCGTAAACGGCGGCTCGTCGGGCGGTTCCGGCGGCGTCGCCGACCGCTTTGGCGTCAACACCGGTCCCGGCGGCTTCTTCAGTTACTTCCGCGGGAACATGACCTACGTGTTCCTCGCGATTATGGCCATCGTCTTCGTCGCCCAGCGGGTCGTCATCGGGCTCGTCGCCACCGGGACGCTCCCGCCTGCCGCCTACCGGGCCCTCTTCATACTCCACCCGGACAACATCTTCCTCGTCTGGACCTGGTTCACCTCCATCTTCTCCCACGGCGGCCTGATCCACATCCTCGGGAACGCCATCGTCATCTACTTCTTCGGCCGGTTGGCCGAACAGCAGATGGGCTCGAAGAAGTTCACGCTCTTTTTTCTCGGCTCGGGGATGCTCGCCGGCCTCGGACAGGTCGCCCTGCAAGTCGTCACGGGCGGGCCGGCCTACGGCGTGCTCGGGGCGAGCGGCGCGGCGCTCGCAATCCTGGGCTTCGTCACCGTCATCAACCCCGACCTCACGGTGTATCTGTACTTCCTGCTGCCGGTCCCCATCTGGGCGATAACCGGCTTCTACGCCCTCCTCAGCATCGCCGGCACGCTCGCGCCCGGCGCCAGCATCCTCGGCGGGGAAATCGCCCACACGGCCCACCTCGTCGGGCTCGTCATCGGCCTCTGGTACGGCCGCCGCGTCAAGGACCGGGCGCGTATCCCCAACCAGATACAGTTCGGCCGCGGCGGCGGCCCGGGCGGTCCCGGTGGACCCGGCGGTCGCGGCCCCTTCTGATGGATATCGTCCGCCCGGAGTTCGTTCCCGACGCCTCGCTCTCGACCGCGGAGATGGAGGCCCTGCAGCGCGATATCGCCGACGTCGCGGTCTTCTCTGACGATTTCACGTTCGACCCCGACGCCGTCGCTCTCGGTGGCCCCGCCGGACAGCAGACGCTCGGTGAACAGGGCGACGAACACGCCGCGGGCGACCGCCCGCTCGTCGCCGGCGTCGACCAGGCGTTCGTCGGCGACCGCGCCGTCTCGGCCGTCGTCGTCCTCCGCGGGCGAGAGGTAGTCGAGCGCGTCTGGGCCGTCGAACCGGCCGAAATCCCGTACGTCCCCGGGCTGCTCTCCTTCCGGGAGGGCGGTGCCATCCTGTCGGCGTTCGGGGCGCTCGACTGTGAGCCCGACGTCGTCTTCGTGGACGGCAGCGGTCGCATCCACTACCGCGAGGCCGGACTGGCGACGCATATCGGTGTTACGCTCGACGTCCCGGCTGTCGGCGTCGCGAAGAACCTCCTCTGTGGCGAGCCGACGGAGTCGCTGGACCGCAAACTCCCCGAGGGGGCCCGCGTCCCGATAGAGGCCGACGCCCGGGTGGAGACCAGCGTTGCGTCGGGGGCACAACGGGCAGACGGCGACGCCGTCGACGCCACCGAGGGGACCGTCATCGGCTACGCCGTCCAGAGCCGCCAGTACGAGTCCGACAGCCAGTACATCAACCCGCTCGTCGTCAGCCCGGGCCATCGGGTCAGCGCCGAGACGGCGGCCGACCTCGTGCTGGCGACGGCAGCGGGCTACAAGCTTCCCGAACCCACGCGGCTGGCGGACTCGTACGCCGACTCGGTGAAAGGCGAACTCTGAGCGGATTCTTGCGACGCCGAACGGGGGAAGCTTAATTGTCCGGGGCGTGTCGGCCCGAACATGGCCAAGACGGTACTCGTAACCGGTGCCTCATCGGGCATCGGCCGCGCGACAGCCGAGGCGTTTCTCGACGACGACTGGCAGGTCTGGGCGACCGCCCGCGACGAGGAGGACGTGGCCGACCTCGCGGCGGCCGGCTGTGAGACAGCCGAACTCGACGTGACCGAGCCCGAGGCGTGCGAACGCGTCGTCGAGGACGTCGTCGAGTCGGCGGGGCGCATCGACTGTCTGGTGAACAACGCCGGCTACGCCCAGTTCGGGGCGGTCGAGGACGTTTCGACGGCGGACCTGGCCGCTTCGGGCGGCCAGTTCGACGTGAACCTCTACGGGCCACACCGTCTCATCCGCCAGGTCATGCCCCACATGCGCGCTCGCGAGAACGGTGCCATCATCAACGTCTCCAGCGTCGCCGGCCGCCTCGCGCTGCCGGGGCAGGGCGCCTACGCCGCCTCGAAGTTCGCCCTCGAAGGGCTGAGCGACGCGCTCCGCGTCGAGGCCGCCGAGTACGGTATCGACGTCGTCGTGGTCGAACCGGGCCCGGTCGAGACGAACTTCTACGACCGCGCCCGTGCGGAACAGGACGACCTGGAGACGACCGGCGCCTACGACTGGCTCTACACCGCCCGGGAGGACTCCCGGCTCGCCGGCGTGCAGGACGCGCTGTCGGTGACGCCGGAGACCGTCGCACTGACTATCCGGGACGCCGCGAACGCGAGCGACCCCGACCCGCGCTACGCCGTCGGCGAGGGCGCGAAGCTTATTCTCATGGCACGGTACCTCCCGGCGCGCTGGCGAGACGCCGCTTTCGGTGTGATTCGGAAGCTGACGAACTGAGCCCCCTCGAACCGCTCAGTCCAGACAGGCCGCGACCACCGACAGCAGCCCCTCGCCGTGGACCTCGTCGGCAAACAGCGGCACCCGCCGGACCTCGTGGCCCCGGAAGAGGTCCTGTGCACGGGCCAGCGCCTCCTGCTGGACCTCCCAGCGCCGGGCGCAGAACTCACAGTGGTCGGTGTTTGGGCCGGGGATGTCGACCTCGCGGCCCAGCACCTCGCTCGGGTCCTGCATCACCCGGTTGACGACGATGGTGCTGACCGGAATCTCGAAGTCGGTGAGCTGGGCAAGCAGGCGCTCGGACTCCATCACCGAGAGGGTCTCGGGCACCATCACGATGCGGAAGTCGGTGCGAGTCGGGTCCCGCAGGATGGCCCGCAGGCGTTCGATGCGCTCGGACAGTTCCTCTAAGTCCTGGATGCCGGCCTCCGTATCCACGTCGTCCCCGCCGCCGAACATCCCTTTCATCGAATCCATCATCCCCGAGAAGCGCTCGCGGAGTTTCAGAATCGTCCCGACCATCGAGTCCATCGTCTCGGGCAGTTCCAGCAGCCGCAGCGTGTGACCGGTCGGCGCCGTGTCGATGACCACGCGGTCGAACCGGTCGTCGTCGGTGTAGTCGAGCAGGAGTCGCATCGCCGCGGCCTCGTCCGCGCCGGGCATCGAGCCACCCAGCAGCCCGTCTTCGCCGCCGATGGGGTTCTCCTCGCTCGCGTCGCCACCCATGGGCCCACCAGCGTCGCCCATCGGCCCGCCGCCGCCGAGCATCCCGCCCAGGCCGCCCAGCGCGTCGTCTTCCATTCCCAGGGGCCCCTCGCCCATCGCGGCCTCGGGGTCGATTTCCGCGGCGTAGAGCGGGATATCCTCGCGGATGCGGGTCGGTTCGGCGGGGATATCAGTCTCCAAGGTGTCCGACAGCGAGTGGGCCGGGTCCGTCGAGACGACCAGCGTCGCCGTCCCGTCGCGGGCCGACGCCAGCGCCGTGGCCGCGGCACACGTCGTCTTTCCGACGCCGCCTTTCCCCCCGTACAGCACGTACTCCGGCGCGTCGACACCGGTCGGTGCGTCGATGTCGTCGACTGCTTCGACGTCCAGATTGCTCATACCCGAGGCTGTGTTTCCTGACTTGAGTAGTTCCCGGAAAAGGCGAGCGAGCGCGACCCGTCGCTGTCGCCTATCTGTCAACCGTCGTGGGCCGCTCCACGCCGGCTGAGACGTGACTACTGACGCGAGGAACGCGCTTCGCGGACCTCGGCGCCGTCTCGGAGTTTGTCTTCGCAGTTCGGGCAGACCCTCGGCCCGTGTGCTTCGGAGGCTTCCGGTGTAAACACCCGCACGTACTGCTCAGTTACGAATTCGCCGCAGTTCTGACACTCGGGCATCCCTTGTAACACTCTAATAATGATGTAAATGCTTTTTGTTTACGGCCAACGAGGCAGTTACAAACCGCGTTCAGGCGACCAGCCGCCGATTATCCGTGGTTTCGCCAGAACGACTCCAGCTGGCCGGCCAGAAAGTCGGGGGTCATCCGCGTGAACTCCTCGCGCTCGCCCTCGGGGAGAAACTCGTAGACCGAGTGGCGGCCGTCGGGGGTGTAGCGACGGCCGACGAAGGCGCGCACCCCGACCTCCTCGGCCCCCCGAATGACCCGGCCGATGGCCTGACGGGCGCGCCTGACCGCGGGCACCGTCAGCGCGTACTCGAAGGCGTTCTCCTCGCCGAAGGTGTCGCCGTAGGCCCGCTGGACGCCCCGAATCCGGGGCGAGCCGATGTTCACGAGCGGGATCCCGACGACGGCACAGGTCGACAGCTTCGCGCCGTCGTAGTCGACGCCCTCGGTGAGCGTGCCCCGCGTCGAGGTGACGAGCACCTTCCCCTCGCCGGCGAAGAACGACCGCTTGGTCCGCTCGGTCTCCTCGTTGCTGGAGGACTCGTCGACGAGGACGGCTTTCTCGACGGCTTCCTGCAGGTAGGCGCCGGCCCATTGCGCCTCCCGGTAGTTCGGCATGGCTATCATGACGTTGCCCGGCGAACGCGCCAGCGCGCGCAGGGCCTGGGCGTACTCGTCCCGGGTCGGGTTCCAGTTCTCGCCCAGCGGCTTCATCTCCCCCGGGTTCCCGCGATTTCGCGCGGTAAAGGGCCGGGCGTCGACGAGATACGAGGCCCGGTTCTCCGGCGGGAACGGGAGGTCGTAGGTCGCCGAGCGGACCGGCCGCGTCGGGGAGTCCTCGTCGGTATCGTCTACGGCCTGCTCGGCCAGTCCGTCCAGTCCGGCGACGCGGGTGAACACGTCGAGCGGTTCCAGCGTCGCGCTCATCACCACGCCGCCGCCGAGTTCGTCGAAGGCGTCCCGCAGCGCAACGGCGGGCATGCAGTTGTAACAGAGCAGCCCCGGCGTGTAGACGGCCTCGTAGTCGGCGTCGGTGGCCCGGCGCCCGTCGGGGGAGTGTTCGAGTTCGATCTCCCGCAGGAACGTCGAGTGGTCCCGCTCCCACCAGTGGCCACAGATAGCCCCGACGGCGGCACAGACGGGCTGGCGGGTCAGCCCGAGCTGGTCGATAGCGTCCTCGACGGCCGCGCCGACCGTCGCGAGCGAGCGCCACAGCTGCCCGTCGTACCCCTTGCCCTCGGCCCACTCGGTGAGTTCGTCCCGCTCGACGGTGTCGGGGTCCCGCAGCGGTATCTCGCGGTCGTGGTCCGGGAGGACCGCGGGGTCGGCGCGCCACCCCTCGTGCTCGCTGTCCAGGAACGACTCGACGCGGTCGTCCAGCCACCGTTCGAGGTCGGCGTAGAACTTGCGTGCGCGGTCGACCGCTTCGAGCGGAACCTCGCGGGCGTCCAGTACCTCCCGGACCTGCGCCTTGTGGTCGGCGGTCTGCTGGGCGCGCTGGACCAGCAGGTCACAGTCGTTGCGCGCCTGCGTGATGGTCTGTTTGCCCAGGCGGTCCGACAGCAGATCCCGGACCCGCTCTTCCAGCCGGTGGGCCTCGTCCACGACGACGAAGGTCTGCTCGTCGAGAACCGACGACAGCAGCGGCCGGGAGTTCGGGTCGAAGAGGTGGTTGTAGTTGCCGACGACGACGTCGGCCTCCGCCAGCATGACGCTCATCACTCGGTGGGGACAGGTGCCCCGCTCGACCGCTTCCGGGAGGTAGTCCTCGATAGTGACGACGTTGTTCGGCCCGGCCGAGAAGTCCACCGGCGAGCCCTTGTTCCGGGCGTACCAGTCGGCCTCGAACGGGCAGTACAGCGGCGGGTCGTCGCCCCCGGCCATGGATTCGGGGGCGGTGGGCTGGCTCGGGCGGTACGGCGACGCTGCGCCGGCCGTCGAGAGCGCGTCCTCGCCGAGCGTCGTCTGGGACGCGGCGTCGGGGCGGGCGGCCGCGGCCAGGTCCTGACCCAGTCGCGGGTCCCACCACTGGTCGTCCTCGTCGACCTCGTTGTCGATGGCGGTGTCGGCGACGGCCGCCCCGTCCCCGCGGCCGTCGCCCTCGACCAGCCGGGCGGTCGCCTCCCGCAGGTCCTCACAGCGGTCGTGGGTGCTCGCGTCGTCGGGGAACTTCCCCTCGCGGCCGTACGGACAGAGGTCCCGTTTCCCCACGAGAGAGATGCCGTCGAAGGGCTCGTCCAGCCCGGCGTTGAGCGTCCGGAGGTCGTCGACGAACTGCTGGAGCTGTTGTTTGACCGGCGTCACGACGACGATGCGGTCGTACAGGTCGGTGTCCCTGACGAGGTGGGCGCCGGCGGTCAGGGCCGCCATGGTCTTGCCCGTGCCACACGGGCCTTCCATCGCGAGGAACCCCCGGGATTTCCCGGCCTCGATGACCCGCTCGATAGCGTCGGCCTGGTTCGCGTACGGCTCCTCGAAGCCGAAGTACGGACGCCACGCCTCGCTCCCTGAAGCCGTCTCCCGCATTGCCCCGGGGTTAGGCGTCCCCGTATTTGAACCGCGGGGTTCGACACCGCTTCTGGTTACGTAATCAGAAACGGTTAATACAGCTACTAGATATGTTGTTTGAACGTGCCAGGTAGACATCGAGAGACCTACGGGACGCGCTCGCCGGAGCTCACGCCCCCGTTCCCGAAACCGGCCGACGACATCGGGCTCGCGACCCCGGTCGGCGTGGTTCAGGACCGGGAGGGGCGTGTCTGGGTCGCCGACGCGGGCAACAGCCGTCTGCTCGTCTTCGACCGCACGCTGGAGCGGGTGCTCGGACAGGTCGGCCGGTTCGGGACCGACCCCGGCGCCTTCGACCTCCCGTTCCGGTTGGCTCACCATCCGAGCGAACCCCGCGTGTTCGTCACCGACCTCGGCAACGGCCGGGTGCAGGAACTCGCCTACGGCCGGGCCGGCACAGAGGGTGTCGCGGTGACCGTCGAGCAGGTGTTCGGGCCCGAAAGCGACGAGTTCCACCCCAACGGCGTGGCGGTCCACGAGGGTGCCGACGGGCTGACGATATTCGTCGCCGACGAGTTCTACCACGAGGACCCCGCGGATACCCGGAGCCGTGTCGTCGTCTTCGACGGGGCGGGCAGTCAGATCGGGAGCTTCCGCGCCGTTACCCGACCAGACGACGACGCCGTCGGGCTCTACTGGCCACAGGGCCTCGACACGGACCCGGACGGGAACCTCCTCGTCGCGAACACCGGCTACGGCCAGCAGGCCCGGGAGTTCGGCCGGCCGCCCTACTACGCGAACGTGGTCCGCTGTGACCGCGAGGGCCGCGGTGTCCCGTTCCCGTCGACGGGAAGCCCCGTGCTAGACGACGAGTTCGCGATTCCGCGCGCGGTCAGCTACCTCCCGGCGGAGGAGCGCATCCTCGTCCCCGACATCGGCGGCGGCCACCTCTACGCCTACTCGCTGGACGGCGACCGCCGCGGCGAGGTACCGTCGGTCGTCGCGCCCGACATCGAGACGCGACGGTTCGGCGCCCCGATGGCGGTCACCGGTTACGAACCCGCCCCCGACGCCGACCCGACCGGCGCCATCCGCGGCCGCGTGCTGGTCACCGAAGCCCTCGACCACGCCGTCTCGGCCTACCGACTGCGCTTCGTCGCGGAGAAGAAGCGCCGGCTGGCGACGGTCGACGGCCGCCGGAACCGGGCCGGGCAGTTCGACTTCGCCTCCGGCTCGGCCGTCCAGCGACCGACCGACGACCGGGTCCTCTGGGTCGGCGACGGCGGCAACGGTCGCGCCCAGCACACCGGCAGTGGGCTCGAAGCGCCCGTCTCACCGGCCGCGCTGCCCGAGAACCGCTTCCCGGCGACGCTCGCGACGTGGCATCCCGGCGACGAGACGTACCTCTTTGCCGCCGACTACACCGCCGACGCCGGCGAAGCTGACGACGACCGCCAGCTCCACTGCTACCGGCTCCGCAACGGCGAGCCCCACCACGTCGTCAGCTTCGGCGGCTGGGGCTACTTCGGCGGCGACGTGCGCCTGCCCCGCGGGATGGCCGTCGAACCCCTCGACCGCGACCGGGCTCGGCTCCACGTCGCGGACTCGCTCAACGGCCGCCTCGCGTCGTGGGTCGTGAACCGCCGGACCGAATCCGTCGAGGACCACGACACGCGGGGCACGTTCGGCCACGACGCCGGCGAGTTCTGGCTCCCCTCCGACGTGGCGGTCGGGCCCGAAGCGACCTACGTCGCCGACCGCAGCAACGACCGACTCCAGTACGACGCCGGCGACGGCTGGCAGGTCGTCGGACGGGCGGGCTACGGCGACGACAGCGGTCGATTCCTCCTGCCGACGAGCCTCGCGCTCGCCGACGGCTACCTGTTCGTGGTCGACCTCGTGAACCGGGCCATCAAAGTGTTCGAGACGCTCCCGGGCGGCGGAATTCCCGAGGAGCCGGCGGATTCGTTCGGCACGTTCGGCGGTCAGACCGCCGGTGGGGACCTCTGGTTCCCGGCGATGATAAGCGCCGTCTCCCACGACGACGGCGTGACGGTGTTGCTACCCGACAGTGTCCTGAACGTGGTGTACCGGTTCGAGTGGACGGCGCCCTGACCTCAGTCGCCACTGTCGTCTTCCTCGGATTGCTGCGCTGGTCATCGCCGGGAGAGACCACCGGGCAAGCGCCGGATTAGTCGCCGTACGCCGTCCGCAGCACGGCTAATCGTCGCTCTCGGCGACCTCGCGGCCGCTGTCCACACGCTCCTCTCCCAGCAGCTCCGCCCGATGCTCGTCCAGCAGCGGCGCCCGACCACGCGGCTCGGGCATGGTCTCGGTCATCTTGATGGGGCTGCCCGCGACAGTCATCACCTCGTCGGAACCGGGCTGGGCCACGTCGGCGAGCATCTCCCGGTCGTGGACGTGCGGATCGGCGAAGATATCCGCAGTGTCCTGTACGGGCGCGGCCGGGACGCGGCCGGCCAGTCGCTCCAGAATCTCGTCGGTCGCGTGTTCGCGGGTCCAGTCCGCAATCGCCTCGCGGAGCGACTCCCGGTTGGCCCGCCGACTGGACGCGTCCGGGTACTCCGCGGCCAAATCGGGCCGGTCCATCGCCGCACAGAGCGTCTCCCAGTGGCCGTCCGAAAAGGCCGCGACGACGACGTAGCCGTCGCCAGCCTCGAAGGCGTCGTAGGGGAACAGCGTCGGGTGGGAGTTGCCCTGTCTCGTGGGTGCGTCGCCGTCACAGGAGTACTGATACACCGCGCGTTCGGCCAGCGAGACCATGCAGTCGTACATCGCGGTGTCGACGTACTGGCCCTCGCCGGTCCGCTCCCGGTGGTGGACCGCGGCGAGAATCCCCACCGCGTTCAGGGCGGCGGTGAAGATGTCGCCGACGCCCGGCCCCACCTTCGTCGGCGGGCCGTCCGCCTGACCCGTGATCTCCATCACGCCGCCAAGCGCCTGCGCGATGAGGTCGAAGGAGGGCTGGCCCTGGCGGTCCGTCTCGCCCGTGCGCGGGTCGCCAAAGCCCCGAATCGAGGAGTAGATTAGCTGGGGGTTGCGTTCCAGCAGTGTCTCGTAACTCAGGTCGAACCGTTCCATGGTCCCGGCTTTGAAGTTCTCGACGACCACGTCGGCGCGTTCGACAAGCGAGAGGAAGGCCTCGCGGTCGGCGTCAGTACGGAGGTCGAGTTCCAGCGAGCGCTTGCCGCGGTTGACGCTCTGGAAGTAGCCGCCGTAGGCTTCCGACTCGGCGTCGGAGACGTACGGCGGGTTCTCCCGGATGAGGTCCCCGCCTGGGCGCTCGACCTTTACCACATCTGCGCCCATGTCCGCGAGCAACATCGTACAGTACGGCCCGGCGAGGACCTGTGTGAGGTCGAGCACCCGCAGGTCGGCAAGCGCGCTCATGGGGGAACCGAGTGACGGCGGGGGCTTAAACTTTGGCGATAAATCATTATAGATTCCTAAAGGAGGTATTATCATGAAAGACCATTAGGTTTATTGTTGCGCCCCGACCACCACTGAGCACATGCCCCGTACCGTCATCCTCGGCGTGATCGGCTCCGACGCACACGTCGTCGGTATCACGATTCTCGAGCAGGCGCTGTCGGCCGCTGGCTTCGACGTCGTCAACCTCGGCGTCCAGACCTCACAGGCCGACTTCGTCACCGCCGCCAAAGCCAACGACGCCGAGGCGGTACTGGTGTCTTCCCTGTACGGACACGCCCGGCAGGACTGCGAGGGGTTCCACGACCGGCTCGCGGAAGCCGGCGTCGACGTGCCCACGTACGTCGGCGGGAACCTCGCCGTGGGACAGGACGACTTCGAGGCCACGCGCGAGCGGTTCCGCGAGATGGGTTTCGACCGGGTCTTCGACGCCGAGACCGACCCGGAGGAGGCCATCGCCGCCCTGCGCCGTGACCTCAGGATAACCACGACAGAGGGCGAGCAGGTCAGGGTCGACAGCTGACCATGCCCACAGACACGAAACTGCCCGCCGACGAGCTACAGCGCATCGCACACGACCTGCGCGACGACTGGCACACCGGACGAACGGTGGACTTCGAGGAGGCCGTCGCCTTCCACGAGTCGCTGCCGGCCGAAAAGCGGTTCGCCCGCGTGCTCGAATCCGCCGACCGGCCGCTGCTCCAGCCCCGCGCCGGCGTCCCCTGTCTGGAAGACCAGATAGACCTCCTGCGCTATCTGCACGATGAGGGCGGCGCCGACCTCCTTCCCACGACCATCGATTCGTACACGCGGGACAACCAGTACGAGAAGGCGGAGGAGGGGTTGTCGGCGTCCAGAAACGGGGACGACGAGCTCAACGGCTTCCCGGCCGTGAATCACGGCGTCGAGGACTGCCGGCGGCTCGTCCGGGCGCTCGACGCCCCGATCGAGGTGCGCCACGGCACCCCCGACGCGCGCCTGCTGGCGATGGTCACGCTCGCCGGCGGCTTCCAGTCCTTCGAGGGCGGCCCCATCTCGTACAACATCCCCTACACCAAACGCCACGACTTAGCGACGACCATCGAGCACTGGCAGTTCGTCGACCGGCTCTGTGGTGCCTACACCGAGCGCGGGGTCACCATCAACCGCGAGCCCTTCGGCCCGCTGACCGGGACGCTCGTCCCGCCCTGCATCGCCATCGCAGTGATGCTCGTCGAGGGAAAGCTCGCGGCCACACAGGGCGTGCGCTCGGTGACACTGGGCTACGGGCAAGTGGGGAATCTCGTTCAGGACGTGGCCGCCCTGCGCGCGCTGCGGACGCTGGGCGAGCGGTACCTCCCCGACAGTGTCACTGTGACCACCGTCTTCCACGAATGGATGGGCGGCTTCCCGCCCGACGAGGCCCGCGCCAACGGCGTCATCAGTCTGGGCGGCGCGACCGCGGCGGTCGCGAAGCCGGACAAGGTCATCACCAAGTCCGCACAGGAGTTCCGCGGCGTCCCCACCAAGGAGGCCAACGCCGCCGGCCTGCGCACCACGAGACAGCTTATCGATATGATGATAGAGCAAGACATCGACCTCGGCGGCATCGACGACGAACAGCGCCTCATCGAGCGGGCCACGACGGCCCTCGTCGACGCCATCGAACGGGCGGGCGACGGTGACGTCGCCCGGGGCGTCGTCGCGGCCTTCGACAGCGGCGAGATGGACGTGCCCTTCGCTCCCTCTGACGCGGCGGCGGGGGCGGTTTTGCCGGCCCGCGACGACGACGGCCGGGTGCGTATCTTCAACTTCGCCGACCTCGCCCTGCCCGACGACGTCAGGGAGACACACGAGGCGAAACTCGGCGAGCGCGCCCGGACCGAGGGCCGGGACCAGTCGTTCCGGATGGTCGCCGACGACGTGGACGCCATCAGCGACGGGAAGTTGATTGGGCGGCCCGCCGGCCACCGGGGAGGTGCCAGCGATGCGGATTGAGGCCGTCCGGGCGATTCCCGGCCTGTCGGGCTTTTTCTTCGACGACCAGCGGGCCATCAAAGCCGGCGCTACCCAGCGGGGCTTCGCGTACGACGGCTCGCCACAGACGGCGGGGTTCGAGCGGGTCCGCGAGGCCGGCGAGTCCCTCATCGTCGAGCTGGAACTCGCCGACGGCTCCGTGGTCACGGGCGACTGCGCCGCGGTGCAGTACTCCGGTGCCGGCGGCCGGGACCCGCTCTTTCGCGCCGGCGAGTACCGCCCCGTCGTGGAAGGGAGCGTCGCCGACGCGCTCCGAGGCCGCGATGCGACGCTGTTTCGCGAGAACGCGGAAACGGTCGAAGCGCTCGACCCCGCCACTGCCGACAGCGACCGTCTTCACACCGCCGTCCGCTACGGCGTCTCCCAGGCGCTGTTGAACGCCGCCGCCCGAGCGCGGGGCCGGACACCCACCGACGTGCTCGCGGCGGCCTACGACACCGACCCCGCGACCGCGCCCGTCCCCGTCTTCGGCCAGTCGGGCGACGAACGCCGGACCAACGCGGAGAAGATGCTCATCAAGGAGGTCCCGGTGCTTCCACACGGCCTGTTCAACAGCGTCGAGAAAGTGGGCGACGACGGCGCGGTGCTGTGTGAGTACCTCGCGTGGCTGGCCGACAGGGCCGACGCGCTGGGCCCCGAGGGGTACGCGCCGCGGTTCCACGTCGACGTCTACGGCATCCTCGGGGAGGTGTTCGGGCCGCCGTACGACCGCACCGAGGTGACGGCGTACTTCGACTCGCTGCGGGAAGCCGCCGCGCCCTATCCGCTACAGGTCGAGGGCCCGATGGACGCCGGGAGCCGCGAGACGCAGATCGCACAGATGGCCGAGCTCCGCGACGGGCTGCAGTCCGCGGGCGTGGCCGTCGACATCGTCGCCGACGAGTGGTGCAACACCTTCGAGGACGTGCGGGCGTTCGTGGACAGGGGCGCGGCCGACGTGGTGCAGATAAAGACGCCGGACCTCGGCGGCGTCCAGCGCTCGGCCGAGGCGGTGCTGTACTGCGACGGCACCGACACGCGCGCCTATCTCGGCGGCACCTGCAACGAGACGGTCACCTCCGCGCGGGCCTGTGCCCACGTCGCGCTGGCGACCGACGCCGCGCAGGTGTTAGCCAAGCCCGGCATGGGGTTCGACGAGGGGTTCATGGTCGTCACGAACGAGATGCGGCGGGCGACCCGGGCGACCGACGCGACCGGAGGGAGCGAGGTCGCACAAGGGCCGAGCGGCGATAGCCGCGAGGCGCGGTCGACCGGAAGTGGTGACGATGATTAGTCGCCCGACCGGAGGGAGCGAGGTCGCTCACTCGACGGGCGGTGGTGCCGGTGACTGACTGGACCGCCCCCGATGCCGTCGACTGCGCCGACCAGCAGACCTTCGAGGCGCTGCTCGACCGCGCCGAGACCCGCGAGAAGGGCCACTACTTCGAGTTCTTCGGCGAGGGCGACGAACTCCGCCACGACCCGGGCCTCCGGCTCTCCGTCCACGGCAACGAGCGGTGGATGGGCCAGACGCTGAACCACGACCCGGCCTACTGGCGGCCCGACACCGCCCGTGAGCGGGGGTTCGCGGAGCCGCCGACCCACCCGGACTACCTGCTCGCCTGCGTGATGGGCATCACAGTCGAGGACCTCTCGGAGAAGGGCGGCTACTTCCTCGGCCGGACGAACGTCGAGTTCCACCGGACGGCCTACCCCGGCACTGAACTGGACGTGACCTCCACGGTGCTCGACACCCGCTCCTCGTCCTCGCGGCCGAGCTACGGAATCGTCACGTGGGAGTCCGTCGGCCGGGACCGCCAGACCGGTGAGCGACTCGTCTCCTACGAGCGGACGAACATGATACCGCGGCGGGAGCCCGCAGCCACGGATGGCAGCGGTACAGTGGCGAACGGGGACCCGGCCGACGAGGACGGCCCCGACCTCCCGCCCCGTCTGCTCGCACCCGACGGGGAGTACTTCGAGCAGTTCCGCGACGCGCTCGAACGCGCCCGCGACTCCGACGCCGCGGTCGCCTACCGCCACGAGCGCGGCCGGACGATGGACGACGCGCTGGTCTCCGGGCTGCCCCTGTCGACGCTCAACACCGCCCGCCAGCACCACAACCGCGACGCCATGGCCGACTCGCCCTCGGGCGACATCGTCGCCTACGGCGACGTGACCCGCTCCATCGCGCTTGCTCACGCCCGTTCCGACGAGGCGACCTACCGCGAGCGCCGCTTCGAAGACGAGCGGTTCCACGACTTCGTCACGCTCGGTGACACAGTCTCCGGCTTCACCCGCGTGCTCGACTGCGACGGCGACGCCGGTCCCGACCACGCGGGCGAGGTCACGTTCGAACACGTCGCGTTCAATCAGAACAACACCCCGGTCTACAGCGGCCGGCGAACCGCACTCGTCCGACGACACCAATGACACGACTCTCCCGAACCTTCCAGACAGCGCCCGCCGCCGTGCCGCGAGACAACAGCGCGAAGTTCCTCGACTCCGGGCTCACGAGCGAGGGGTTCCAGACCCCCGACTGGCTCGTGCCCGACATCGAGGACGGGACCGCTCCGTCGATGAAGGCCGAGGCGGTCGACAACGTCGTCGACCGCCTCCCGGACCACGCGCCGGAGTTCGCGGGCGAGATACGCCCCCGCGTCGAGTGGGCCTACGACGACGCCGCGTTCCGCGAGCGCGGGACCGAACAGGTCCGTCGGCTCGCCGGCGACGTAGGCGAGCATCTCGACGGCATCGTCTTCCCGAAAGTGGGTCGCATCGACGACGTGCGAGCGGCCGCCGGCGTGCTGGCCGACGCCGAACGCGAGGCCGGACTGGCGGACGGGGCGCTCGATATGGCCGTCATCCTCGAAACCGCGCCCGCCCGGTCGGACCTGCGCGAGATATGCCGGTTCGCCTCGGAGTCGCGGCTCGCGGGACTCGTCTTCGGTCCGGTCGACTACACGGCGGAACTCGGCGGGCGGGCGCTCCACGGCGAGCGCCCGCGCTGGGACGGGCTGCTCGAAGCGCTCTCGAACGAGACCAGCGCCGCTGGCGTCGTCGCCTTCGGCGGCCCGTTCGACCAGCTGTTCCACGAACGGGCCGGCGTCAGCTACTACAACGCCGAGGGGTACGCCGACCAGGTCGAACACGAGGCGACCATCGGCATCGACGGCTCGTGGTCCCTGCATCCCAAACAGACCGCTCAGGCCAACCGCATCCACACGCCGGGTAGCGAGGAGCTTGACCGCGACCTCACGAAAATCGAGGCGTTCAACGACGCCAAACGCGAGGGGACCGGTGCCGTCGTCGTCTCGGGGCAGATGGTCGACGAGGCCACCTACAAGAACTTCGCCAACACCGTCCTGACGGTGCGGGCGATAGACGACGCCCACCCGGAACAGACGGCCGAGTTGTACGACGACGACCTGCTGGAGCGGGCGCTGTCGGTCGAACTCGCGTAGGCGCGGCGGATATTTCGAGGGCCGACCGAGTACGTAAGTGCCCGGAGTGTCAACAGTCCAACGGTATGGAAGAGATAGAACTCGGTCAGGCGACAATCGTCTACGAGGGTGCCGACGGCGAGACCATCGAGGAGACGCTCGACAACGAGGAGATCGTGTACGCTCGCGACCACTGGCACGTCCACACCGGCACGGACGAGGACGGCAACGACCTGATGACACAGATTCCGAAAGAGCGTGTCCACCGGGTCGACCGGAACGTCGAGAAGTTCGAGGACCACGCCGGGACCGTCCGCCGGCGGGTCGAATCGCTGGCCAGCGACCTCCGCGAGCGGATTCCGGTCGACGTCGGCAACGGCGGCCGCCGCGAGACGATGCGACCGGAGAGTGGGCAGGAGGAGGAAGCGCGGACGATTCCCGTCGACGAGGGCGGCGTCCACGAGCAAGGCGCCGCGGAGGCGCAGTCGGACACCGAATCCGAAGGCGGCACAGACGACGACTCCGACGAGCGATAGCACGGGCCACTCCACCCCTGGCGCCGACACTGCTGGCCGTGCCGAACCGGCGTTTTTCCCGCCCGGGTGACGACTAGCCGTGCGGACGCAGTCGGCCGCGAGGACTGCGCCGATAGTTTCGACCGTGTGGTCAAGTGAGCGGGTCGAAAAACTCCACCTTCGTCGAGTCAGCCGAGATACCGACATCCGCGCCGCTCGTGGGGAGGACCCGGACCAGCCCGCGCAGTTCGGAGGTCACCACTCGGTCTCCGGCTAGCGACTCTTCGTCGTCGTCCAGCACGCCCTCCTCCAGCGTACCACTGGTTTCGATTCGATAGCCGTTTTCAGTCTCTCTCTCGACCCGACCCAGTGACCTCGTGAAGGTAATCGTCTCCCGTCCGACGTCCGAATCTCGTGTCGTCACGCCGATTATTCCGAGGTTGTCGTCGGCGGGCCCCTCGGCGTCCTGGTGCAGGATCTTTCTGAAATCCCAGAAACCCCAGTCGGTCCTGTATAGCTCCTCCTCTACGTCGTAGTCGTCCAGTGGCCCATCCACTTCGACCAGTCCACCGACGACCTCGTAACTGACCGTCTCCGTCTGCCCAACCGTGGTGAAGTCCACGTCGAACTCCAGTTCGGCTTCCAGCATCTTGCCCTCCGTCGTCTCTTTTACCGACGTGGATAGCGAGACGTTGCTAACTTTTACCATGGCAAATCATTCCGCCCCCGGATATTTATTATTTTTCCGCTACACTTCAGGATTAAACGGCACCTGACGATTCATTGCACCCATCGTCCGCGGCCGGTGTCCGGCTGACCGATACACTGGCGCGCCGGACACGGCTGTCCGATAGCCGTGGCAGCTCTGACAGACCGACCCTCCGCTCACCCGAAGTACTCGACCAGCCGCTCGGCCGCGGTCTCGACCCGTGGCGTCGTCAGCGAGAATCGCAGGTCGTCGGCCCGCGCCTCGCCGAAGGCCGCGCCGGGCATCCCCGCGACCCCGGCCTCGTCGACGAGCCGCTCGGCGTTCTCGAAGCTGCCCGGGAAGTCGGGAAACCGGGCCAGCACGTAGAAGCCGCCGTCGGGCCGGGTGTACGTCGCACCGGCCTCGTCCAGTGCCTCACAGAAGCGCCCGATACGCTGCTGCAGTCGCTCCCGGGCGGCCTCGTAGTACGCTGTGTCAGTCCGTTCCATCGCCTGCTGTACGGCGTACTGGGCCGGGCGCGAGCCGCTGACGTTCGTCAGCATGTGCCGCGTCGTCGCCCGCTCGACGAGGTCCCCGGTCGGCCCGTCCGTGGGCGGGAAGACGGCGTACCCAACGCGAAAGCCGGTGACGGCCATCGACTTCGAGAACGCGTTCGTGGCGACGACGTTGGGCGACTCGACGGCGAGGGCGGAGCTGAACCGCCCGGAGTAGTCGAACTGACTGTACACCTCGTCGGAGACGAGCAGGGCATCGTTTTCCTCCGCGACGGCGACGAACGCCGCCATCGCGTCTTCACCGTACACCGCGCCGGTGGGGTTGTTCGGCGAGTTGGCGACGACGACGGCCGTCTCCGAACTCGCCGCGGCCCGGACCGCAGCGGGGTCCAGCCGGCCGTCGGACTCGACCGGGACGAAGGTGGTCTCCGCGCCGAGGAAGTTCGCCCGACCGGCGTAGTAGGGGTACACCGGGTCCGGCAGCAGTATCTCCCCGCCGTCGAACCGTTCGAGCCCGCCGGTCATCGCGAGGTGGTTGGCCTCGCCGGCCCCGTTCGTGACGACGACGCGGGCCTCGTCGACGCCGTGGCGCGCGGCGATGGCCGCCCGGAGCCCCCGGAGGCCGCGGCTGGGGGCGTACTGGAACTCGTCGGCGTCGGCCTCGGCGTACGCGCTCAGGCCGTCCCGGACCGCCTCGGGCGGGTCCCAGTCCGGGCTCCCCGACACCATCTCGACCACGTCCCGGTCGGCGCGGGCGGCGTACTGCATCACCCGGTAGAACTGCGGGGTCTCGTAGTCCATACGCCCTCTCGCAGCGCCGGTCCCCTCTGTCTTTCCGTCGACCGCGACTACACCTGCCGGATGTACAGTACTACCATCCCGAGTACGAGCAGGAGTATCCCCCAGAAGAGGTCCGTGCCCGGAAGGAAACCGAGTATCAGCGTTACGATGCCCGATGTGAGAAGCGACCAGCCGACCGTCGTCTGGTAGGCCATACGACACGTTCGCGGGCGACACAGAAATGTCTGCGGCCGGCGTCCGGAGCGGCGAGCGACGATAGCAGTTCGGCCGTCGAAAAATACCGAAGTTCGGACCGGTTCTCAGTCGTCCGCGACGGCGCTGGTCTCGGTCTGGTTGACGTCCAGCGAGCCGACGACCTCGGTGTGTGGGTACGGGAACCCGATGTCCGCTTCGTCGAAGCGGTCCATGACCGATTCCGTGAGCTGGTGCTTGACGCCGCCAGCACCGGTCTCCTGTGGGTTTATCCACGCGCGAGCGTTGAAGACGATGGCGGAGTCACCGAGGGTGGTAAGGGGTGCACTCGGCGCCGGCTCGTCCAACACGCCGTCGATAGCGGCGACCTCTTCGAGGATTATCTCCCGTGCGCGGTCCACGTCGGAGCCGTAATCGACACCGAAGTCGACCGTGACACGCCGCGTCTCGTTGGCCTGCGTGTTCTTCACGACGGCGTTTGCCAGCTCGCCGTTGGGAACCGTCAGCTGTTCGTTGTCCCACGTGTCGAGCTTCGAGACGCGCAGGTCTATCTGCCGAACGGTACCGCCGTTACCGTTCCATTCGATGTAGTCGCCGACCTCGAACGGTTTGTCCTTGAGGATGAAGATGCCGGCCACGAAGTTCTCGATGATATCGCCCGCGGCGAACGCGACGCCCAGTGCGAGCGCACCGGTGATGGTCGCGAAGGCGGCCAGAATCGTCGGGAAGCCCGCCACGGCCGCAGCGACCGCCACGGCCCCGAACAGCGCCAAGGCGCCCGCGATGCTCTCGCCGAGTCCGACGACGGCGGGGGAGAACTCGCGGGCGTTGAGCGCCCGTCTCGTCGCCGGAACGAGCACCGTCTTGCCGACCAGATACAGGACGACGAACGAGACCGCGAACATGCCGACAGTCAGTACGAACGATATTATCGCCGGGATGATACCATTGGGAACACCCAGCTGCAACAATGTGGCTGTCACAATCATTTCACCATCTATGGAAGTAAATATCTAATTGTTATATTCACATCACGAGGCCAAAGAGAATTTATGCTGTCCGGGAACCGACATGGACCGGCCCACCGACCGACGGCTGAACGCTTATTCCGCGGCCCCACGAACACCGCACCATGACAGCAGACGATCGACCCGTCGAGCGGCGGGTCGGCGAGACACTGCGGGACCGGGGAGACACTGTCGCCGTCGCCGAATCCTGTACCGGCGGGCTGGTCGGCTCGCTCCTGACCGACGTGTCGGGCTCCAGCGCCTACTTCGACCGGTCGGTGGTGACCTACTCCTACGACGCTAAACAGGACGTACTGGCCGTCTCCCGCGAGGCCCTGGACGACCACGGCGCCGTCTCCGAACCGGTCGCCATCGAGATGGCCCGCGCGGTCAGGGACACCGCCGGAACCGACTGGGGCGTGGCGACGACCGGGGTCGCCGGGCCGACGGGCGGGAGCCCCGAGACGCCGGTCGGGACCGTCTACATCGCGGTCGCCCACGCGGCCCCGTGGGAGACCGGACAGTCCGGCTGTACCGTCAGACACTACGAGTTCGCCGGCTCACGGACCGAGGTGAAAGCGAAAATCGCCGGACAGGCCCTCGAAGACCTGTTGGACAGGACACACACTCAGTAGCAAGACCTTTCGGTCACGCTGTCGTCGAAGCGCTTGAATGAACAAGCGCGGTCACGTTCTGAACGCGGTCCTCCTGAGTATCGGGCTCGGCTACGTCCTCGACCCGTCCGGCGACGTCTCCACGTTCGCCACCATCGCCGAGGTGTTCCTTCCGGTCGTCCTCGGCGCGCTGTTCCCCGACGTGGACACGGCCTTCGGGAAACACCGCAAGACGCTCCACAACCTGCCCGTGTTGCTCATCTTCCTGGCCCACCCGGTGTACCACGGCGGGAACCTCCAGTGGGTGTGGCTCGGCGTGGTGACCCACTACGTGCTCGACATCGTCGGCTCGAAGCGCGGCATCGCGCTGTTCTACCCGATTTCCAGCACGGAGTATGGCTTCCCCACGGGCGTGACGACGTCGAGCGACCGCGCCGAGGCCGTCACCGTCGCGATCACCCTCTTCGAGTTGGCCGCCATCGCGGCGCTCGTCTACGTCCTGCCGACGTATCTCCCGCCGCAGGCGGCCGAAATCGTCGCGAACACGACCAACGTGGTGGTTTAGTACACTTTCACGTCGTCGAACCGGCCGCCGTAGGCGACGTGGTCCGGATGCGTCGGCGCGGTGCCCTGCAGCATGACCCGGTCGAACTTCTCCCAGCTGTTCTCGTAGCCGAGATGGGCGAACTCGAGTCCTCTGCGCAGCGTGTGGGCCAGCCCGTCCCGGTGGTGGACCCGGCGTGTGGCCGTCTCCCGGAGCGCACTGGTAAAGGCCGCCTCGTCGGGACAGGGCTCGTCGAAGGCCACCCATGCCTCGCCGATGGTCCCCGGCAGGTGCGCGTAGGAGGAGGCGAACACCGGGAGCCCGGTCTCGGCCGCGAACCGGCGGGCTCGGCCGGTGTGGTGTGGCAGATACTTCGGGTTGTACACCTCGATGGCGTCGATAGTCTCCCGGTAGGTCCGCAGCTCGTCGAGCCCGAGACTGACCGAGAGAAAGCCCGGGTGGGGGACGAGCACCGCCGCGCCCTGCCGCCGCAGTTCGGCCATCGTCCCGTCGAGGGTCAGAAAGTCCGGAACCATCTCGTCGAGGCCGACGGCGAGGACGTGGCGGCGCCGCTGCCACGTCCCGGTAAACAGCTCCCGACCGGGATAGACGGTCAGCTCCGAATCCGAGTAGTGGTCGGCCCGCGCTCGGATGTCGGGCAGACGCACGAAGTGTGGCGCATACACCAGCGCGTCGAGGCCACGCGCTTTCGCTCGCTGGACGACCTGCTCGTCGAGCACCTTCACGTGCAGGTCGACGGTGAACCCCTCGCTCGTCACGCGTCCGGCTACCCCTGTCGCACCATTATGGGTTTCTATTCGCGGAAGTGTCGACACGTCGTGGCGAACGCTTTTAATGCCCGGGTGCTTGCCTCAGAGCAATGCCACGCTGGGAGTGTGCCATCGAGGGCGACGACAGTCGGTTCGACCGCGTAGAGGAACTCATCGTCCACCAGTCGACCGAGCACGACCGCATCTCGTGCAAGGTATGCGGGACCGTCGTGCCCGACGGCTACTTCGCTATCAAACACGCCTTCGACGAACACTCCCGGGCCGAGTATGTCCGTGCCTACGACGCCTCCGCTGCGGAGGTCCGCCGCCGCGAGAACATCAAGGAGTCCATCGAATCGGAGGCGGACATGAACGAAGTCATCGAACGGCTTGAAGGCTAGGGCCGCGAGCGGAGATAGCCGCCGAGCCCGACGAATAGCGTCCCGGCGAGTACCGACCCGAGACGCAGGAGCGTCCCGGAGTCCGTCACCGGCGGCGTCCCCCTCCGGACGGTCATCAGGTCGTATCTGGCTATCGCCTGTCTGCGCTGTTCTATCCGACTCCGGTTCACCGAATCGCGCTCGCTCGTCGTCTCGGCCTCCGGTGGCTCGGGCCGGCGGTCGATGCGGTCGACGGGTTCGTCGGCCGGCGGCAGGCTGGCGTTCTCGGGGCGCTCGATGACGATGCTCGTAAGCCGACGGCGTTGCTCGTACTCCTCCGAGCTCGTGACCTCGCCGAAGTCCTCGGCGCCCGTGTACGGGAACTCCGGTGCGCCCTGCCCGTCCGGCACCGTGTACTCGTCCTCGGAGCGGAGCGCGGCGACGTATATCTCCTTGCCTCGTTCGGAGAGGTTCTCGTAGGCGACGACAGTGTACCCCTGCGCTTCGAGCTCCGAGCCGTTCATCGTCGCACCGTCGTCGGTCTGGTGATAGAGCACCTGTTGTACGGGGACCAGTGCCGGTACGAGCAGTGCGGCGACGCCCAGTACGAGCAACACTGCGCCCGCCGTGTCCGCGACATCTCGCCCCATCACAGATCAGCTCCGTCGAACCGCAGGTAGCCGATAGCGAGCGGCACACCAAGCCAGACGGCGAAGACGAGCAGCGATATCTCGTCACCGAGATAGCCCGGCAGCGCGTACTCCTCCGTGGGGCGCTGGAGTACCTGTCGCTCCATCCCGCTCGGCACGGCGAGGTTCATCGCCTTCCGGTAGGCGATGAGCGGACTGGTGTACAGCACGGCGTTGTACAGGTCGAAGTTCGGCTCGAAGCCCAGCATCCTCTGGTGGACGAACCGGATCAGCAGCGCGACGTTGACGCCCGGGATGACGTACAGCAGGACGAGCATGAAGTACGACCCGACGGCGGCGGCGATGGCCCGACTTCGCTCGGCGACCATCGCCGACAGTGCCACCGCGATACCGACGAAGACGGCGGCGTAGACGAGCGTCACGGCGAAGATTCCAGCGAGCGCGCCCAGCGGGAGGACGCCGTTTCGCGCGACCGCCATCGCCGTCGCGGTCGCGAACATGAAGCTCACGCCCGCACCGACGATGGTCAGCCGGCTCACCAGCTTCCCGAGGAACACGTCCCGGCGGCTGTTTGGCAGCCCGAGCAGGAACTTCACTCCGCCGCTCTCGCGCTCGCCCGCGATGGACATGTAGCTCGCGACGAGCGCGACGATGGGGACGAGGAGCGCGAGGACACCGCCCATGGTGCGAAACAGCTGCTGGACTGTCTCGGTGGGCGACATGCGGTAGCCGCTGAACCCGAAGGCGATAAACGCCGTCAGCAACCCCAGCAGCGTCGCGACGGCCCACAGCGCTCGCGACCGCCGCGCCGCGGTGAAGTCCTTCCGGGTGACGTCGACGAGACTCACTGCGGGACCTCCGCCGCGGTGTCGGCGCCGTCGCGACCGCCACCGGTCAGGTCGTTGAACAGCGACTCCAGCGACACCGTCTCCGACCGGATGTCCTCGACGGTCGCGCGCTCGGCGACGTAGGTGACCACGTCGACCTTCGCGGCGGGGTCGGTGCAGTCGACGACGAGCGTCCGGTCGTCGACGCTGGTCCCCGCGACACCGGCGAGCGCGTCGATCCCGAGCCCTGTCGGCGGCGACGCGCAGTCGAGGTGCAGGGTCGCGTGCCCGCCCGTGCTCTCGCGGAGGCCCTCGATACTGTCGACCGCGACCAGTTCGCCCTCGTTCATCACGCCGACGCGGTCGCTGACCGCTTCGACCTCCGAGAGGATGTGGCTGGAGAAGAAGACCGTCGTCCCGCCGGCCGCCCGCTCGCGGACCACGTCACGCAACTGCTGGATGCCGTTGGGATCCAGCCCCGTGGAGGGTTCGTCCAGAATCAGCAGGTCGGGGTCGTCCACCAGCGCGATGGCGAAGGCCAGGCGCTGTTGCATCCCCTTCGAGTAGTCGCCGGCCAGTCGGTCGGCGTCATCGGCCAGCCCCACGAGGTCGAGCAGCTCGTCCGCGTCGTCGTCTGCGCGTTTCGTCCGAATCGCCCACGACAGATACTCCCGGCCCGTCAGCGGGTCGTCGAAGCCGTACCCCTCCGGGAGGACGCCGACCCGCTGGCGTATCGCTTCCGGATTCGTCTGTGCGTCCCGCCCGAGCACCTCGACGCTGCCCTCGGTGGGCCGGATGAAATCGAGCAGGAGGTTGATGGTCGTCGACTTCCCGGCGCCGTTGGGCCCCAGAAACCCGAAGACCTCCCCCTCCTCGATGGTGAGGTCCAAGTCGTCGACGGCGACGACGTCGCCGAAGCGCTTCGTCAACCCGTTCGTTCGGATAGCTACCATCTTGTAACCGAGCTATCACCAGCTCGTGTTGTATATCTTCTGAAGGCTTCAACTGTCTTTTGACCCACGGCTCGGGGTTCTATCGCATAGTGAGAGACAGTACAGCTGCCAGTACACGTTACATATCCGAAAACGAATACGTGGCCATGCTGTGTGGACCGGGGCAGGCGCGCGAGTGACACTCGACAAAATCGAGTGGGGGACGCTCGTCGCACCCGACGTGTAGCCCGCTCGGTGCCCGTTCTCACGGGTCGCTTCGCACCCCTTCGACCGTAACGAGGAACTACCGCTCCTCGCTACGTTCTCGCGGCTCCGCCGCTCGAACTGTCCGGGGAGCTACCGCTCCTCGCGATCCAGCACGCGAATCCGGTCGCCCCGAACCGTCACGGGAATCGCGACCGTCGTTTCGTACAGCTCGACGGTCACCTAGTCCTCACGCCTCCACCTTTTTCTGCCTCGGGCGTCCTCGTTCGCTTCGCTCACTGCGGGCACCCTCGTGGAAAAACGTGGGCGAAAAACGCGACCACTCGCTCCGCTCGTGGTCGTGAACCGGCGGCGAAGCCGCCGGATGCTCGACTACCGCTCCTCGCTATCCAGCACGCGAATCTGGTCGCCCCGAACCGTCACGGGAATCGGGACCGTCGCCTCGTACAGTTCGACGGTCACCTGGTCCTTGCCCTCGTCGATGCGCTGGACCTGGGCCTTCTCGCCCTTGAACGGGCCGGCGATGAGCTCGACGATGTCGCCCTCGGCGATACCCTCGACGTCGGGTTTCGGCGAGAGGAAGTGCTCGACCTCGGCCATCGAGGACTCGCCCTGCACCACGCCGTTGGCGTGGGGAATCTCGTCGAGGATGCGGTCGAAGACGGCGTGGTCGTCGGCCTCGACCATCACGTAGCTGGTCAGCGAATCGGGGGCCAGCGCCGCGTGGATGTCCGGCTCCTCCCGGTTGATTATCATGTCGGCGACGGTGCGTTCCTGGCTCGCCGTGGTTTTGACTGCGTAGATTCCCATGGGGTTACACCGGTTTGCTGCCCGGGACGAACGTCATCAGGGCGAAGATGATGAAGCCGATGAGCCCGACGAGGAGGATACCGGCACCGGCAATCTTTGCAATCTGTGAGAACTCCTCCCAGTCGGGCGTACTCGCCAGTTTGAGCACGCGGATGTAGGAGGTGAGGTCGTACGGAACGTTCATACCGGGTGGTACCAACTGATGGCTTTTCTATATTGTGGTCGGCGGGCGCCACTCAGCGACGCTGGCGCGCGGCGACCGTCCCCAGCAGCGCTGCGACCAGCGCCGTCAGGACGCCAAAGCCCGGGCCGTCGCCTGCGGTGGTCGTGACGGCGGTGGCTTCGGCGGTGTCGGTCCTCGCGCGTGTCTCGGTACTGGGGTCGTTCTCCACGGTCGGCGCCGGTTGCAGCGGAACGGACTGCCCGACCGGGGGACCGCCGATGAGATACGTGTCCCGGTGGTCGGGGACCCGCTCGGACACACCCTCCTCGTCGTTCGTGGCCGGTGTGAGCGCAGGCTCGACCGTATCGAGGACGAAATAGTACGTCTCGTTCTGCCGGTCAGTGACGACGGTGGCTACGTTGGTCCGATTCAACGGCAGTCGGTAGGGGTATCGGTGTGACCCCTCCGGAGTGACTCCCTGCAGCGTAGTGTTGGCTCGATCCAGCATCGCCGGGAACCGGACCCGTCCGTTCGGGGCTCGACTGGCTGCCAGCGCGCCCCCGAATCCGTCGACGCGGAGCCGAACCAGGAGCGTCTCCCCGGCCGTGACGGTCGACGATTCGGTCACCCACCCGGCCTCGCGGCCCCGCTCGATATCCCGGTGCGTCTCCAGCCGGTCGCTGGCGTTTGCCGGTGCGGTCAGATAACTGACGTTGCCGTCTGTCGGGGCCGCGAGCCGGATGGTCTCCGTGTCGTCCGGGTCCCGCTCGCTTACCGTCCCGTCGTAGACCTCGATGCTGTACTCGCTCGCCGTTAGATTCGTCCCGCGGCGTTCCCGGACGGCGACCTCGTCGCCGTCACGCGCGCTGTAGACGGCCGTCTCGTTCGCGCCCTGGGCACCGAGGTAGGTGTTTATCCGCAGGGTGACTCCTCCGTCACCCGAGGCGTCGTCGACCCGCAGCTCACGGCTGTACTCGCCGGCCCGTCCCGCCACGACGAGTGTCGCGGTGTCGTTCTCCGGCAGTACTACCGTCAGTTCGACCACGTCACCCAGCGTCTCGTCGTCCGGTGGGCCGTCGATGGCGACCCGTGAGTAGACTGCGCCGTCCCTGACCTCGAAGTCGACGGAGTCGCCATCGAGATCGCGACTCTCGCCGTCGACGGTGAACTGCGGATCGAACTCGGCCCGACCGTCTCGCGTTCCTACCGCCGACGGCGTGAGTTTGGCCTCGGCCGTGTCGACGACGAACGTGTAACTGTCGTTGCGCCCGTCCGTGACGACGTGTGCGACGTTGGTCCGGTTCAGCGGGATGTGGACGTCGGGAGATTCTATACTCGGGTTCCGCCACTCCAGACGGAGCGACGCGTTCTGGCGGTCCAGCGCCGAGAAGAATCGGTCAGTGTCGTTCGTTCCAGAACTGGCCGCCAGCGCGCCCTCGATGCCGTCGACCCGGAGTTCGAGAAGCATCGTGTCGTTGGTCGCGATCACTGGCGTCTCGCTCCCCGGGTCCGACAGGCGTTCGGACTGTATTACCCAGTCTTCTCGCTGGCCGCGCTGAATATCCTCCCGGGTGGTGAGACGGTCCGTCGCGTTCGACGGAGCGGCGGCGTACGACACGGTTCCGCCCGTCGGCGCGGTTAGCTCGACCGACGCCGTGTCGGCCGGTTCGTCTTGGGTAGCCGTTCCGTCGAACACCGCGACGTCGTAGCGAGTGGTCGTGATTCGGTCACCGGACTGCTCCTCGATACGCACGCTATCGCCCTCGCCGACGCTGTAGACGGCCGTCTCGTTCGCGCTCCGGTTCCCGAGGAACGTGTTTATCCGCAGCGTGACACGTCCATCCCCGGAGGTGTCGCGGAGACGGAGCTCACGGCTGTATGCCGCCGATTTGGACTCCTCGACGACGACCGTGGCGGTGCCGTTCTCGGGCACTGACACCGTCAGTTCGACCACGTCGCCGAGCGTCTCGTTCTCGGGCGGGTCGTCGAGAGCGACCGGCGAGTCGGCGGCGCTGGCTCCTGCGAGGAGCCCACTGACCAGAACGAGACTGCACACGAGGAGGGAGAGACGTGTGGGGCCCATTACATTCTAGGAAATATAATCGAAAATAAATGAAGGTAGTGGTACGGACGGCTCCGGTCGTCAGGCGCGTCTTCGTCCGCTGGCGACCAGCACGGCGAACAGCACCGCACACAGCCCGGTGAGGACGCCGAATCCGGGGCCGTTCGTGGCCGTGGCGTTCGTGCCCGCGGCAGTCGCTGATCCATCGGCAGTTGCCGGTCCGGATGTGGGCGATGGGGTGGTTTCGGCGCTCGTCTGCGTCGACGGTGCCTCGGTGTCGGTCAGCGACGGTTGCTCGACAGACGCGTTGGCGAGCACCGTCCCTTGAGGCCCCGTCAGGACGACAGTGGTGTTCGACAGCGTCCGCGACTCGGTGTCGACCGTTCCGTTGAACGTCCCGTTCTGACCGACAGTGACCGTCGTCGGTCTGACCTCGGTCCCGGGCAGCCGTACGCCCAGCGCCGTTCCGGGGGCGACGTTCGTCGATCCACGTACCGTCAGCCGGCCGTCATAGCTAGCGGGCACCGAACCGCCGTCGGTGTGCAGTTCGGCCTCGGGTTTTTCGAGCTCGAACTCGGGGGACGCGTTGCTGTCGTCCCGCTCTCTGAGCCGAGGTTCGCCGTCGACACTGAGCTTCACTGCTAGCTCATCACCAGCATTTATCAGTTCATTCGCTGACTGCGTGAGGTCGGCCTCGTCGGTGTCAACCACGAGCGCGTAGCTGTCGTTGTGCCTGTCTGGAACGACGTGTGCAACGTCGGTCCAGTTCATCGTGATGTAGATGGGGTCATCCGCTATCAAAAGTCCGTCCATCACTTCCAAACGAAGCGACGCGTTCTGACAGTCCAGCGCCGAGAAGAACCGTTCGCTGTCGTTCGTTCCAGAACTGGCCGCCAGCGAACCGCCCAGTCCGCCGACCCGGAGCTCGATGAGCACCGTGTCGTTGGCTGCGAACTCCGGCCCGTCTATCTCCCGATCGGACGGCCGGTTCCACTGGCTCACCCAGCCCGAGCGCTGCCCTCGCTGGATAGCCTCTGCGGTAGTGAGACGGTCTGTGGCGTTCGCTGGCGCGGTCGCGAACGATACGGTTCCGGCGCTCGGGGCGGTCAACTCGGCAGATGCCGTGTCGACCGGCTCGTCCTGAGTGGCCGTTCCGTTGAACACCGCGATGTCGTAGCGAGTCGCTTGGAGCCGGTCGCCGGACTGCTCCTCGATACGCACGGTATCGCCCCCGCCGACGCTGTAGACGGCCGTCTCGTTGGCTCCCTGTTTCCCGAGGAAGGTGTTTATCTGGAGCGTGACGCGTCCGTCACCGGAGGCGTCGCGGAGACGGAGCTCACGGCTGTATGCATCCGAGTTGGACTCCTCGACGACGACCGTGGCGGTGCCGTTCTCGGGCATCGACACCGCCAGTTCGACCACGTCGCCGAGCGTCTCGTTGTCAGGTGGGTCGTCGAGAGCGACCGGCGAGTCGGCGGCGGCCGCTCCGCCGCCGGCTATCAGCGCGACGACACAGAGTGTCAGGGCCAGTGGAAGGACGAATTTGCTGGGGACCATCCGTCGGCCTGTCGTCTCACTGACGGAATATAAATGCACGGCAAACCGGCAGAAAACGACCGCGGTCGGGACTGTCCGTCAGTCCACGTAGTCGATGTCTTCGCCCATCTCCTGTGAGGCGCGCTCGCGCTCGGCCTCGCTCTGGCCGTATATCTGTGGGCTCTCGACGCCGGTGACGACGATCATCGTCTCCATCTTCCCCTCGAACTCGTTGTTGACCGAGGCCCCCCAGATGATGCGGGCGTCGGGGTCGATGCGGTCGTAGATCTCTTCGACGACGCCTTCTGCCTCCTCGATGCTCATGTCGGGGCCCCCGACGACGTTCACGAGGGCGCTGTTGGCACCGTCGAACTCCACGTCCAGCAGCGGCGAGCGAAGCGCCGAGCGGATGGAGTCCTGTGCCTTGTTCTCGCTGTCGGACTCGCCGAGGCCGATCATCGCGACGCCGCCGTTCTCCATGATGGTGCGAACGTCGGCGAAGTCCACGTTGACCAGCCCGGGCTTGGTGATGAGTTCGGTCATCCCCTTCACCGAGCGCATCAGCACGCGGTCACAGATCTTGAACGCGTCCTGCAGGGGCATACTGGGCGCGTAGTCGAGCAGGCGGTCGTTGGGCACGACGATGACGGTATCGGAGACCGAGCGCAGGCGTTCGAGGCCCGCGTCGGCGTTGGCCCGCCGCCGCTCGCCCTCCGCGGTGAACGGAATCGTGACGATGGAGATAGTCAGCGCGCCGGCCTCCTGTGCGGCCTGTGCGACGACCGGGGCCGAACCGGTCCCCGTGCCGCCGCCGAGCCCGGCCGTGACGAACACCATGTCCGACCCCGAGATGGACTGCTGGATGTCCTCGATGTCCTCCTGGGCCGCCTCCTCGCCGATTTTCGGCACCGAGCCGGCACCGCGACCACCGGTACGCTTGCGCCCCATCAGAATCTTCGTGTCCGCCTCGACCTCGTCCGCGAGGTGCTGGGCGTCCGTGTTCGCGGCGACCAGCTTCGCGCCGTGGATACCTTCTTCCATCATTCTGGTGACGGTGTTACCACCGGCGCCGCCACAGCCGACCACCGTGATCTTGGTCTCCAGGTCCTTGACGACGCTCGCAAGCTCGTCGTCTGTCATCGTCCCGGACGTGGACATGTCGTCACGGTTCGGCGTCGGTTCGCGCTCGCTGTTGGTCGACGGGTCGGCGGACTGCTCCCCCTCCCCTTCGGCCTCGTCGATGGCGTCGTCGATAATCGAGTCCATATTTAAATCCCCGTTGCAGACGAACACTCATTAGTTTTCCCCCTGTGTCTGACGGGCGACCGACGAGCCGAGGGCCAGTTTGCTGCCGGTTTCCTACAACGTAAAGCGACGTATACGTTCGCTTTGGACCGTCTCCGGCTCGATTTCCCGGCCGTTGACCTCGACGGACTGGCCCGCGGAAAGCTTCCCGTACTTCGGCCCTTCGGGGATGCCGAGGGTGTCTGCGAGGTCCGGGTCGAACCGCTCTTCGCGGGCGCGCAGTTCCCCGTCCGCCACCTCGACGCTGTCGTAACGCTGCCGAAGTACGTCGGCCAGCGCGTCGACGACGGTCGACCGGTCCGTCGCCGCGAGGACGACCGGTCCGGTGACGACGGTGCCCTGCTGTTCGGTGCCGAAGGCGAGCGCGTTCGCCTCGAACCACGACCGAACGGCCGCGGCGTCGATCCCAGTCGCCTCGGCGACCAGGTCGGCGGGGAGGTCGACGACGCGCCACGCGTCGGCGCCGTCTGTCGCCGCGTCGCCAAAGCGGAGGCCGTCCTCGACCGGCCCGACGGCCGCCTCGAACGCCTCGACGAGTTCGAGCGGTACCCCCGTCGTCTCCCTGACGAACCGCTCGTCGACGACGCGGTAGCCCAGCGACTCGATACGGTCGGCAAGTCCGGGGCTGTCGCCGGTAACGAGCGCGTACTCGGCCCCGCTGGCTGCGACGGCCCGCTCGATGACCGCCTCGTACTGGCTCGCGTCCCCGGCCCACTCTTCGAGCGCGTCCAGACACCAGTCGGCGCCGATGTGGCCGACCGCCCAGTCCGTCTCGCGAACCACGCGCTCGAAGCGGGGCGCGTAGTGGCCCCCGCCGAAGCCGACGAGCTGTCGGCGGTGACCGCCCTCGTCCGGTGCGTCGGGCGACACCCCTCTGCAGTCGAGAATCGCCCGTGCGACGGCCCGCGCCGCCGCGGGGTCGCGCCACTGTGGCTCGGCGCTGCCGACCTCGACGAACATCGAGGGGACGCCCACGTCCGTCGGCCCGTGGTGGGTGCACTCGGTTCCGACCTCGTACCCCTCGGGGGCGTGGTCGGCCAGCGCGCCGACGACAGCCCGGTGGGCGTTCGGTGCGGCGCGCGCGAACTGGCCGCTCTCGCCGCCGTACTCGGCGACCCCGAAGTTCCCGGTGTGGTGGGCGGTCAGCAGCTCGTCCGTCGCACCGGCGTGTTTGGAGGCGAACACCAGCAGGTCGGGGGCGTCGTAGACGTCACCGACGCCCTCCAGCTCGAGATGGCGTCCGTCGAACTCGCGGAGTTCGGCGCCCTCGGTCCGGTAGACGGTCCCGCCACCGGCCGCGTCGGGGCGGCCCTCGTCGACCGACTCGGTCCAGTCCGCGACCGCTCGGAGCTGCTCGCCGATGCGTACCGAGGCCTCGTCAGCCCGGGAGACGACGATAGCGAGCATCAGTCCGCCTGCTCCGCGTGGACGGGCTCGCGTCCCAGGGCGGTCCGGAAGGCGTCGCCGGCCAGTCCGAACAGCCGAGCGAGGGCCCGCCGCCGGACTGCAAAGAGCGCGGTCCCGATGACGAGATACAGCACGGTGTAGCCGACGAGCAGTTCGTAGCTGTCGAACGGGAGGACCAGCAGGTCCCGGATGAGCGCGAACTCGACGAGCACCTGCGAGATGAACAGTCCGAAGAGGACGATTGCCTCGCGGATGGTGATCTCGAAGTTGACCAGGATGGCCAGCGCGAAGTACGACTGGGCCGCGGTAATCCAGATCTCGGCGGCCTGCTTCTGGTCGAACGGCAGCGTTCCGAGCCCGCCCAGTGCGATGGAGTAGACGACGGCGATGGTCCCGATGAGCAGCGTCCACTGGTTCAGCTTCGAGGAGATGAGCGCGTTGAAGCCGGCCGTCGAGCGGGCCTTGTTCACGAGGACTGCGACGACGATGAGCTCGGGGGATTCACTCGCCAGCGGCGCGACCCACTGAATCATGAAGAACTCGGGGATGCCGTTCTGGAGCCCTATCTCTTCGAGCCCGTGGGCGAACGGCTCGACGGCGGTGAAGATGAGTAGCCCGGAGTACGCAAAGAGCGTGACGACGACCAACGGCCGCCACGGCAGCGACCACTTCTGGAAGTACTTGGGGACGCCGACGGTGTGGTCAGACGTCTCGACGTCGGATCTCAGTACCAACCCGATGTAGGTGACGTAGAGGCCCACCAGAAACAGCGTGTCGAGCAGGCCGATACCACCGCCCAGCGGGACGAGGAACGCCCACCCGGTCGCCAGAAAGAGGAAGGCGATTTCGGTCGCGATGTCCTTGTCCAGCGTGACCGCGTCGGTCAGGGTCCCCTCGCGGTTCTCGACCGCGGGGTCCTTGGTTGTGGCGGCCCGCCAGACGGTGAAGACGGCGATGCCGGCCCAGCCGATACCGATGAGGATGCGGTTCGCGCCGGTCATGTTCGCGATGGCCAGGTTCGCGTCGTGACAGCCACGGGCGAGCGTCGTCTGGCTCGCCTGTATCTGTTCGGCGCTCAGTTGTGCGCAGGCTTCCGCCGTCGCCCCGCCGGCTCCGGCGTTCCAGGCGTACAGCGCGTCGACGGCGTACTCGGGCGCGACCGCAAGCACCGCGAGGACGGCGATAGCGAACGCTCTCGGCACGTCCTTCTCGGCGGTCTCGGCGCCCCACGCCAGGAGGAAGGACGCGCCCAGAACCGCAAGCCCCGAGATGCCGACGGTCGCCAGGACGCCGAGGTCGACACCGAGGAGCAACACGGCGACCCAGCCGACGGTCAACAGGGCCGCACCCCCGACCTGCACGAGTGGATGACTCAGGCGGCTCACTAGGAGAGCAGAACAGTGGTCCGGTGGAAAAGGTTGCGAAACGAACGGCTAGCTATGAGTTGTGTGATTCTACGTCAGCGTGGAAACTTGCGTACAGCCCGAAAAACGCCCCGCTGGCGACGACTGACCGCGGAACTGCGAACAGCCAGACGGACCCGGCCGTCGGCGGTTGGTCATCAGTGCCGGGTGGGACGTTCTAGCTGTCCTGACTCCTGCTGACAGCGGTACAGTGTACGACAGCAGTTTCGAACAGGAGCGTGGCGTTCAATAGCGGGGGCCACGCCGTCGGAGGTATGGAAGTCTACGGTCTCATCGGGAACCCGGTCGGGCACTCGCTGTCGCCGCCGATGCACGAGGCGGGCTACGAAGCGCTGGGTATCGACGCGAAGTACGTCACCTTCGAGCCGCCGGCAGACGAAGGGGCGGCGGCCGTCGACGCCGCCGACAGACTTGGCGTCGCCGGGCTGAACGTCACCATTCCGTTCAAGCAGGACGTCATGGACGCCGTCGAGCCCGCGCCGCTGGCCGAGCGCATCGGCGCGGTCAACACCATCGACTTCTCGGGCGAGGTGCCACGGGGGTACAACACGGACGCTGTCGGGGCGGTTCGGGCGCTCTCCCACCACGGCGTAACACTCGACGGCACGGCGGTGGTCGTCGGCGCCGGCGGGGCCGGACGGGCCGTCGCGTTCGGGCTGGCCGACGAGGGGATGGCCGTCGAGATAGCCAATCGGACCGCCTCGAAGGCCGACGCGCTGGCCGACGAAGTCCCGGGTGCGAGCGGTCACGGGCTCGACGCGCTGGCGGACCTGCTCTCGACCGCCGACGTGCTCGTCAACTGCACCAGCGTCGGGATGGACGAGGACGCGACGCCGGTGCCCGCCGAGGCGCTCCACGGCGACCTCGCCGTTCTGGATGCGGTGTACTCGCCCATCGAAACGCGGCTGCTCCGGGACGCTGGCGCGGTCGGGGCGACGACGGTCGACGGCGCGTGGATGCTGCTGTACCAGGGCGTCGAGGCGTTCGAGCGCTGGACCGGTGAGGACGCCCCGGTCGACGCGATGAACGAGGCGCTCCGAGCCGGCCTCTGACGCGGGCTGTACCAGCAAAAGATTAGTGTAGGGGGCCAGAACATCCGCGTATGGGTTTGCTTCAGAAGCTGAAATCTGCACTCGGGCTCAACGGGGCCGAGTCGTCGGAGGCGGGTCACTCCGACGACGTCGACGTCACTGTCGAGCGTGAGCCCTCTACCGAGGGCGAGGACGCGGTCAAGGGAACCGACACGGCAAGTAGTGCTGGGAGTGCGACGGAGACGCCAGACGAGTCGGCGACGGAGACTGACGACGCCCCGTCCGCCGACGAGTTCGAGACGGTGGCGGAATCCGACGAGTTCGGTGACGCGACCACCGACGGCGAATCCGCCGACGCCGAGACCGCCGACGACGGCACCGACGAGACCGCCGAGGGCGCCGGGGCTATCGAGGAAGCCGAACCGGACGACGCCGAATCGACCGAGCCCGACCGGGTCGACGGCGACGACGCCGCCGAGGGGAGCTCGGACCCGGTCACGGAGCTGAACGGTATCGGGCCGGCGTACGGCGACCGGCTCGCGGGCGCGGGCATCGAGACCGTCGGTGAGCTCGCCGTGGCCGACGCCGCCGACGTGGCGGACCGAATCGACCTCGGCGAGAGCCGCGTCGCGGACTGGGTCGAACAGGCGAAGACGTACTGATTCTGCGGCTCGCGTCCTTCGCTCGGGGGCTGATTCCCACGTGGCCGGCGGGTGGAGACAGCTGCCCGAACCGCAAGCGAATTATCCGCCGGCCTGCTTTCCCCGGTAATGCCACGGGTCGAGACGAGCCGGGACACCTTCGAGACGCTCGCGGCCGACGCGCCGCCGCGGGCCCGGATTCCCGTCGCGGTCACCGTCACCGTCGAGGACCCGTTCGCGGCCTACCGCCGGGCCCGCGACCCGACCGGCGGCGTGTATCTCGGGACGACCGGCGGGCAGTCGGGCTGGGGCTATTTCGCCACCGCGCCGGCCGAGTTCACCGAGGTGGGTCCCGACGACGGCGGGGCGCTCGCCGCGCTGACCGACGTACTCGCGGACGAGCGGCTCGTCCGCGGGGACTGTGCGGTCCCCTACCCCTGTGGCGCTATCGGCTGGCTCTCCTACGACGTCGTCCGCGAGCTGGAGCGACTGCCCGACAGCGCCGTCGACGACCGCGCGCTCCCCCGGGTACAGCTCGCGACCTACGACCGCGTCGCGGCGTGGCCGGAACCCCGCGGTGAGGGGCCGGTCGAACTCACGGTCACGGCGTGTCCGCGACTCGCCGACCACGAGTCCGTCAGCGTGGCCTACGAGTTCGCCCGCCAGCACGCACTGGAGCTCGCCCGCGCGGCGACGGCGGGCGACCCGGCGGTCGGTGACCCGCCGGTCGAGACCGACAGCGCGGCCTTCGAGAGCGAGTACACCCGCGAGGAGTTCGCCGAACGGGTCCGGACGGTCAAACGGTACGTCCGCGACGGCGACACGTTCCAGACCAACATCTCACAGCGCCTCTCCGCCCCCGCCGCGGTCCATCCGGTCGAGGCGTTCGACGCCCTGCGACGGGTGAACCCGGCGCCGTACTCCGCCCTCGTGGAGTTCCCCGGCGTCGACCTGGTGAGCGCGAGCCCCGAGCTCCTGTTGCACCGCGACGGCGACCACCTCCGCACGGAACCAATCGCCGGCACGCGCCCCCGCGGGGAGACGCCCGAGGAAGACGAACGGCTGGCCGAGGACCTGCGCACCGACGAGAAAGAGCGGGCCGAGCACGCGATGCTGGTCGACCTCGAACGCAACGATCTGGGGAAAGTGAGCCAGTTCGGCTCCGTCGAGGTGACCGATTACCGCCGCGTCGACCGCTACTCCGAGGTGATGCATCTGGTCTCGGAGGTCGAGGGTCGCCTGCGCGGGCGGGCCACGCTGGAGGACGCCGTCGCCGCGGTGTTCCCCGGCGGCACTATCACCGGCGCGCCCAAGCCGCGGACGATGGAGATAATCGACGAGGTCGAGGGGACCCGTCGCGGACCGTACACCGGCTCTATCGGCGTGTTCGGATTCGACGGGAAAGCGACGCTGAACATCGTCATCAGGACGCTGGTGCGGTACGCCCAGACCTACTACCTCCGTGTCGGCGCGGGCATCGTCCACGACTCGGACCCGGACAGCGAGTACGAGGAGACGCTGGACAAGGGCCGGGCGCTCGTGACCGCCGTCGACGAGGCGCTGGGCAAGCGCGCGGACCTCTCCGTGGAGGGCGCGAAGTGAGCGAGTCGCTCGCCCCGACGATTCTGGTCGTCGACAACTACGACTCCTTTGCCTACAATCTCGTCCAGTACGTCGGCGAGGTCGTGCTCCGCCTGGGCGGCGGCGAGGACGACGTGGTGGTCCGGCGAAACGACGCCGTCACCGTCGAGGGGATACACGACCTCGACCCCGACGGTATCGTCGTCTCGCCCGGCCCGGGAACGCCCGACGAGGCCGGCGTCTCGATGCCGACCTTCGCCGAGCTGGACTACCCGACGCTCGGCGTCTGTCTGGGCCACCAGGCGCTGTGTGCCGCAAACGGGAGCCCTGTCGGCCACGCCGACGCCGTCGTTCACGGCAAGTCCTCGCTGGTGACCCACGACGGCGAGGGCGTCTTCGAGGGCGTCCCCGACCCGGTCGAGGTCGGGCGCTACCACTCGCTCGCGGTCCGGCGCGACGACCTACCCGACGCGCTCGAAGAGACGGCCCACACCGTCGCCGAGGACGAGGCCGACATCGTCATGGCGGTCCGCCACCGCGAGGCGCCCCACGTCGGCGTCCAGTTCCACCCCGAGAGCATCCTCACCGACCACGGGAAGACCATGGTCGAGAACTTCTGTCTCGCATGCAATACCACGTAAACGGCGACCTCGTCCCCGAGGACGAGGCCACGGTGTCGGTCCGCGACAGAGGGTTCATGTACGGCGACGCAGCCTTCGAGACGCTGCGCGTGTACGGCGGTGACCCCTTCGAGTGGGACGCCCACCGCGAGCGGCTCGCCCACACCGCCGGGACGCTGGGCTTCGCCGACGCGGTCCCCGACGACCTCCGGGAGCGCGTCGCCGAGACGCTCGCCGCCAACGACCTGACTGAGGCGTACTGTAAGGTCTCTGTCTCCCGCGGCGTCCAGCCCGGCACACTGGACCCCCAACCCGAAGTTGACCCGACGGTCGTCGTCATCACGAAGCCGCTGCCGCGTGGCGGCCGCGACGGCGAGCGCGTCTGGGACGGTCCCGCGACGGTCCAGACCGTCAGGACCCGCCGAGTCCCCGGCGAGGCCGTCCCGGCCGACATCAAGAGCCACAACTACCTGAACGGGATTCTCGGCCGGCTCGAACTCCGCCGGTCGGCCGGCGACGGCGGCCCCGCCGACGAGTGCCTGCTGCGCGATATCGACGGTAACGTCGCCGAGGGCGCGACGAGCAACGTCTTCTTCGTCACCGAGAACGGGCTCCGGACGCCCAGTGCGGACCTCGACCTCCTGCCCGGCGTGACCCGCGACGTCGTGCTCGACCTGGCTCGCGACGAGGGCTTTCCCGTCGAGACCGGCGCGTACTCCCTCGACGCCCTCAGAAACGCCGACGAGGCTTTTCTTACTAATTCGACGTGGGAGATTCGCCCAGTCGAGACGGTCGACGGCATCGACGTGGGTGCGGGGCCGATGACGAAATTGCTGCAGCGACTGTACGACGAGCGGGTAGAGACGCTGCACTACTGATACTGGTGGCTGTGACAAACTGAAGGCATTCGCTACCCGAGGTGGCGAATATCTCAACGAACGTACAGCCACCAGTATGACCGCCGAGCCCGATTACACCTCCTCGATGTTCTCCTTGAGCGTTTCGACGGTCCCCTCGTCAAGTTCGAGGTCGGGGTGTTCCTCGGCGGCGTGGCCCTCGGCCACCTCGAGTATCTCCGCTACGGTCTCTTCGGTAATCGTTGCCTCACAGCCGTCGACGACACAGCTGAGTTGTTGTGCCATTGCAGATGTCCGTACCGGGTAGACTCCATTGGGAGTTCGCTTGGTTAGAACCAACGTATCATCGTCGGCCCCTTTGCCTCTGGCACTGTGACCGGAGCTTCACGTCCCGGTGTCGTCGACCCGGCCCCACGCCACTTCCGACGCGAACTCCGTCGCGAGCCACGCCTCTGCACGGGAGAGCCGATACTGGACCGTCGACTGTGGGATGTCCAGTTCGTCGGCGAGTTCCTGTGTGGTGATCCCCCGAGGGGTCTCGTAGTACCCCCGTTCGACGGCCTCCCTGAGCATCGTCCGCTGCTCGTAGGGAACGTCGGCCAGCGAGACGACGGTGTCCCCCCACCGCGTCGGCTCTTTCAGGTGGTCGAGACTTAGCCGGAGCCCGTCTCGGAGCCCGCTGTGGATAGTGTCGTACAGGTCGCCCAGTTCCGCGTCCTCCGGGACGAGAATGCGCCACCGGTACTGGTCGCCGCGGCGTTCGGCGTCGTGGACGAGGCCGTCGCCGAGGTGGGTGACGCCGAGCCCGGGTATCGAGTGACAGTCCTCGCCGTCCGTTCCGTACGAGTAGACGGTCCGGCTGTTCTCGCCGCTCGATAGCAGTTCGTACGTCCACTGCGTATCACAGAGCTCCGCGCTGAGACACTCGTTGCAGTGTGTCGGGTCGAGGAAGATATCGTCCAGCCGTTCGAGCGCCGCGGCGGGACCGGTGATGCGGTTGAGAAACCAGACGCTGTCTTCGGTCACGCTACAGTCCAGCAAGGTCATCACGATGTCCGGATACGCTATCAACACGTCGGCTATCGGGTCGCTTCCCTTGTCGTACGTGACGGTGAACACGAACTCCTGCATTTTTGCGTATAGATGTCCCAGGTCCCTTTATCGGTAAGGGCGGTTTCGGTCATTACCAACACAGCCACCGTGCTATAGCCCACGCTGTGTTCAGGGAGTGCCGCGTGGCCCGCGGCGGACGCCGCGACGCCGGGTCCTCACACGTCCTCCCGTTCGACGCCCTCGACGTCGAGAATCAGGTCGGGCCCGTACGCGCCGGCGGGCGTCCGGTACCCCGGTGGCGCGTCGCCGTCGAGCGCTCGCCGCGCGGTCGCCAGCGCCGTCTCGACGGTCAGCGCGTAGGTGTGTGGGCCACGCAGCCGCGACACCGCGCGGTCGCCATCGCCGTTGCGGACCTCGCCCCAGACGTAGCTCTCGCCGCTCGCCCGGTCGTCGGCGCTCGGTCCCTCGGTGGTCCGTTCGATGAGCCACTGGAGGCCGGTCCTGACCCGTGGGAGCGAGAGCAGCGGCGCGAGCAGTCCGGTGGCCCGCTGTAGCTTGACGGCGCGCTCGGGCATCGCCATGTACGTGGTGACGTTCGGGATGCCGGTGGTGTGGTAGGCGGTCGACACGTCGCCCCAGGGAATCGCCGCGACGTGCTGGGCGTCCAGCCCCCAGCCGAAATCCACCGTGCGCGTCTCGTGGGCGGTCGGGACGTCCTCGATGCGACCGTCGCGGCGGACGGCGCCGCCGCCGTCGAGGTGTTCGACCATCGTCTTGGCCGTCCCGCGGGAGACGCCGTTCTCGGCGCGGAAGGCGAGTTCGAGCGTGTCGGCGTCGGGCAGGCGCTCGGCGAGGTGGGCCGCAAGGCAGTCCGTGGGCACGACGTCGAAGCCCACGCCGGGGAGCAACATCACGCCGGCCGCCTCGGCCTCGTCGCTCCGCTCGTGGACGGCCTCGAAGACCGTGAGTTCGCCGGTGATGTCGAGATAGTGGGTGCCAGTTCGCAGGCAGGCGTCGACCATCGGTTCCCAGGTCCGCGAGAACGGGCCGGCGCAGTTGAGGACGGCGGTCGCCTCCGACAGCAGCATGTCGAGCACGGCCGGCTCGTCCAGGGACGCGACCTCGAAATCACACTGTAGCCGTTCGGCCTGTGATTCGAGCGTGCGGCGCTCCCGCCCCGCAAGCGTCGGTTCGAGGCCGCGCTCGGCGGCGGCTTCGGCGACGAGAGCGCCCGTATAGCCGTAGGAGCCGTAGATGACGAGGTCGCCCATACCGGGGATTGGCGGGCCGGGTGGAAAACGGTTGGCCGCAAAACGTGTCGATAACCGGGACGTTGAAACCCATCAGGGCCGTATCACCGCCACCAATGGACGAGGACAGTCGTATCGCGGCCGTCGAAGACGTCCCCGAGGACGGCAGCTTCCTCTTTACCGTCCGTGAGGGGTTCGACACCTCGGAGGCGATTCTGGTCTCGCTCGCCGACGGCGTCGTCGCCTTCGAGAACTACTGCCCCCACTGGCGGGACGTCCGTCTGGACAAGGGCAGCGGCGCGACCGTCCGGGACGACGAACTGGTGTGTGAGAAACACGGCGCGACGTTCGAGCGCGATTCGGGCAGTTGTACGTTCGGCCCCTGTGAAGGCGCCGTCTTGGAAGAGGTCGAGACGGCCGTCGAGGACGGCGACGTCTACCTGACCGACGACCGCTACGAGTTCGAGCAGCAGGGTCCCTCCGGTGACCACGACCTCTCCTCGGGCGGCCGTATCGGGTTTTCGGGGCAGTAGTAGACGCCGTCGTTCGCGCGGGCTCGCTGTATCGTTACTGCCGGTCGCCGGGGTGTGAGTAAGTAACAGCCACAGTTATTGCAGTAGGTGTGGTACGTGTTCGCATGACGCGCGAAAACCGCACACGGACAGAAGTCTGCCCCGAATGCGACAACAACCCCGTGGTTCTGGAACACGGCGGCTACTTCTGTGACTGCTGTAACGAGGAGTTCACTCGCGCGGACCTCGTGAAACTCAACTGAGCGGCGGGCTACTCGAACCGGTCGGTGACGCTGTCACAGTCCAGACAGCACGCCGGCGTCCGCTCCTCGCCCCCTCCGCTGGAACGCGTCGGGCGCGAACCGAATCGCCTCGCTCGCCCACACCGATTTGTGGGTCGCGGCCCTCGCTCCGGTATGGCACGCACAGCAGTTATCGCCGGCGTCGGGCCGGGACTGGGCGCCACACTGGCACGCAGATTCGTCGACGAGGGCTGTCGGGTCGGCCTGTTCGCCCGCTCGAACGAGTTCGTCGACGACCTCGCGGCGGAACTGGGCGAGGACGCGCTCGCCGTCCCCACCGACATCACCGACCCCGAGGCAGTCACCGCGGGGTTCGAGGCGGTCCGCGAGCGGTTCGGACCGGTGGATGTGCTCGTCAACCACGCCAGCGGCGGCTCCTGGGAAGGCATCAGGGACATCTCGCTCGACGCCTTCGAGCAGGCGCTCGACGTCTCAGCCGTCGGCGGGTTCCTCTGTTCGCGGGAAGCCGTCGAGGACATGCTCGACGCGCGGCGAGCCTCGCCGGACGAGAACGCTGGAGGTGGGACCATCATCTTCACCGGCGCGACCTCGGCGGTCCGCGGGCGGGGCGGGGCACCGGGCTTTTCGGCCGGCAAGTTCGCCGCTCGCGGGCTGGCGGAATCTATGGCCCGCGAACTCGGGCCGGAGGGCGTCCACGTGGCTCACGTCGTCATCGACGGGCAGATAAACACGCCGGGGGTGACCGACCGAGACCCCGAGGAGCTCCTCGACCCCGAGGCCATCGCCGACGCCTACTGGACGCTCGTGACGCAGGACCGCTCGGCGTGGACGCTGGAACTGGACCTGCGACCCCACGTCGAGTCGTTCTGACGCCGGCCACCGATACCCCGCTTACCCGATCGTGTAGGCCGGTTCCGCGACGCTCTCGGCCTTGCACTCGGGACACCGGCTCGGCCGGTTCGTCAGGTCGTCGAAATCAGCGAAGCCACACTCGTTGCACTCCGGCGGGGCGACGAGCAGCTCCTCGTCCGTCGCATCGAGGGACCTGGCGATGTGTTCGACGTGTGTGAGCGCAGTGCTCGTCGGTATCTCGAAGTCGTTGGCTATACTGCCCGCGGCCATTGGCTCATCGCGCAACCGTTCCGCGATGCGCTGGCGCGTCGTGCGACTTGCCTCGCGCATGCGGACACTTCGGGGCCGTCGATAATAGGTTTTGTCGCCCGAGGGCGTCTCAGTCGTCGTCGGCCGCGGCTTCGGGCTCGTCCTCGTCGAGGGCGCGCGGCCCGGCCGCGTGGCCCTCGTGGGCGAGCGCCGTCGCGAACAGGTCTGGCGAGATGGCGGGTACATCCACGTCCTCGACCGCGCCCTCGGCCTCGATATCGTCCAGCGAGCGCGGGTACTTCCGGAGGTCTTTGTGGATGGCGATGCCCGCGTCGGCCCCCTCGCCCATAGCGACGGGAATCTGGTTGTGGCCGGGGGTCAGGTCGCCCACCGCGTAGACACCGGCGACGCTCGTCTCGCCGTGGTCGTCGACGGCGACCGTGCCGTCGTCGTTGCGCTCGACGCCGAGACCGTCGGCCAGTTCGGCGTGGTAGTCGGAGCCCAGCATCGGGAAGCCGCCCTTGTACTCTCTTACACTGCCGTCCTCGAACTCGTAGGCCGCCAGCCACCCGTTGTCGTCGGTGCGTTTACCCGACAGTTCGGTGTCGACGACCTCGACCGGGTGTTTGTCCAACATTCTCTGGGTGTCGTCGCTCCACTCGGGCTCCTCGCCGCGGGTCAGGATGTCCACGTCGTCGGTGTAGTTCAGCATGATCATCGCGACGTAGGCGGCCGAGTCGCCGGTCCCCATCACGAAGACGGGCTCGCCGACGAACATGAACGCGTCACAGTGGAGACACCAGTGTAGCCCCTTGCCGGTGCGGGGCAGCGGCGGGTCCGGGCGCTCGTCGGCGAAGCCGGTCGCCAGCACGACGCGCTTGACCGTCACCTCGCCGTCGTCCGTCGCGACCTCGAACCCGTCCGCGTCTCCGAGCGGGTCGACCGACTCGACGAAGCCCCGTCGGTAGGTCCCGCCGTAGTCTTCGACCTGCTCGCGGGCCGTCTGCAGGAACTCGTTGCCCGAGACGTCCTCGGTGACGCCGATGACGTTGTGGGTGTCGGTCATCATCGCCGCACGGCCGCCGCCGCGGTTGACGACGACGGTGTCCATGCCCAGACGGGTCGTGTACAGTGCGCTCGTCAATCCGGCGGGGCCCCCGCCGACGACCGCTACGTCGTAGTCAAACTGCTCGTCGGTGTACATTGAGCGTCTCTTAGGGTTCGACCGATAAAAACGGCCGACATCCGGCGAGATACGGGTGACCACGCCGTCTCGGCGTGTGGCCGGCGCCCGGTCGTCCATCCGTCATCGTTTAAGTCTCCAGGTCGACACGTCAGGGTATGGCTCGACGTCGTCCGCGTGCGGGGACCCGGAGGCACCGATGGTAGATATCGCGTTCGCGCTGGGGCGGCTCCTGATCGCCTTCGTGCTGGTCGTGCTAAACGGCTTCTTCGTCGCGACGGAGTTCGCGTTCGTCCGGGTGCGCTCGACCTCGGTCGACCAGCTGGCGGCGGAGGGCCGGGCGGGCGCGGAGACGCTGCAGGACGTGATGACCAATCTCGACGACTACCTCGCTGTCACCCAGCTCGGCATCACGCTGGCCTCGCTGGGGCTGGGGTGGGCGGGCGAGCCGGCCGTCGCCTCGCTCATCGAGCCCGTACTGGGCCCGCTCCTGCCGGCCGACCTGCTCCACCTGGTCGCGTTCGCCATCGGATTCTCGTTCATCACCTTTCTCCACGTGGTCTTCGGCGAACTCGCGCCCAAGACCATCGCAATCGCCGAGGCGGAGCGGCTCTCTCTGCTGGTCGCGCCCCCGATGAAACTGTTCTACTACGTGTTCTACCCGGGGCTGGTCGTGTTCAACGGGACCGCCAACGCCTTTACCCGACTCGTCGGTATCCCACCGGCCTCGGAGACCGAGGAGACGCTCGAAGAGCGCGAAATCCGGCGCGTGCTGGCCCGCTCCAGCGAGCAGGGCCACGTCGATACTGCCGAGGTCGAGATGATAGAGCGTGTGTTCGACCTCGACGACACCACCGTCCGGACCGTGATGGTCCCGCGGCCGGACGTGGTGGCCATCCCGGCCGACGCTTCGCTGGCCGAGATTCGGGAGACGGCACTGTCGGCCGGCCACACCCGCTACCCGGTCGTCGGCGCCGACGACCGCGACAGCGTGGTCGGGTTCCTGGACGTCAAGGACGTGTTACGGGCCATCGAAACCGACGGAGAGACCACGGCCCAAGCACTGTCCCGCGGCCTGCTCATGGTCCCGGAGACGGCTACTGCCGACGACATCCTGCTGCAGTTCCGCGAGGAACACCAGCAGATGGCCGCGGTCATCGACGAGTGGGGGGCGTTCGAGGGCATCGTCACTATCGAAGACGTCGTCGAGGCCGTCGTCGGCGACCTCAGAGACGAGTTCGACGTCGACGAGCGGGAACACTCGGTCCGACAGCTCGGTGTCGGCCGGTACGAAATCGACGGGGGCGTCTCGCTCGCGCTCGTCAACGACGAACTGGGGTCGACGTTCGAGAGCGACGGCGTCGAGACCATCGGTGGGCTGGTCCTCGCGCGGCTGGGCGAGATTCCCGAGCCCGGCGACGGCGTCGAGGCCGACGGGTACCGCATCGAAGTCGCGACCGTCGACGGCGCCCGCATCTCGACCGTGGTGGTCGAGTCACTGGAGACGGCGTCGGAGTGAGAGCGTCCGTTTCCGGCGGTTTCGGTCGAAAAACGAACCTTCTTGGGCACGCTGGGTCATGGGCGGGTAATGGCTGACTCACGCGGTATCACTCGGTCGTCGGACGACGCCGACGGGGAACAGGAGGTCCCCGTCACGGGCGAAGTGGTGCCCGACAAGTTCTCGTCCGACGAGGTGTTCCAGCGCATCGTCGCCGACGCCGACCACGAGATAACCTCCGGCGCCCGTGAGCTGTTCTTCAGCGCGCTGGCCGGCGGCTTCGCCATCACCATCACGCTGCTCGTCTACGCCTCGATGTACCCCAAGACCGACAGCAGCATCCTCGCGGCGCTGCTGTACCCCATCGGCTTCATCTACATCATCATCGGCGGCTACCAGCTCTACACCGAGAACACGCTCCCGCCGGTCGCGCTCACATTGGAGCGGCTGGCGTCGATTCCCGCACTCCTGCGCCACTGGGGTATCGTCGCGGCGGGCAACTTCGCCGGCGGAGCCATCGGGGCCGTCGTGCTCGCTTACGGGGGCGTGTTCAGCCCGGAGGCGGCGGCTGTCGCGGCTAACCTCGCCGTCGAGGGGGTCTACGAGACCACCCGGTGGCAGCTGTTCTTCAAGGGGGCGTTCGCCGGACTCGTCGTCGCCGGCGTCGTCTGGATGAACTTCGCGGCCCGGGACACCATCACCCGGCTGCTGGTCGTCTATCTCGCCTTCCTGGTGATTCCGCTCGCGGACCTCTTCCACGTCGTCGTCTCCTTCACCGAGGCGACGTATCTGATGCTCGTCGGCGACCTCCCCTTCCTGCTTGCGATGACCGACTTCGTCATCCCCGTGATGCTTGGCAACACCGTCGGCGGCGTCGTCTTGGTCACCATCGTCAACTACTACCAGACGACGGAAGAGCGGCTGGAGACAGCCCGGTTCGAACACGTGCGGCGGCTCTCTGTCCGCGAGTGGCTACTGGGCAACCTCGCCGGCCGGTCGTACGTCCCGCTGGTCGACACGGTCGAGGACTTCGTCCGGGACCCCGAGTCGTACCGCGTGCTCGTCCCCATCGCGAACCCCCGCACCGAGTCGGGGCTGGTCGAACTGGCGTGTGCGCTCGCGAGCACCCGAGAGAAGGGGACGGTCCACGTCGCCCACGTCGTTCAGGCACCCCAACAGAGCAAAGCGGCCGACGACCGACGACAGCGAGAGCGAATCGTCGAGGAGTCATCGCGTCAGCTGGAGGACATCGAGCGCATCGGCGAACAGTACGACGTCGCCTTCGAGACCTCGACCATCGTCTCCCACCGGTCGTTCGAGGAGGTGTTCGACCGGGCGAACCGCACCCGCCCCGACCTCGTTCTGATGAACTGGGAGAAACACGGCCTGTGGGCCAGTGCGCGCGCAGAGCGGCCGATAGCCGAACTCACGAACCAGCTCCCGGCGGACTTCCTCGTGGTCAAGGACCGCGGCGGCGACTGTTCCCGGATGCTCGTGCCGACCGCGGGCGGGCCGGCCTCGGACCTGAGCGCCGAGATAGCGCGCGGCCTGCGGGAGGCCACCGGCGGCGAGATAACGCTCATGCACGTCGTCGACCCCGGCGAGCAGGAAGCGGGTGAAACCTTCCTCGCCGAGTGGGCCGAGGGCCACGACCTCGACGATGCGACCCGTATCGTCGACGACTCGGGCGATATCGAGCGCGCCATCGAACGCGAGGCGGCCGACCACACGATGGTGATGCTCGGTGCGACCGAGCAGGGTATCCTCGCGCGACTGGTCACCGACTCGCTCCACCTGAACGTCGTCGACGAGGTCGCCGGGACCGTCCTGCTCACCGAACGCGAGACCGATCGGTCGCTCACCCAGCGGTTGTTCGGGGCCGGGCGGCGGAACAGCTGACCGGAAGCGTGTTTCCGGGACCACGGAGGAGGCAGTAGCACAGCCAGCAAGACCCGGACGCTACACGAAGCCGGCAGTCAGTCACAAACCAGTTTGCTAGCCGAAGTTTTCGACCTTGGCGTCCTCCGTTTCGACGCCGGCCGCCTCCAGCGCGGCCATCGCGTCGTCGAGGAAGTCGGCGAAGCCGTAGACGAACACCTGGCCGCCGTCGGCGCTCGCCTCGGCGACCGCGTCGGTCAGGTCGGCGTCGCCGTCCAGTACGTGGACGAGCACGCCCGATTCTCGGAGCACGTCCAGACGATCCTCGTGGATGGGTGCGTCGTCCTGGTAGACGACGGCGGCCTCGTTGCCGTCGGCGAGCGCCCGCTCGGCGATACCGATGGCCGGGCCGATGCCGGGGCCGCCGGCCAGCAGGACCGCGCGCGACTCGCCCTCGTAGTAGTCCGAGCCGAAGGGGCCGGCGATGCGGACCGTGTCGCCCGCTTCCAGCTCCGCCAGATGGGGCGCGACCTCGCCGTCGGGGTCGATACCCACCGTCATCTCGAAGACGCCGTCGACGTCGGGCGAGGAGATGGTGTAGAACCGGGATTCGTCCTCGCCGTCGACTTCGAGCGTGAGCTTGACGAACTGGCCGGGCTGGGCCGAGAACTCGTCGGGCGTCTCGACGTCGATGGCGATGGCGTCGGGGCCGACCTCGCGGACGGCAGTGACCGTGAGTGAACGTTCGTCCATATCCCGGACGTTGGAGCACGGAGACAAGGGAATTTCGGTCGCGGGCCGGTGGAGCACGTGGCACGCGCGCGGGCGCACACAGAAGCCTTTTCACCCACCACAGGCTACCCGTGTGGTAGTATGCCAGACGACCTCAACTGGGCCATCGGCGGCGAAGCCGGCGATGGAATCGACTCTACCGGGAAAATCTTCGCGCAGGCTCTCTCCCGGGCCGGTCGACACGTCTTCACCTCCAAGGATTTCGCATCGAGGATACGCGGCGGTTACACCGCATACAAAGTCCGGACCTCGGTCGACCGCGTCGAGAGCGTCGTCGACCGGCTGGACATCCTCATCGCCCTGACCGAACGGACCGTCCACGAGAACGAGGACGAACTCCACGAGGACAGCGTCGTCATCTACGACGGCGAGCGCTCGACGATGCAGGACGTCGAGGTCCCCCACGGCGCGACCGCCCTGGAGGTCCCCCTGAAACGGCTCGCCGAGGACGCCGGCGGCGCCATCATGCTCAACGTCGTCGCTCTGGGCGCGGCGTGTGAGGTGACGAACTTCCCCATCGAGAACTTGGACGAGAGCCTCCAGAAACGCTTCGGCGACAAGGGCGAAGCCATCGTCGAGAACAACAAACAGGCCGCCCGCATGGGCCAGGAGTACGTCCGCGAGGAGTTCGACCTCGACACCGACTACGATGTCGAGACCACCGACGAGGACTACGTCCTGCTCAATGGCGACGAGGCCATCGGGATGGGCGCCATCGCTGCCGGCTGCCGGTTCTACGCCGGCTACCCCATCACACCGGCCACAGACGTGATGGAGTACCTCACCGGCCGCATCGACCAGTTCGGCGGCAAGGTCGTCCAGGCCGAAGACGAGCTCTCCGCCATCAACATGGCGCTCGGTGCGGCGCGGGCCGGCGCTCGCTCGATGACCGCCACGTCGGGTCCCGGTATCGACCTGATGACCGAGACGTTCGGGCTGGTCGCGACCAGCGAGACGCCGCTGGTCATCTGTGACGTGATGCGGAGCGGCCCCTCGACGGGGATGCCCACCAAACAGGAACAGGGCGACCTCAACATGACGCTGTACGGCGGCCACGGCGAGATTCCGCGCTTCGTCGTCGCGCCCACCACGATTTCGGAGTGTTTCTGGAAGACCGTCGAGGCGTTCAACCTCGCCGAGAAGTACCAGATTCCGGTCTTCCTCGTCTCGGACCTGGCGATGGCCGTCACCGAGCAGACGTTCTCGCCCGAGACCTTCGACATGGACGAGGTCGAGGTCGACCGCGGCAAGGTCGTCGACGAGAGCGACATCGACGCGTGGCTCGACGAGAAGGGACGCTTCCAGGCGCACTTCCCCGCCGCCGACGGCGTCTCACCGCGGGCGTTCCCGGGCACGACCGACGGGGCCCACATGACGACCGGCCTCGAACACGACGAACTGGGCCGCCGGACCGAGGATACAGACGTTCGGGTCGAGCAGGTCGACAAGCGCAACCGCAAGGTCGAGACCGCACGGGAAGAGGAGAGCTTCGACTACCGCGAGTTCGGCGACCCCGACGCTGACACGCTGGTCATCTCGTGGGGCTCGAACGAGGGCGCGATGCGGGAGGGCATGGAGTTCCTCGCCGAGGACGGCTACGACGTGCGATTCCTCTCGGTGCCGTACATCTTCCCGCGGCCCGACCTCAGCGAGGAGGTCGCGGCCGCCGAGACGACCATCGTCGTCGAGTGTAACGCCACCGGCCAGTTCGCAGACGTTATCGAGCACGACGTCCTAGAGCGGGTCGAACGCATCAACAAGTACACCGGCGTCCGCTTCGACGCCGACGAGCTGGCCGAGGAGGTCAAATCGACGCTCGCCGATTCGGCGGGTACACAGGAGGTGGAAGCAGAATGAGCTCAGATATTCGATTCACGGACTTCAAGTCCGACAAGCAACCGACGTGGTGTCCCGGCTGTGGTGACTTCGGGACGATGAACGGCATGATGAAAGCGCTCGCCGAGACCGGCAACGACCCCGACAACACGTTCATCGTCGCCGGCATCGGCTGTTCGGGCAAGATAGGGACGTACATGCACAGCTACGCGCTGCACGGCGTCCACGGCCGCGCTCTCCCGGTGGGAATCGGCGTCAAGATGGCCAACCCCGACCTCGAAGTGATGGTCTCCGGTGGCGACGGTGACGGCTACTCCATCGGCGCCGGCCACTTCATCCACGCGGTCCGACGCAACGTCGACATGAGCTACGTCGTGATGGACAACCGCATCTACGGGCTCACCAAGGGCCAGGCCTCGCCGACCTCCCGAGAGGACTTCGAGACCGCGACCACGCCCGACGGGCCGAACCAGCCGCCGGTCAACCCCAAGGCGCTCGCGCTCGCCGCCGGGGCGACCTTCATCGCTCAGACGTTCTCCTCGAACTCCCAGCGTCACGCCGAGATCGTACAGGAGGCCATCGAGCACGACGGCTTCGGCTTCGTCAACGTCTACAGCCCCTGCGTGACGTTCAACGACGTCGACACCTACGACTACTTCCGGGACACCATCGAGGACGTCGAGGAGACGGACCACGACCGGTTCGACCGCGAGCAGGCCAAGGACAAGATTCTGGAGAGCGACAAGGAGTACATGGGCGTGCTCTACCAGGACGAGGACTCGGTGCCGTTCGAGGAGCGCGAGGGCGTCGAAGGCTCCATGGCCGAGATTCCCGACGGCGCGCCCGAGGGCGCGATGGACCTGGTTCGAGAGTTCTATTAGACCACTTTTTGCACCGTCACTCGCGCGCCTCCGGCGCGCTCGCTCGGGCAAAAACTTGGGGAAAAATCGCGGCGTGCTCTTTCGCGCCTCCGGCGCGGCAGTCCGCGCGCCGCGGTCGAACCGGTTCGCTTCGCTCACCGGATGCTAGCCGCAACAGCCCTGCCCTTCCCCGCCGGCGCGGCACGGAGGCCGCGCCCGGCCACCACGCTGCATCGACCGGCCCGTTCCGTGATTAGTCGTCTTCTTCCTCTTCGCCACCACCGCCTTCTTCGCCGCCACCCTCTTCCTCTTCTTCGCCACCGCCGCCACCCGGAATCCCACAGCCGGCGAGGCCGACCGTCCCGATTGCGACACCGGTGCCGAACAGTACTCGCCGCCGCGACGTGCTGTCGCTTCGTGTCATATCTACCCCGTCGGCGCAGGTGTAACTAAAGCTATTCCCGGCGACGGAAAGGTTGGTTAGTCCGGCGGGCGAACTGGGAGCCGATGGACCTCAACCGGCTCTACGAGTGGCATCACTTCGTCGTCGGTATCGGCGGGGTCGTGGCGACGCTGCACATCACACGACCGGGCGAGCACAGCGTCGCGCTCGGCCCGGTGAGCGTCGATCTATTTTACGTCATCCTGATATCTGCGCTGGCACTGGTCACGCTTTCGGGCCACACGCTGTGGACGATGTACGACGACCGCTGATCGGAGCCATAGCCAGTTGTCACATTGTGACATACACAACAGAGTTGGGGTCGAAGCCAAGCCGGGCGGGCGACTAGTCGTCCTATGCATATCTTCTGGCACCAGCGGGACCTCCGAATCCGGGACAACCGCGGCCTCGCGGCCGCCGCGGCGGACGACACCGTCGTCCCCGTCTTCGTCGTCGACCCCGAGGTCCGTGCGGCGGTGGGCGATCGGCAGTGGGCGTTCTGGACGAACGGTGTCCGGGCACTCAGAGCGCAGTACCGCGAGCGCGGCAGCGACCTGCTCGTCCGCGTCGGCGACCCGGCCAGCGCCCTCTCGGCCGTCGCCGACGAACACGACGCGGACCGGGTGTTCTACAACGACCACTACCGACCGGTCCGCCGGGAGCGCCAGCGCGCGGTCGACGACGCCGTCCCGACCGAGTCCGTCACCGACCTCGTGCTCGTCGACCCCGCCGACCTCGAACCGCGATACGAGAACCACAGCCGGTTCTACGACGACTGGCGGACCCACGCGAAGCCAGCGCCGGCACCGACGCCGGCCGCCGACGCGCTCGCCGACGTGTCGGCCCCACAGGCGATTCCCGACGCCGAGGTGGATATCGCGCTCCCGACTGCTGGCGAGGCCGCCGCCCGCAGCCGCTGGGACAGCTTCCTCGCCGACGGTATCGAGTCCTACAGCGACACGCGCGACGACATGCAGGCGGCCGTGGAACGGCCCGCTGGCGCGGTGTCTCGCATCTCGCCGTATCTCGCCGCGGGGATGCTCGGGATTCGGGAGCTGTGGGCCGACGCCACCGACCGGTACGAGGCGGTCGACGGCGACGCCCGGCGCAACGTCGACAAGTACCGCTACGAGCTCTCCTGGCGCGAGCAGAACTACACCCTGCTGTACCACCACCCCTCGCTCCCGTCGGAGAACTACAAGTCCTTCCCCGAGGCCATCGACTGGGAGAACGACCCCGAGAAACTCGACGCGTGGAAACGCGGTGAGACGGGGTATCCGCTCGTCGACGCGGGGATGCGCCAGCTGAACGAGGAGGGGTACGTCCACAACCGGCCGCGCCAGAACGTCGCGTCCTTTCTCACGAAACACCTGCTCGTGGACTGGCGCGAAGGACTGCGCTACTTCGAGGAACAACTCCTCGACCACGACCCGGCGAACAACGCCGCCAACTGGCAGTGGACCGCCTCCACCGGGACGGACTCAGTCGACGTACGCATCTTCGACCCGGTCGCCCAGATGGACAAGTACGACGACGGGGCCGACTACGTCACGACGTACGTCCCGGAACTCCGCGGAGTGGCGCCGGGGAACGCCGTCGAGTGGCCCACCCTCTCGGCTGCGGAACGCCGGCGGCTCGCGCCGGAGTACACCGACCCTATCGTCGACCGGAACGCCGCCTACGAACGCGCCCAGCGGGTGTTCGAGGCCGCACTCGGCAGGTCGTAGCCGACGCTACCTGACGAACCCGGGTCGAAACCGCACGACGCAATGGGAAAGTTGAGGTTAGTGACCCCCAAATACCATTACCGTTGATCGACCAACCCACTGCAATGGGCGGTGACAGCGACGACCGCGTCTGCTACGTCATCAGTGACCTCCACATCGGCGGCGACGAGCAACTGGAGGAAATCGACTTTCTCGACGAGCTGCTCGCCTTTCTGGGCCGTCTCGAAGACACCGACGAGAACGCCGAGCTGGTGATAAACGGCGACGCCTTCGGGCTGTGGGAGTTCACGCAGGTCGAGGGGCTCCGGAAGTTCGACGTCCTCGCCGAGACGTACCCGGAGCTGTTCGACCAGCTGCGGGCGACCGGCGAACAGGTCGATATCACCCTGCTGCCGGGCAACCACGACCACGAGCTCGCCGCCTACGAGGAGTACGTCGAGCGCTTTGCCGAGTACAACGTCGAACTCGTTCAGGCGGAGTCGCTCACCCGGGCGGTCGGTGACCACGTCGTCCACTTCGAGCACGGCCACCAGCACGACCCCAACAACCGCATCTCGGAGTGGGGCGACCCCAACTCGACGCCGCTTGGCTACTACTACAACACGCTCGTCACCTCGCGCGCGGGCCAGCTCTCCGACCGCGGCCGGTACAACTGGCTGAAGGACGTACAGGCGGTGACGCCCACCGAACGGATGCCCGTGTGGCTGCTCTCGAAATACTTCTATCGGGAGATGAACCCGCTGCTCCGGTACGCACTGTTGCCCTTCCTGTTGCTGTTCAACGTCAGCGCCGTCCTCGCCGTCGTCGCCGGGCTCGATATCCTCGGCGTCTGGACGACGCCCGTGACCGTGACGACGGCGTTTCTCGCGCAGTTCGGCGCCGCCGGGACCGCGGTCTGGTTCCTGCTCGCAGTCAACGTCGCCATCACCGGTCTGCTGTTGTTAGTCGGTATCCCGCTGTATCTGCTCCGCCGGGATATCCGGAAAACCATCGACCGCTTTGGCGTCTTCGAGACCGACCTCACCGTCGACGCCGAGGCGCCCTACGAGGACGCGGCCCGGGAGATATTCGCCGAGAAGCCCCGGACGAGCGTCTACTGTTACGGCCACACCCACCGGCCGACGATGCAGTCAGTCGACGGCGGCCTGCTGGTCAACACCGGGACCTGGCTCAAACGTCTCCACCGCCGCGACGGCCTCATCGGCGTCCTCCCGCCGGTGTTCTACCCGTCCTACCAGCTCTGTGCCGTCCGAATCGCCGAGGCGCCCGACGGGCTGGCCGTCGAGTACGAACCGATACAGAAACCGAGTCCGAGCCCCGAGGAGCTCACGCTCACCGAGCGCCTCCTCACCCTGGGGCGGAAACCGGACACGGAACTGCCCGACCGGCGGGTCGTCGGCGACGAGGGACGTGATGTGGCGCCCGAGAGCGAACCGGAGTACGCGCGCTGACGGTACGGCACAGCCGTCCGTAGCCGTCACTGTACGGCTGCTCCGATACTTCTATACCGTCTGACACGCGTTGGTACCATGATGGATAAAGGACGAAACTGGGCTGAGACACGGGGGAGCCGCCGACGGTATCTCGCCGGCGTCGCCGGGCTCGTCGGTAGTATCGCGCTCGCCGGCTGTTCCTCTGACGACGTGGACCCGCCCGAACAGGTCACCGAGGCCGACGGGACCGACACGGCGGCCGCCGAAACGCCGCCGACGACCGCGACGGAGCGCCCGCCGGACCGGTCGACAGGTGACGCCGCCGACGCCGCGCTCGGCGATGTCATCGAGGGGGACCGGCTGGCGCTGGTCGCCTACAGCGTCGAACGGACGGCGACCGTCGGCGAGTATACGGAGGCCGACACGGGCAACGAGTTCGTCGTCGTCGATGTGGCCGCAAAGAACAAACACGACAGCGAGTACGTCAGTTTCTCGTCGTTCCTGCAGCTTGCGATCAAGGACAGCGAGTCCTACGAGTACGACCAGTCGTTCGTCCTGTCCGACGACGGTCTCGACAGCGGCGAGCTGGCACCCGGCGAAGTGACCCGGGGCATCGTCGCCTTCGAGGTGCCCGACGACGCCGCGGGACTCTCGCTGCACGTCGACCTCGAAGAGTCGCTGTTCAGCTACGACCGCGCGGTCGTCGACCTCGGCACACAGGGGTCGGGGCGCACTCTCACCCAGACCCTCGCGGTGCCAGTGTACGACACCGGCGACACCGCGGCCTACGAGGACACCCGACTCACCGTCAACTCGTTCCGGACGTCGACGGGCAGCGGCTACTTCACGCCCGAGACCGGCAACGAGTACGTCATCCCCGATGTCACCGTCGAGAACACCGGCTCGGAGGAGCTGACCGTCTCGACGCTGCTCCAGTTGTCACTCAAAGACGACGTCGGCCGCTCGTACGACACGTCGCTTGCGGGGTCGACCGTGCTCGACCGGGAGTTCTCACAGGGCAGCCCCATCGCGCCGGACAGCCGACGCCGCGGTGAAATCGCGTTCGAGGCCCCCCGGGGCCAGTCGCCGCTGTATCTGGTGATGGACTTCGACTACTTTTCCGAGGGTGACCGGACGTTCTTCAGACTGCGCTGAAATCCCTCAGTGATGGCCGGGCAGGACCTCGGGCTTCCCCGAGCGGTAGATGTACTCGACGGCGACACCGGTCAGCGGCGAGTCGGCGGCCGTGGCGTACTCCTTGGCCAGGTCGAGATACTGCTCGGTGATGTCGACGACGTGGTTGTAGGCGGCCCGGTCGTCCGGCGCCAGCAGGTACTCGGCCGTGACGGGCGTCAACTGGCCCTCGGCGCGGTCGTCCGCGTAGTCGTCGATGTCGTCTAACCACACCTGCGCGCCGATGATGGCCAGCACGATGGCCTTCGCAAAGTCGTCGTCTATCTCCAGGCCGGCGAGTCGGTAGAGGTCCAGCATGCCGTCGTAGATGACGCCCACGCGGGCGTACTGGGTCTTGCTGTAAGGGAGCGCCTGCTCGGCGGCCGACAGCGTGGCCGGCGGCTCCTCGTAGTCCGCGAACTTGTACTCCTCGCGGATGGCATCGAGGGCCTCGCCGTCGCCGGCCTCAGCATCGTCCATCAGCTCGCGGAAGTAGTCGTCCCGGTCCTGGTGGGCCTCGCTGTAGTCGACCGCCCACTGGTAGGACTCGCCTACGGCGTCGGGAAGGCCGTCGAGCAGGCTGTCGAGATGTGACTGCAGGGTAGCCTGTGCCGTCTCGGCGACGCGGCGGCGGTCGCCCTCGCCCGCCTCGAAGTCCACCTCGAAGTCCTCGAACTCGGCGTCGTTGATGGCGTCGCGCATGTCGCCGTCGACCAGGGCCTCGATGGAGAGGCGGGTCATCTGCTCGGCCCGGACGACCCGCTCGCGCGGGGTGAGCGTCGGGGACTCGCCGTCGAGCGCTGCCCCCTCGACTGGCGGGACGCCCGTGGCGATGTCGTCGGCGACGGGGTCCCCGTCGGCGTCCTGCCGGGCCGCCCGGTAGACGTACCCCAGCGTCAGCTGCGCGGGCAGGATGAGCTTGGTGTCGTAGTCGAAGGTGACGGGGCGACCGAACTCCTCGGCCAGCGCGGTCTCGATGCGGTCGTACACGTCGTCGAGCATCCGCTCCGTCCGGTCGTCGATCTCAGATTTCAGCGAGAGGCTGCCGTAGTCGAACACGCCCGTGTCGGCGTAGTAGCCAAGCACCGACCGGACCGCTGTCGGTAGCCGGCGACTGTCGGCGAGCGCGGCCGCGCTTGATTTGAGGACCATCTGTCGTCTCTCGGTATGGACACTGCTGTGACTGGTGGCTTCTTTACCCTTTCGAGAGACGGACCCGGGAGCCAATAAAGCAAGACTGATTAGCCAGACGGCGTACCTACCGACTATGCGCGACCGCTTTGACGTGGTGATAGCAGGGGCTGGTCCCGCCGGCGGCCAGTGCGCCCGCGACCTGGCCGAGCGGAACTACGACGTGCTGGTCCTCGAAACCGAGCCCGAAGACGAGTTCCCGCGTCAGAGCAACAAATCGACCGCCGGCACGTTCCCGTCGGCGATGACGGCCTTCGCCATCCCGGACGAGGTCGTGATGCAGTACACCGACAAGGTGGTGCTGGAATCACCGAACGACCACTACACCCGAACCCAGACCGGTGCCGTCCTGGAGTTCGCCGACTTCAAGCGCTTCCTCGTCGAGGACAGCCGCGAGAAAGGCGCGACCTACCGGTTCGACGCCCGGGTTTCGGCGCCAATCATGGAGGACGGCGAAATCGTCGGCGTCCGGTACGACGGCGACGAGGAAGTGTACGCCGACATCGTCATCGACGCCACCGGCCCCGCGGCACCGCTGGCGAAGAAACTCGACGTCTGCAACTTAGAGCGCGAACACCAGGCCATCGGCATCGAGTACGAGTTCGAGAACGTGGTCGTGAACCACGACGACTACGCCGACCTGCGCGACGGGATGATGCTTCGGCTGGACCACGACCTCGCTCCCGGTGGCTACTCGTGGATCTTCCACACCGGCGGCGACACCGCCAAAGTCGGGCTGTGTTACATCCAGAACGGCTCCCACCACAGATACGCCAAAGACGGGATGGGAATCGACGACTACCTGCAGTACTGGCTCGACTCCGACCCCCGCTTTGCCGACGCCGAGAAAATCGAGGGGACCCAGGCCCATCGCGGCTCGGCCCACATACAGCCGCCCAAGTCGATGAGCACGGACCGCTTCATGGCCATCGGCGACACCGTCCCCACTATCGACCCGCTCTGGGGAGAGGGAATCCACAAGGGGATGAAGTCGGCCCGCGCCGCCGCCGCCACCGTCGACGCGGCGCTGACCCCCGACGAGCCCCAGACCGACGCCGAAACGCTGTCGGTGTACGACACGCTCTGGCACCGCGACGTGGCCCCGAAACACAGCGCTCGGCTGATGATGACCGAACTCCTCTATCTTGCGCCCAACGAGCGCTACGACGAGCTCATGACCGACCTCCGCCGGACTGACAGTGACACGCTCGAACAGATAAACCGCGGCGACCGCCGCGCGATACTGGAGCTGACGCACTTTTCGGACCTCTCCCTGCTCGCGACGTACGCCAAACGACGGCTGCAGCGCTAGTCGCCGACGTTCACCGTGTGGTCATCTCGACAGCGTCTGCCAGCGCGAGTGCGGCAACTTTTTCTCCGACCGGCGGGGAGTCGCTGTCAATGAGTGACAGCGCCGTGGGCGTGGTCGGCGACCCGGCAGTGGGCGACCGGCTCCGCGAGGCGGGGGCCTCAGTGGTCGCGGGGACTGTCGACAGCGTTCCACAGACCGAGCGGGTCGTCGCCGTCGGGGAGACGGCCGTGCGGGCCGTCGCGGTCGCCGACGGTGACCCGCTGGTGGTCCCGGTCGCGGCCGGACGGGGCGTCCGCTCCGTGGCTCGCGAGTCGGCCCCGGCCGCGGTGGCCGGGCTCGCCGACGCCCGCGTCGAAGCCCACCCGCTCTTCGATATCGCCACCGCCGGGTCGGCCGTCGGCACGGCGATGTACGACGTGACGGCGGTCACGGCGGAGGCCGCCCGTATCTCCGAGTACGCCGTCGAGACGGCGACCGACGTCGTGGGCCAGTTCCGCGCCGACGGCGTGACCCTGGCGACGGCGGCCGGCTCGCCGGGCTACGCGCGTCGCATCGGCGGCCCCGTACTCGCGCCGTCGGGGTCGGTGGGCGTCATCGCCCCGATCGCGCCGTTCCAGACGAATCCGGACCACTGGGTGGTCTCGCTCGACGGGCTCTCGGTGTCCGTCGAGCGCGACGAGGCGACTGTCACGCTGTACGTCGACGGCGAGGCGGCCGGGACGGTGGCCTGCCACGACTCCGTGACGGTCCAGCGGACGGGGACGGTACGGCTGGCCGTCGTCCCCGAGAGCCTCTCGCGGTTCCAGTGACCCGCAGAAATTGGAAAGACACTAATGGCCGTCGTACAGAGAATCAGGCATGCAGCCAGACGTCATCCTCTTTGGGCCGCTGGACACTATCCTCGGGAGCGAGGCACCCGGTGGCGCGCTCGTCATCGAGTACGTGCTGTTCGTGTTCGTGCTCGCCAACTTCGGAACGCGCCTGCTGGCCCACCGACGACACGAGTCCCAGTACGAGGAGGGCGGTGCTGAGGCCATCACCCGCCATCCGGCACACACAGCGACCAACTTCCTGCTGGTCATCACCTCGTTTCTCTACATGACCATCGCCGCACACGGCGGGACCGTGATGTCGGTGCTCGTCCTCGGCGCGGTCATCACCGACTTCTTCGAGTTCGAGTCCCGCAAGGTCGAAGCGCGCCGTGACATCCCGCTCGAACGCCCGAAGGGCGCGCTGGTGGCGGTCGCGCTCGTCTTCATGTACGCCAGCTACCAGGCGCTGTTCTGGATCATCAAGGAACCCTGGTCCGCGGTCATCTGACGACGGTTCCGGTCGCTACTGTACCTTCTCGTGGCGCTACTCCTCGACGGACAGTGACGATATCTCCGCCGCCCGTCTGTCCCGCGGTCCGTTCTCCTCGGCCGAACCGGACAGTTGTCACTGCGTCGGGCGTGAGAACGCCGCCAGAAACAGCCTCAGGCCGACCGCTCGTCGAGATACGCGCGCAGTTCCGAGAACAGCGGAATCGCGACCCAGAACGTCAGCGCGCCGAAGATGGCGAACCAGAAGAACGCGTCCATCAGCAGTAGCGCCGCGGTGTCGAACACCGTCGGCTCCTCGACGGTGACTTCCCCGATGAGCTGTGCCCCCTCGAAACTCGGCGTCCGGTACCAGCCCGCGATGGTCATCCAGCCCAGCCCGCCGACCATGAGCGCGCCAAAGCCCTTGATGAACTCGTCAGCCATTACCCGAAGGTTCGTCAGCGTCGTCTTTAGACTTTCCCATCTCCTCGGTGCGAAAGCGCGTCGAGAACGCGTAGACGACAGTGCCCGCGAGGATGAGGCCGAGGCCGAGGATGGCCACCGGCACGTCGATCTCCGAGGCCGGAGCCGACGCCCGGTCGGTCGCGACGTCGACGAGGATGAACCCGCCGACGACGCTGAATATCGCGAACAGCGTCGAGAACACCGTGACGGTCTTGTAGACGCGAAGCGGGACGACGACCTCCCGCTGTTTGCCCTCGCCGTCACTGGTTATCTGGGGCGGGTCGTCGGCACCGGGGTCGTCCTCGCTCATTGGCGTCGCTATGGCGGGCAGCTACTTCACTGCGGCGAGATGGGCTAGCTACAACAACTGTTGCGAGTTCCGTTTGGACTCTCTCGGACAGCCGGAAAGTCCACCCGTAGCCGGCTGGTCAAACAGCGCTGGGTGGGACTGAAAGGGGCGGCTGGCTTCGGTCGGGGGCCTCGCTGCGCGCTTCCTTCGCTAGGCTCAGTCCAGTGCTTGCGTCGTCCACCTTCCCGAAGCCAGCCGGGGCTTTCCGGCTGTTAGCAACGGTGTTGGATACCACTGTTAGCGGGGCGTTCTGGCTGTAAACGGTAGCAACTCGAGTATCACAGCGAGATACAAAAACAGAGGAAACCGTCGCGATTACTTCGGCGGTCGCAGCCGGTAGTAGCGCCGGTTCAGCGTGAACATGTAGCCTTCACGCATCGTCTTCAGCACCGCGTAGGTGATCGTCGCGCTGACGATGGGCACCAGGAACGTCAGGTCGAACAGGAGGTTCGAGTCCATCGGGATGAGGTTCTTGATGGAGAGCGCGGCGATGGTCAGGCTGAAGATGACGCCCGACATGCCGACGGCGGCCCAGAACGGCTGCTCGACGGGTCGTCGCGCCGACCCCTTGTTCAGGAAGGGGACGATGGCGACGAAGCCGACGACCACGACGTTCGCCAACACGCCGTAGGTCCGGTCAGCCATGATCTTCGCCCCGCCCAGAATGGCCAGGTCGGGGTTCAGCGGACCGAGTTTCAGCAGGCCGAACGACCAGTAGAGATACCAGTCGGGCAGGATGATAGCGGGCGTGACTCCCGAGTTCGCGGCGTTTGGCATCTCCGGTGGGAGCGCCGCCGCCACGAACAGAATCATCCCGACGAAGAAGCTCGTCAGGGCGAGGTTCCGCATCATCTCGTGGGGCCAGGCCGGGAACGCGAGCACGTCGCGCTCGACGTAGTCCGACTGCTGGCGCAGGTCCTGGTCCTCGCGGCGGCCCCGCTCGAAGTACTCGTAGGTGAGCCGCGAGAGCCCCTGCGTGCGCTGCTTGCGCTCGGACCACGAGGGGGTCTCGTCGTCGGGGGCGACGATACCCGAGCCCGAGCCGTCCGTGCGAACGTCGTCGTTGTCTGAGTCGTTGTCGCTCATGGGTTTAGTGTGGTTCCGCGATGCCCTGCATCCAGACGATACCGATGTGGAGGGCGATGACGGCGGTCGTGATGAACGGCAGGAAGAACACGTGCAGGATGTACATCCGTTGCAACGTGGCCTGTGACAGGGTGAACCCGCCGAACATCAGCTGTGCGACCCACTCGCCGATAAGCGGTATCGAGAGGGACATCTCGACGCCGATCTGGCCCGCCCAGTAGGACAGCTGGCTCCACGGGAGCAGGTAGCCCGTGTAACCGAAGACCAGCGTCAGCGAGATGAGGATGATGCCGATGAGCCAGTTGAGCTCGCGGGGTTCCTTGTACGCGCCCGTGAAGTAGACACGGAGCATGTGGAGGAACACGGCGGCCACCATAATCTGGGCGGCCCAGCGGTGGACCGACCGGAGGAAATAGCCCAGGTTCAGCTGGCCCATGATGAGCAACACGGAGTCGTACGCCACGGTCGGCGAGCCGTCGGCGGCCGCCGCTGCCGGGGCGTAGTAGAACCCCAGCAGGGCGCCCGAGATGGCGGCGACGATGTATGCGATGGTCGAGAACGACCCCAGCGCGTACAGCGGATACCAGTACCAGAACTTGTTGTCGAGGTTGTACTGTTCGGTGTGGCTCTTTGGCATCTGCATGTTGACCTTGTAGTAGAGGTCCTCGAGGATCTCCAGATAGTCAACGACGCGCAGGCGCTTGTCGAGCCAGATGAGTGTCGTGAGGTAGATGGTTTCGAGCGGCGACAGCTCGCGCGATTTCATCCACCCTTTGTGGTCGTGGTCGTCTTTGCGTTCTAGGCTCATGGTTAGTTATTCATCTGTCTGTGGCGGGCGCGGCAGCGCCACGAACTGTTTCTGGACGGGACTGAACGGGTCGTACACCGACTGGTGACACTGGCAGTAGATGGCGTTCGCGCCACCGAAGTTCGCGCTCCCCTCCTGCGTCTTGAAGCCGGGGACACAGCAGAAGTGCGTACACTTGTTGAGCCAGGCGATGAAGCCCTGGTCGGTCGCCTCCGAGATGAAGCTCTGGACGCTGCTCGGGAGGTCCGTGTTCCCGTTGGCCATCTCCTCGACCCGGGTCGACCGGATAATCTGGACGGGGACGCCGCCGTCGTCGGTCGTACGCCAGGTCGCGCTGGCGGGCTTGCCGAGCCCCGCCGTACCGATGCCGTTGCCCCACGACTCGTAGTCGTCGAACATGTCGACGGTCAGCGGCGTGCCCTGTTCGATGTCGCCCTGCCAGTCGAACGACCCCGGGCTGTTGAGGAAGAGGTTGTCCGCGTCGGCCTGCGGGTAGATACCGGCGGAACTCTGGATGCCGCAGTACTGGAACCACGCCGAGGAGTAGTCGATACCGCTCCCGCCGAAGTCGCTGGCGATGGCGACGCCGGCGTCCTCGTCGTACTCCGGCCAGATACCGGATATCTCGCCGTTGTTGATCTCGATTGGGATGATAGGCATCCCGCGCGGCGCGGGACCGTCGGTGTTCTCGACGGCGACGAACGTGGTCGTCCCGCCACCTTCGCCGGCCGCGTCGGTGAGCGTGTCGGCCGCGGCGGCACCGCCGACACCGATAGTAGAGAGCGCAGCGCTACCTACGACACCTGATACGAATCGTCGTCGGCCCGTCTCGGCCGGATACTTGTCTTCGTCTAGTGGCATATTACTTCTTGTAGTAGGGGTAGATCGCGCGTTTGACAGTCTCGGTGAACTGGCCACCGTCGGCCATCTTGGTGCCGTCGACGTCGTCCTGTCGGATGTAGAGGTCCTCCCACTTGCGGCGGCGCTTCTTGACGATCATCACGTCGGGGAGGAACTCCTTGCGGTACAGCAGCATGATGAACGCGAGGTCGATGAAGATGGCCGTCAGCACCCCACCGAGGAACATGTTGGCCTCGATGAGACTCACAGTAAGCGTCGTGCCGATACCGGACGCCCAGCCGGCGAGCATCCCGTAGGTAAAGAGGCCGACGAGCCCGACCTGAATGACGGTCAGCAGGACGATGCCGACCGCCGCGGCCGTGCTCTCGCGCGGCGGCTCGTAGCGGTGGATATCGCCGTAGGTGGAGCCTTCCGACGCCATCAGCTGTTCCCTCCGCTCGTGTGGGGCGATTCACCGTACTTCAGCTGGAAGAAGGTGAAAAGCAGCGGGATGATCACCGCGAGGCCGGCCCCGAACCCGACGTAGTGGGGCTGGATTGGGACCCCGGCGTAGTGGGGGTCGACCTCGACGGGGCCGGTTCCCACGGTCTGTGTGGGGTACTCCTCGCCGACGACGATGGCCCCGAGCATCCCGTTTGCCTCGTGGGGCACACAGAGGTAGTTGAAGATGCCGTCTTCCTCGAACGTGTACTCGTAGTTGACGCCGGCGCCCGAGACCGTGCTTCCCGAGTCGAGCGGCCCCTCGCCGTCCGAGACGACGTTGTGGCTCCCGTCCCCGGTCCACTCGAACTCTACCGTCGCGCCGTTGTCGACGTGGACGGCGGGCGGCCCGAAGCCGTAGGGGCCGCCGTTGGCCTGTACACCGACTTCGACTGTCACCGTGTCCTGACCCGTCGCGTCCACGGTACTGGCCGGGCCACCGAAGTTCCCGACGTTGTCGAGGTAGCCGCCGTAATCCGGGGCTGTGCTGCCGTCGCCGCCGCCACCGCCGCCAGAGCTCGTGCCCTCTTCCTGGGCAGCGGCCGGGCCGGCGGCACCGAGTGCGGCCGCGCCGGCCGTGGCGCCCCCGGCAGTCCGGACGAATTCCCGCCTGTTCATGTTCGTCCCGATTTCAGGACTGTGTTTGTATAAACCCACCGGATACCACCCGCAGGAACCGTTACGCACCGACTTCGTCGGCTTCCTCGCTCCCGTTAGTCTCCCGGTCGTCCTCGGCCGTGAGCTCGGGGACGAACTCCGGGCGCTCGCCGTCTTCGAGCCCGATGGCTCGCAGTCGGTCGCGGTACTCCTCGGCACGGAACTTATCGGAGAGTCTCGCGTTCGCCACTGTGAAAAACAGCACCAGCGCGACGCCGATGAAGGCGAATCCGCCGACGACCATGAACTCGATGTTCGTCCCGGGGCCGCCGAGGACGCCGACGATGGCGAGCACCGCCCCGGCGAGCATCACCAGCCCGGCCAGCAGTTGCACGCCGGCGATGACCTGGAGCATCCGGTTGCCGAGCTCGCCGCCGCCCTCGGGAACCGCGTCGGGTTCGGGCAGCGGGTTCTCGGGCACCGACTCCGGAACGTCGTAGCTCTCCATCGAGGCCAGTGCGACCGTCGGCTTCACGTCCCGGAGGACGGTTCCCTCGCCCTCGACGCTGCCGTCGGGGTAGACGATGGCGTACCCCTCGTCGGAGTAGGCGAGCACGCGCGGGGGGTTCCGGTTGCGCTCGACGCGGGCGAAGACGTCCCGGCTGGCCACCCGGTTCCTGAGGTCGCGCTCGACCCGGTCGAGCAGTTCGTCGCCGGTGATCCAGGAGTCCGCGTCGAAGGCGACCTCCCACTCTTCGGCCGACATCTCGGCCATGTCCGCCGGGCCGAAGTCGTCGAAGTCGTACTTCTCTTCGACCTGCTTGCGGAGCGCCTCGACCTCCTCGGCATCGGGGTCCGCAGGACTGTCCGCTGGCTGTCCCGCACTCGCCTGCTCGTCCGAGGAATCGCTCATTGACCGGACGTACGTGGGGCGTGCCCGTTAGCGTGACGATTGCTACCGCTGTGGGACTACCCGAAGTAGAGGACGCCGCCGCCGGAGGGGAGGAACTCGGCCTGACACGCCTGACAGGCCACAAGTCCGTAGCGGTCGAAACACTGCTGTTCGACCTCACAGAGTTCACACGTCGCACGTTCGCCGTAGTAGTATTCGCTCCTGTTGTTCGGTGGGTTCAGTCCACCGTTGCCGACATCCCGACGGTTCGCCGATCCAATCATTGTCTGGGCATACGTACTGCATGATGGCTCATAAGTCTATATCTGCACGGTTTTTCAGCGTAAATAGGATACATTCGAGCAGAAAGAGCGCGATAACTGCACGTTGTCGGCTATTCTCTGTCGATGCGTATCGACGCGTTTCTGTGTGGGAGCGAGCGTCCCGCATCCGGCACGTTTTAGCGCGTCCTGTCCTAACGCCGGCCATGGTGTCGGACGCGCTGGTCGCCGCTGTCGTGTTCGTGATGGTGAGCCTCAGTTTCCCCTGCTTTCTCTACGGTGCCTACTACATCATCGAGACCGAGCCGGTCACCTGGGGCGTGCTCGTGCATCACCTGAAGTTCGTCACGACGGGGCTGTTGCTGACGACGGTGCCGATGCTGCTCTGGATGGTTCCGCGACTACCGAACCAGCTGGGCGGGCTCTCGGCCGTCCACGCGTATCTCGGTCTGCAGGCCTACGCCCTCTTGCTGTTCGGTGGGACCGGAATCGTCCGTATCTTCCGGGCGAAACGCCGCCACGACCTCTACAACGACTACGACGAGGACATCCTCATGGACGAAATCGGCGGCGACCGGATGTCCCACTGGCGCTCGCGGCTCCGAATCGGCGTCTTCGGCTACGTCATCTTCTGGATGCTCGCCTACGTCGTGGGGACGGCCCGCTTTGTCATCCGGTACGTCCTCTGACCGGCGTCCCAAACAGTCGCGTGCATTGATATTATCACGGCGCGTACATTCGGGCTGAGATGTACCAGACCATCCTCTTTCCGACAGACGGCAGCGACGGAGCCGACGCCGCGCTCGACCACGCCGTCGAACACGCCAGAACCTACGACGCGACCCTGCACGTCCTGTTCGTCGCGAAAGACGACTTCGGCCCGTCGGGCATGGTCGAGAAGGAACACGAGGGCGTCGAGCGCACGGAGATGGTCGGCGGCGAGGAGCTAGAGCGGGAACGAGCGGCGGCCAGCAAGACCGGGATGACCAACAAACCCCCAGAATCGGCGGGGGCTGTCCACGAACACGGCCGCCGCGTCGTCGCGGACGTGGCCGACAGCGTCGCCGGCGTCCCGGTCGAGACGGCCGTGCTGAACGGCGACCCGTACAAGCGAATCCGCGAGTACGCGGACGAACAGGACGCGGACCTCATCGTGATGGGGACCCACGGCCGAACCGGCGTGGACCGCTACCTGCTCGGGAGCGTCACCGAGAAAGTCGTCCGGACGGCCGACCAGCCCGTGCTGACGGTCCGGATGCGCGAGGAGTAGCTCCCACGGAGCCGTCGCTACCAGGGCTCGCCCGACGCGAGGTCGATGTCGCTGTCGCCCTTCGCCGATGGACAGATATCGGCCAGCACGCACTCCCCGCACTCGGCCGAGCGCGCGCCACAGACGGCTCGCCCGTGGTCGATGAGCAGGTGCGTGAACTGCTGCCACTCGCTCTCGGGGACGATATCGAGGAGGTCCGCCTCGATGGCTTCGGGGCGCTCTTGCTCGGTCAGGCCGAGTCGGCGGGAGATGCGCTGGACGTGCGTGTCGACGACGATGCCCTCGACGATGTCGTGACCGTGCTGGAGCACGACGTTGGCGGTCTTGCGCCCGACGCCCGGCAGGTCGGTCAGCGCCGACATGGTGTCGGGCACCTCGCCGTCGTGTTCCGCGAGAAGTTGCTCGCCGATACCTTTCAGGTAGCCGCCCTTGTTGTTGTGGAAGGTGATGCCGTAGATGTCCTCGGCGAGTTGCTCCTCGCTCGCTTCGGCGTAGTCCTCGGGCGTCTCGTATTTCTCGAACAGCTCCGCGGTGACCTCGTTGACCCGCTCGTCGGTACACTGCGCGGAGAGGACGACGGCGATCAGGAGTTCGAGGCGGCTCCCGTAGTTCAGTGAGATGGTCGAGTCCGGATACGCCTCGTGGAGCCGACTGACGACTTCTTCGGCCTGTGCCTCGCGGCTCGCGAGCGGAGTTCCCATACCCCAACCAGCGGGGCGCCTGACTTCGGGTTGTCGGAACGGCAGCGCGCGGTTCAGCTGTCGCCGTACGCTTCGGGGTAGGCCTCGGCCAGCAGCTCGGGCTCGTCGTTCAAGCGCTCGCGCACGGGGCCTACGACCTCGGAGATGGCCGCCGCGACGCCGGGTTTGAGGTCAGCGGGGTGGAGCTCGCCCGAGACGAAGTCCTCTTCGACCTCGTCGTAGCTCTCGTAGGTCAGGTCGCCGCCGTACTCCTCCGGTCGCTCGACGACGAAGGGCTCGTCGTCGACGGCCAGAACCGGGAAGACGAGGTGGTTCAGATATTCCAGAACGCCGTTGTCCTCGACCTCGCCGGCCGGACAGTACGCCTGGCCGATCTTCTCCTCGACCTCCTCGGGCGAGTCGGTGAGGTTCACCTTCGAGGCCGCGTCGGAGGCGCTCATCTTCCCGCCCGACAGTCCCGACAGCAGCGGCGCGAACACACAGACCGGCGCGTCTCCGCCGTGGTCGGGCAGAATCTCGCGGGAGAGCATGTAGATGCCACGCTGGTCGACGCCGCCGTAGGCGATGTCGGCGTCGAGCGCCTTCACGTCCAGCGTCTGCATCAGCGGGTAGACGAGCCCGCCGAGGTTCGGGCTCTCTGACTCGCGGACGACCTCGCTTGCGGCCCGCTGCGTGCGGGCGATGGTCGTCTCGGCGGCCATGCGGTACATCTCCAGCGTGTACTCCTCGTCGAGCTGGAAGTCGGTGCCCCGGACGAACTCGACGTCGTCGGGGTCGGCGCCCGCGGCTTCTATCATCCCTTCGATGGCCGTCTCGTAGTACGCCGAGCGGGCGTCGAGCAGGTCGAAGGGGCTCTTGTTGTCGTCCAGGTGGGCGTGGAGGTCGGCGATGAGCACCGTCACCTCGACGCCGGCCCGCAGGAAGTCGGCGAGCTTGCGCATCGTCGTGAAGTGGCCGATGTGCATCTCGCCGGTGGGCGCGTAGCCGATGTACGCCGTCGGGTCGCCGGCCTCGAACAGTTCCTCGAGTTCCTCGTCCGTGACGACCTCCTGTGTGTGTCTGCTCACGAGGTCGACTCGCTCGGCCGTGTTCATACCTCGTCTCCCGGTGCCGGCGATTAAAACCTTGTCAGTCCGAGTCCGCCGCCGGTCCCGCCGCGGTCAGGCGAAGCGCTCGAACGCCCGGCGGAGCTCGTCGACGGAGTAGTCGTCGTGGTACACCTGCATGGACTCGAAATTCTCGGAGCCGATGCTGTGGTCGAACTCGAGCAGGACGTGGGTGACCTCCTCGCGGGGGATGAAGTGGAGCTCCAGCTCGCTGTACGACCGGCTGCCGGTCGGTTTGAACTCGATCTCTTGGTCGACCGGGAGCTGGGCCTGTGCGTCCTTGGTGGCGATGGTGTCGGTGTCGACGGTGACCTTCGAGAGCCGGTGGCCGGCCCGCTCGACCGCTTCCAGCATGGCCGCCATCGGCTCGGTCGGCGCGACCTGCAGGTAGTCCGTGTCGTCGGCGTCGATGGCCCGGTCTATCTCCAAGTCCGTGTCTATCCACACCTTCGCGCGGTTCGTCTTCGCGTCGAGCGTCGTCACGGGGGTCTCGTGGTGGATGGGAATCTCCGACTCGAAGACCTCCCGCTCGCCCGCTTCGATGGTGAACGGGCCCGTAACGCGGTGGGTCGAGATGTCGTATTCGTCGGTCGCCTCGTCCCGTTCGCGTCGGGTCTCGAGTTCGAGCTCGATGGCCTCGATGTCCTGGTCTACTTTCCCGCCGTCGACGACGACCCGCACCGGGAGCGTCTCGCCGGGTCGGACAGTGTCCGTCTCCAGCAATGTATCGACCTCTGCGGCACCGATTCGAACGGACGCGAGCACGTTGTCGAACATCGTAGATACAACAGTCTCGGGGTACAAATAAGGCAGGGGCGCTCGGAACGAACCGTTCAGTCCGGGAACAGAGCCATATGGGTCCGGTCGCTAGGCGCCCGCATGTACACCGGGAAGACGGAGAAGGCGTGTTGCCTGTGTGGCAACCCCGACATCAGTAGCCGCCTCGACCTGCCGCCGCGGGCGGTCCCGCTGTTGAAGCACTCGGCGGCTATCGCCTGGCAGGACATCGTCGGCGAGGTGTCCATCTACTTCTGTGAATCGGACTGGGAGACGGTCCGCGACCTCGTCCTCGAAACGGGGATGAGTCCCCTCTCGCGGTGTAACGTCGCCCGGGCCTCCTTCGACCTGCGGGAGGACTTCGAGGCCCTGCTCAACGATATCCGTGAGGAACCCGACCACTCGGAGCTGGAAGCCGAGATGCGCGCGGAGGTCGAGCGCGTGCTCTCGAACCGCGACGACCCGTACGTCGAGGAGCGTGACGTCGTCGAGGCCCGCGTCGTCAAGTGGGCCTTCGAGGACACCGAAGCGACGGTGTAACGACCGCAGCCAGTCACCACTCGATTCGCTTTTCACGGTCTGAAACACCGCTCGACGGTTGATTGCGGCGTAGGTTGATTTATATCAGATGGTGGCAGAGTGGGAGTAGAGTAGCCATGACTGACGACACCAGGGCGAGCGTCTCGACGCGGCGTCGGTACCTCGCGATGTTCGGTTCCGGCGCGCTTTCCGCGGGACTTGCCGGCTGTTCGACGACAACGACATCTGACCCCACGCCCGGGACGCCGCCGTCGACCGCGACGGCGGACGGGACCGGCGGGAACACGCCCGACGCCGGCGCGGTCTCGGGTGACACCGCGGGACTCGACCCGTGTCTGCGGCCGGCCAGCGACTCGACGTGTTCGAGTCCGGTCGAAGTGACCTCCGGCGTCGTGGACGACACCGTCTGGGGCGGCGACTGCGACGAGTATCTCGTCAGCCGGACCGTGCGCGTACAGAACGGGGCGACGCTCACCGTCGAACCGGGGACGCGCGTCGTCTTCGGACAGAACGCCAGCCTCCACGTCGACGCGGACAGCGCGCTCTCCGCGGTCGGGAGCTGTGGCGACCCCATCGTCTTCACCGGCGAACAGGAGACGCGGGGCTACTGGGGCGGCGTCCAGTTCGACCAGGCCGACCGCGTCGCCAGCGAACTGGCCTACTGCGTCGTCGAGTACGGCGGCGGGGACGAATTCTCGCGGGCCGACCAGCCCGGGAACCTCGTCGTCACTCGGGGCGCACGGGTGTCGGTCACGAACAGCGCGATCC